>NZ_QNUB01000021.1:0-216640 GCF_008042345.1 Bacillus sp. AR8-1
GTTACTTTAGGTCTTGATTTCGACAAATTAGGTCAAAAAGCTAAGGAAACTGGAGAAATGCCAAATCCGCCGCAGCTCGATGCAAAAGAAACAGATCAATTAGCGAAGTCCAAGTATGTAAAAGATTATAATTACATAGCTAACACTTTCGGTATTTCTGAAGGGCTTAAACAAGTAGGAGCTTCAGAAGGAGAAGAAGAAGGAAAAGGTAAAGTGGGAATGGCGGCTGCGCGAGGCGGTTCAAGCTCTGGTACAGAAATAGATATGAATGCTTCTTTTATGATTGAGGGAGTTCGCAAGACTGCATTACAAGAAAGCTTTAAAAACGGAAAAAGTAAAATCATTGATGGAAAACCAATAACAGAGCAAATGAAGGATCAGAATGTAGCTTTAATGGAAAAACGATTAGCGGAATTAAACAATTTGAAAGTAGGAGACAAAGTTAAAGTGCAATCAGGGGATAAGAAGGAAACCCTTGAGGTTGAAATTATTGGTATTTACGAAACAAATGAGCAAGCAATGGGTCAACAGGCTCCTCCTATTATGGATCCAGCTAATAAACTATATATGCCGCATTCAACTATGAAAAAATTAGAAGTAGACCAAGGTATAAGTAGTGTTCAAGTCGTGTATTTCTTGAATGATCCACAATATATTGATGCATTTAAAAAAGAAGCAAAAAAATCTAATATTGATTTTAATTATTATAAATTAGATGCGCATGATTCATTGTACAAGCAAATGATTGGTCCTATCGAAAATATCTCTTCGACTTCTCAAATGATTATTTATATTGTATCGATTGCAGGTGCGATTATTTTAGGATTAATCATTATGCTATCAATTAAAGGGCGTCGTAAAGAAATGGGAATTCTATTGTCTATTGGAGAGAAAAAGTGGAAACTGATGGCGCAATTCGTAGTAGAAGTAGTGTGTATCGCTATTTTAGCATTTGGATTATCCATAACAACAGGAGCTAAAGTTTCTCAATATATCGGGGATAATTTACTTTCGAATGAAATTGCTACTGCAAGCGAAGAAACAGATACCTCGCAACATGGTACTGTAATGATGGCTGGACCCGGTGGTACTCTACAAAATCAAAAAGAAGATCCAATTGATAAAATTGATGTAAGTGTAACAGGAGAAGATGTAGGAAAAATGGGTGGAATTGGACTAGCTATTGCTATAATAGCAACGCTTCTTCCAGCATTATCTATTCTACGTTTAAACCCAAAACAAATTCTTTTAAAAGATGAATGAGGAGGCTCGATATGGAGACGATTTTACAGTTTAAAAATTTGGATTATTATTATGAAAGTAACGGAAAAAATGTAGCGATACTAGATAATGTTAACTTTTCTTTTCAAAAAGGACATTTCTACACGATTTTAGGACCATCTGGATCTGGTAAAACTACAACTCTAAGCTTAGGTTGTGGACTAGATGTCCCTAAAAATGGTTATGTACTGTATAATGGCAAAGATATTAGAAAAATTGGCTTGGATCGATACCGTAATCAAAATGTATCTGTAATTTTCCAATCTTATAACTTAATTACCTATATGACCGCTCTTCAAAACGTCTTAACAGCAATGGAAATTACAGGTGTTAAAGTGCAAAATAAAACAGCAAGAGCATTAGAATTATTAGAGAGGGTAGGACTCTCAGAAGCTGAAGCGAAACGAAACGTCCTGCAACTAAGTGGCGGGCAACAACAGCGTGTAGCAATCGCTCGAGCACTATCTTGTAATGTTGATTTACTAATTGCAGATGAGCCGACAGGAAACCTCGACGAGGAAACCGCAATGGATATAATAGAACTGTTTCAAGAACTTGCACATAAAGAGAATAAATGCATTATTGTTGTGACGCACTCACAGGAGGTTGCTAAAAAATCAGATCGTGCAGTGTATTTAAGTAAGAAGAAGTTAATCATAAATGAAATCTAATATAAACATCGTAGCTGTTTAATTCACATATTTTTCAAAAACTAGACCTTTCAAAAGCTTATATTTGATTTATAATAAAATCAAGCCATAATCAAAATGGTCTCCCTGTACTGAATGTTAAAATAGTCTGTTATTCCCGTTTTAATAATATTTTTAAAAGAACTTGTAGTATATTCTACAAGTTCTTTTTATTATAATTGGTTACCTATATCATGGGATAATCACACATAGTTATTGCAGAATTAAACCTACAATCATAATTAAACTAAATACTATTATCCAATCAAACGTACAATAGCCAAAAATTCTAATCCATTTAGGTAATTGATTCATGTTAATTTTATTTGAGGGAACTCCCTGCATAAAAAACATCATTTTTTGATCTCTATCTCTATTATTTTGTTGTTCATACATAATATCATCACCTTTCCAGATATATTGAGTTTGTAGTATATCAACCTAAAGAAAATTATGTACAGAATAAGAGGGGATAGCATATATATTATGTGGTGGACTTTATAAATAAATGCATTTAATTGCCATAGTTCTAAGCACTAATCCGTTATAAATACTGAAAAAGAGCACTACATAAATAGGACTCATTTTCTTCAAATGTTAAGTTGCTGGATATAAATCAGAACCAAGGTAATGTTCTTTTATAATTTGAAGATGATGAAGCTCATGACCAGCAATGATGTATGCTAATGCACGAACTGTAACTTCAGAATTATTCGCATTTCCTCTTTGTGACCAAGCTTCTTTATCTAAGCTTCTAAGTAAATACAGGGTAGATTGGCGAACAACTATTAAATTCTCAAGAAGATCTTGCATAGATTGCTTATCAAAAGCAGCTCTAAGAACATACATATCATCATTATAGCCTGGAAGTTCTGCTGTCTCGCCTCGAGCGATAGATAGCAATCGATACGCCATAATCCGTTCTGTATCTGCTATATGACCGATTACTTCTTTTATACTCCATTTAGTAGGAGCATACCGGAAAAGTCCCTCACTATTAGAAATTCCCTTTAATAAAAGATTCGTTTCCTTCATTTGTTGTTCTAGAATATGTATGATATTTCCGTCTGATACTAAGTTGGTATACGTTGCATAATAGGAGTTATATTCACTTACCTTTGGTCTTATTTGCATACGAATCATCCTTTATCTTTAATCTTTACATATAGCTTATTATAAAAGAATTCCAAATTAATCTGAAAAGTAGAAGATAAATATGTAAATTGAATACAGTTTGTCACTACTTATGATAATCGCCATTTAAGAAGCAGCATTTGTCCATTAAGTGAAAAACCTGTTAATAAGTTTATACTTACTACAAAAACAAACAAACTCGTCCTATTTAAAGGAGAGTTTGTTTGTTTTTATGTTTAGATAATG
Organism: Bacillus sp. AR8-1; assembly: GCF_008042345.1. Taxonomy (NCBI): domain Bacteria; kingdom Bacillati; phylum Bacillota; class Bacilli; order Caryophanales; family Bacillaceae; genus Bacillus; species Bacillus sp. AR8-1. Next base: position 3,351 of record NZ_QNUB01000021.1, read on the forward strand.
GAATACTCATGTAAAATTGCACACTATGTTCCATATTTTTTATTGAATACTTTATATCTAGCGTTTCAAGAATTTGCTTAACAATATATAGCCCTAAACCATTTCCTCCAGTATTTCGATTTCTTGATTTTTCAATTCGATAAAATGGTTTGAAAATTTGTTGTAAATCTTCATCTTTAATATTGACACCTGTATTTATAATTTGCATTTCGATTTGACCTTGTTTCGAATCCTCACTTAACTTTATATAGACTTTTTCATTATGTGGTGAATACATAACCGCATTGTGAATAATATTTTTACATGCTTTTTCTAAAAGGGCACAATCGGTATAAATAGAAAGGTCAGAATCAATTTCTTTTATTATTTCGATGCTTTTTTGAGAAGCAAAAAATTCGAGATCTTTTGTGATTGCACCTATTAACTTTGAAGGATTAACTTCCTCTACTTTTAGTTTGAAGGTGTGTTGTTCTAATTTCGATACGCTTAAAATTTCACGAACTAATTGTTCCATACTTTCAATAATTTGATGATTTTTCTTTAAATATTGATCGCGATTTTGATAAGGGCCAATATTGTATATCATTCCTTCTAAGTATCCTTTCATTACAGTAAGAGGGGACTTTAATTCATGTGCTACAATCGCAAAAAACTCTCTGCGTTTTGTTTCTATTTCTCTTTCTTTTTCAATATCATTTTTTAATTGTTCATTTGCTTTTTTCAAATCAAACATAGCTTGTTGCAAGTTAATAGACATGTCATTTAAACTATTAGATAATTCTCCTAACTCATCTGTAGAGCGAACCTCAATTTTTTCGGAGAAATCTAAATTTGCCATCTTTTGTGCACCTTCATTAATATAAATAAGTGGCTTTGTAATAAACCTGGAATAAAAATAAGCACTTCCTATACCAATAACGAGCACAATGATACTAATATAGGGGAGAAAGCGTACTAAAACCTGTGAAGCTTCATCAATCGGTTGAAATGTAGCAAACACTATAAGCGTTAAACTACCATCTTGAAATTGAATTGGTTTCGTAACGTTATATGAATTGCTAAGGGTACTTGCATTCTCGAATCGTGTTGCTTTAGTAACTACTGTTTTTTGCGTACCACTTTGAATAAAAGAAAATGAAGGAGAGTAAATAATTACTCCTTCTTTATTTTGGAGATAAAGCATCGCATTATTTTTTTTGGCGTATTCATCAAAAAGTGGTATCGCATCTTGAAACGTAAGATTTTTAGATTTATCAATGATTTCGTTTATCCCTGTTTGAAGTTGATCTGTTTTATATTGCTCATAAAACGTCGGAAGAAAGAAGTATAAAGTTAAATAAATCAATACTGCAAAGGATAATAAAATGAGAGATGTAGTCATAAAGAGTTTATAAGTAATTTGCTTCATTTTCATGAGTTTCACAATACTATTCATCAATTTTATATCCAATACCCTTTATTGTTTTAATATAAGGGATAGCTAATTTTTTGCGTAGGTTTTTAATATGTGTATCAATTATTCGTGTTTCTCCAAAATAATCGTAACCCCAAACCTTTTCAACGATATTTTCTCTTGGGAGTACTTTTCTCTCATTTTGAAATAGTAGTTGTAGAATTTCAAACTCTTTTGTCGTTAATATAATTTCAACGTCATTTACATATACTCTATATGCATCCACATCAATACGCACTTCTTTAAATATCAAATGATTATTTACATTTTTATCATAACTTCTTCTTAGTACAGCTTCGACTCGTCTAATCAAAACATGAAATGAAAAGGGCTTTGTTATATAGTCATCGATCCCAAGGTCGAATCCTTTCATTTGATCTTCCTCTTCTTCCAACGCAGTTAGCATAATAATTGGTACGTTTGACTGACTTCGAATCATTTTAGAAACTTCAAATCCATTAAGATTGGGCATCATGACATCTAGAAGAATTAAATCAAATGATTGCTTATTAAATTGTGTCATACCCTCTAGTCCATCTGAAGCGACTACCACTGTATAATGCTGTGTCATTAAAAATTGTTTAATTAATTCCTGAATTTCTTGATCGTCCTCAACCACGAGGATATGATAATTTTTCATAATATCACCTCTGGTAGTCATTATAGCCGTACAATCTGGAGTTTATGTGGAGATACAGTAGTAAACTTCATAGGACGTTTACTACCAAAAAGTATTATTAGCTATATTCCTTTTTTATGGAGAAATAATTGCTTAAAAAAACTTATCGTATGAATTGATGTACGATTAATATTTACGAAAAACTAATGTATAATAACGTGAATTGTATGTAGTTTCTTAAAATTCTCGAAAATATACTTTTGCTTCTTTACCAAAAGAGGAAAAGGAATTTCAATATAGAAGAAGCTACTGTAATACTAGAGTGTGTGCCAAGAACTATGAATTTCTTTCATCTAGTTTTTATTTAATCGTTAATCACTACATAACAATGTTCTTGCTAAACCAAAAGTTTAAAGGTACAAACTTGGAGAGATTTATATAATGCTAGAAAGGTTGTGAAATGATTTGATGGGTTATAAAGCGATGCTGTTTGATTTAGATGATACATTACTTGATAGGGATAAAGCAGTAGAGGCATTATTTTTAATTGTTTTAGAAAAGTGTTATGAAAATGTAGATGGTGCGGCTAAAAGCAACATGTTACAGAAATTCAAAGAATACGATAAAAGAGAATATGGCATAAGTAATAAAACGACAGTTTTAGAATCATTGTTTGATGAATTCAGGCCGAAGTATAGATTGCCACGCAATTACATCCAAGATTTTTGGAATAATAATTTCCCTAGATGTTTTTCAATAGACCAAAATACTATTCATTTCTTAAATCAAATAAAGAAGCACTTTAAAGTTGGAATTATAACAAATGGCTCAACTCAGAGGCAAAAAGCTAAAATATTTAACACGAATTTAAATAAGTATTTTGAAACAATCATTATTTCTGAAGAAGTGGGATTTAGTAAACCTGATAAACGTATATTCGAACTAGCATTAAATAAGCTAAATTTACAGCCGGAAAATACTTTATTTGTTGGAGATGACTTAGAAAAGGATATTGCTGGTCCTCAAAATGTAAATATAAAAGGTGTGTGGTTTAACCCTCAGAAGATCAAGAATACTACCAAAATACAACCGTATGCCGAGATTAACACTTTGGATAGTTTGTTAAGTTATGTTACTCCACAATATTTTTATAACAAGTAAAAGTAATCTCATATGTATTCAAAAATATAAAAAAGAGAAACTATCATTAATTTCATTGACCGTATTAGCAATAAAAAATAGGGGCGATTTTAATAGCTTTGGCTAATTTAATCTATGATTAATACAAAGTTTTGTAAAACAATTTTACTCATACTGTGTAAATTATAAAGGGGTGGGACTATGGAAATAAAGAAAGTAGTAATCGATGGAATCAATATTGCGGTCATTAGAAACGATAAGGTATTAATATCGGATGTTCAGTCTGCATTAGATACTATGGCAACAGTTCAATATGAGGTAGATGCGAAACATATTATTATCCATAAATCTTTAATAAGTGAAGATTTCTTTGGCCTAAAAACACGGCTTGCGGGTGATATCCTTCAAAAGTTTATAAACTACAAGGTAAAGATTGCTATTGTTGGAGATTTCTCTATGTATACTAGTAAAAGCTTAAAGGATTTTATTTATGAATGTAATAAAGGGAATGACATTTTTTACTTAGCAACTGAACAACAAGCAATTGAAAAACTAAGTACATTAAAGTAATAATTATATCCTGCTAAATTCCCCCATTTCTCTTAGTTCATAATTATATACGATATAGAAGAACTGATGTTTGTGGTAAACTAAGAGATGAATAAAGGGGGAGTTTTTTTGAACAATTTGAACAATTTTAATAATATAATCCAAAATTTAAATAATATAGTTTACAAACCTAACAACTTAATTATTACGAATCTAAAAGAAGAAAAGCAAAACGCAGAATATGCCGGATGTTTATTCCACTTAAATAACAAAACCATTCGTTTTAGAAAATCAAAAGTTACTCCTAATAAAATTGGGCAATTTGTTTCTTTTTGGGAGAAAGATGAAAATATGCGAAATAGAGCTTTCTCTTATGAAGCTGCTCCTGATTTATTAGTAATCACTTGTATTGCTGATAATAAACTAGGGCAATTTATTTTTCCTAAAGAGATTCTTCTTAAAGAAAAAATATTGAGAACACCAAGTCAAACAGGGAAAATGGCAATGAGAATTTATCCTGTTTGGGATACCACTGTTAGCAATCAAGCTAAAAAGAGCCAAACGTGGCAACTTCAATATTTTGTTGATTTAAGTGATATTATTAATTTGCCTATAGATAAACTATTAAATTTATATTCGTAGCTTTTGATTTGCCCCAAAAAGAAGTAATTACAGAAAAGACATTTGTAATGACGCCTTCTATTAATTTACCTCGTGAATCGTAATTTTTGTACCGGTACAGTTAAATGAAATGTACATTGTTACAGTGCCCCTTAAAATTTACAATCAGCATATATTATTTTAACTTATAAATTTTTAAGGGGTGCTAAATATGACAAGTTTACAAGATCAGCTTTTCACAAGATTAAATCTTAAAAAACGTAATGATGTAACGTTTGAAGAATTACCTACCATACTCTTTTCGTTTGCGCATACTATACCATTTGAGAATTTAGATGTTATAGCACGAAATACGAATCAAATCTCTCCGGAAAACTTGCGAGAGAAAATTTTAACTAGTTCCCGTGGTGGACTTTGCTACGAATTAAACACTCTTTTTTACTATTTTTTAAGAGACTGTGGCTATGATGTACAACTGGCATTAGGTACGGTTTATAAAAACGATATAAATGCATGGGCACTTGAGGATGGCCATATAACAATTATTTTAACTTATAATAATGTACAGTATTTAATTGATGTAGGTATAGCTTCGTTAGTACCTCTTGTTCCTGTACCTTTTACTGGTGAATCTGTTTCTTCAAAAAATGGTTCGTACCGGGTGAGACAAAAAGCTACGAGTAGAGGAAATTATGTTTTAGAAAGAAAAGATGCTGCTGGAGAATGGAAAGTTTGTCATGCTTTTTATAAACATATTATTGATGAGATAGTAGTAAATGATGTTCAAAGAAGAGTGATAGAAGATGAGAAGTCTATTTTTAATAAGGGACCAATTGCAGTAAAGTTGACGAACTCTGGCCATATTTCATTAACGAATACAAGTTTAACCGAAATTATTCATGGGGAAAAAACTAAGCGTGAAATTACAGAAGATCAATATAAAGAGTTTTTATATACTTTATTTGCTATTAAGTTATGAATAATAAAGATAGCCGGTTCTTATTCAGAAGCGGCTATCTTTATTATTTTTGGTGTAAATGGTTTTCTTCTAATATGTTTCGGAAACTGCGGTATAGTTAATGTTTTTAATGTTTCCTCAGCTTCTTCATATGTATGAAAAATTGGTTCTTTTCAATCATCCCCTTGTAAAACTAGCCCTTCATCTCGGATTACATATGGCATAAAACCACCCCATCTAGTAAAGAATTATGTTCTTTTGCAGCAGAATAATACGATTTAAAGTTTGATTTTCTTAATACATATAATACACTAGAACAGTACGAAAAAGTATGTACAATGAACTTTGAATGTAAAGGAAGATTATTATGTCAGTTATTGATAAATTGAAACTTAATAAGTATACAAATATGGTCGTTATTAACGAACCAAGCGATTATGACATTTTTACAGGTAAAGAAACTGCATTCTCAAAAGAACACGATGCTATCTTTATATTTGTAGAAACGCTTGATGAAATGGTGAAACAAACGAATTTTATTATTAGTAATGAAGAATTACTAATTGAAAAAGGTTACGTATTCTTCGCATATCCGAAAAAAGGTAATGCTCGTTATAGTACGTTTATTCACCGTGATGAGATGTTTCCGGCATTAAACGTTGGAGAAGATGGTTATGTGGGAGAAAGCGATATTAAATTTGCACGAATGGTAAGTATGGATGAAGTCTTTACTGTTGTAGGTTTAAAACGTGAAAAGAAAAAAACAACGAAAACATCTGCTATGAGTCAATGTGTTGCCGATTATGCAGATCGAATTAAAGATGTTGAAGCATTATTAACAAATCACCCGAATGAACTTAAGTTTTATCAAAGTTTAACGCCTGGATATCAGAAAGATTGGGCACGTAATCTTTTTTCTGTAAAACAAGAAAAAACACGTGAAAAACGTCTAGAGAAAATGATAGAAATCCTTTCACAAGGCTATAAAACAATTGAATTATTCCGTAAGAAGAAAAAATAATGATTAAGAAAGTCACAATGCTGCAACAATTAATTGTGATGAGTACATTGAAAAAAGCATTCCTTCCATTATACTAAGGAATGTTCTTATATTTATATAATTAGCAAAAGAGAAAAGGTGTTTGAAATGAAATCGTATATTGTAGTTGGATCTGGAATTTTAGGAGCGTCTACTGCTTATCATCTTGCTAAGGCAGGTGCGAATGTTACTATCGTGGATCGCCAACAATTAGGGCAAGCAACTGATGCAGGAGCAGGTATTGTATGTCCATGGCTATCACAGCGTCGTAATAAAGCATGGTATAAAATCGTTAAAGGCGGTGCACGTTACTATTCTTCGTTAATTCAGCAATTAGAAGAAGACGGTGAAACTGACACAGGATATAATCGTGTAGGTGCAATTAGTTTACATACTGACGAGAAAAAGTTAGATCAAATGGAAGAGCGAGCTTATAAACGACGTGAAGATGCCCCAGAGATTGGTGAAATAACTCGCTTATCAGCTGAAGAAACAAAAAAATTATTCCCAGCATTATCAGACGAATATAGTTCTGTTCATATTAGTGGTGCTGCACGAGTAAATGGAAGATTATTACGCAATGCATTAATCAGTGCTGCGAAAAAACATGGTGCAACTTTTATAAAAGGCGATGCCATATTAGTCCGTGAAGGAAATCATATTACTGGAGTTACAGTAAACGATGAAACAATTTTAGCAGAAAAGGTTATTGTAACTGCAGGCGCATGGGCGAATGAAATCTTGAACCCATTAGGAGTTAATTTCTTAGTTACATTCCAAAAAGGACAAATTGTTCATCTGCAAATTGAAAATACAGCAACAGAAAATATGCCAGTTGTTATGCCACCGAACGATCAATATATTTTAACGTTTGACAATGGTCATGTCGTAATTGGTGCAACACATGAGAATGATACTGGTTTCGATCATCGTGTAACAGCAGGTGGTTTACATGAAGTATTCCATAAGGCATTAGCAGTTGCACCTGGCTTAGAAAATGCTACAATGCTTGAAACGAGAGTTGGATTCAGACCATTCACACCAGGATTCTTACCTGTTATCGGGCCACTACCTAACTTTGAAGGAATTCTCGTTGCGAATGGATTAGGGGCTTCGGGTTTAACAGCTGGTCCATACTTAGGAGCGGAACTTGCTAAACTAGCGCTCGGACAACCGATTGAATTAGATTTAAATGATTATGACGTTGCTGGCGCAATTGAATAATATGGAGTACTGCTAACATTTATGAAAAACCATGCTAAACAAATTCGACAGAGAATAAGTAGTTTTTCCTCTGTTAAGAGTAAGCCTGTTTATGAAAAATAAAATTATTTAAAAATAGAGGGCCGACATTATAAACCTGCATTAATAATGTAGAATTGTGATGTCGGCTCTTTATTCATATTGATTTAAAACTTATTTTCGAGAGGAGGTTAAGTAATGAGAGCGCCATATCAAGTATTGATATTTCCTTATATAAAAACTGCCGATTCTATTCAATATGCCATTTTTAACCGAAGTGATTATGGTTATTGGCAAGGAATAGCTGGTGGCGGAGAAGACGGCGAGATTCCTATTGAATCAGCAAAACGGGAAGCATTTGAAGAGGCTGGTATTACAAGAGAATGTCCATATATACAATTAGATTCTGTGTCTTCACTATCAGTAGAAGATGTAGTTGGAGGATTCCTTTGGGGAGAAGAGGTTTATGTAATAAAAGAATTTTCTTTTGGAGTTAAAGTCCCTACAAAAAACATATCATTATCTAAAGAACACTTCAATTATAAATGGTTATGCTTTGAGGAAGCAGTAACGTTTTTGAAATGGGATAGCAACAAAACAGCATTGTGGGAATTAAACAAAAGACTATTAAAACAATAAAAGTGTTAGCTAACAAGGATAGTATTGGAACAAGAATTGAACCATTAACAAACCTTTGCTACACTTCTAAACAATGTTTTAGATTATAAAATAGAGTAATATAGATTTTGTATAGGTAATTTACTAAGAGAACTTGTACTAAGAAAAGCCCTATACAGTTGACTCTGAAAAAATGAAAATAGTTAGAAATATTTTTATATCGTACGGTTTTTGGCTATGAATAACGGAATAAATATTAAGTATTCAACAGTTTAAATAAAATGAGTTAGCTTTTTATTTTAAGAAGAAAGATGACTCGTTTTATGCTAAAATTCGCTTAGTGTATATTTTCGTTAAAATGTGGGTGGGCCCCCTTTTAGCAAAACCGGAGTGGAAATGATGAGTATAAATAGTTTTGTGGGATTGATAAAGGACGAATTATTAAAAGAGGTAAGTATAAGAAGTGAGGATGAATTCGAGCCTGTAGTAGTTAAAGATATTCCTAGACTTTGGAAGTGTTTAGGAACAGGTAATTATGCCGCAGTATTCATGCACAAAGAATACAAAGATTGGGTAGTGAAAGTTTACGTGCGAGAAGGAGAAGGAATTGAAAAAGAGTCAGAAGTATACCGAAGAATTGGAGATCATCCTTCTTATTCAAAGCTTATATATAAAGGAGAAAATTTCATAGTATTGAAACGTTTAAAAGAAATTACCTTATACGATGCTATTCATAAGGGAATTAAAATTCCTAAGCAAGTAATACTTGATATCAATGAGGCTTTAGAGTATGCGAGGGAACAAGGGTTAACTCCTTGTGATGTTCACGGGAAAAATGTGATGATGGAAAAAGGAAGGGGATATGTAGTCGATGTATCTGATTTCTTAAAAACAAAAGAAGATAGTAAGTGGAGAGACCTAGAAAAGGCATATTTCACCTTTTATTTTCCTTTCATTTATAAATTGCCTTTCCCCGTTAAAATACCGTATTTTATGTTAAACATTGTTAGACGTTCGTACAGAAAATATAAGAAGCTTAAAAAGAAATTCAAATTATAAAAGGACCACATATGTTCCCAAAAACGAGTTGAATTCACATAAATTACTGTAGAAAAATTTAAATTTTTGTTTAGGGGCTACTTCAAGACCTTAGCTTGCTGGGTATGGGGTATTTAATTTCTTATCTTGATGAGTATGGGATACTGCCAGCATTTCTTCTATCTTCTATATTCTTGTTGTAGGGTGTTATAAAATTCTTAAGTTAATAGGCCTTGAGTGGCATACATAGCAGAATTAACGAGTAAATGTAATAATCTCATCAACAGCTTTGATATAACCACCTGCCTCACGGAATGATTGACTAATTTTTTTGGCATTCTCTTTGTAAATCGAATGCTGCAACACTTCATTAACGGCATGTTTTAAATCCTCGGCCGATAATTGCTGGATATTTAACATAAATCCTGCGCCAAGTTCGTATACTCGCTCAGCAATCGTATGCTGATCATTTATAAATGGGAGCATAACTAGAGGTACTTCAAAATAAAGTGATTCACTTGTGCTATTCATTCCACAATGACTAATAAATACATCCGCTTGACGCAGTATATCTAATTGTGGAAGATAGTTACCAACAATAAAATTATCAGGTATATCTCCTAGCTGCTCCACTGTTAATTGTTTGCCTATACTAAGTACTACTTTCGCATTGAGATCTTTTAAACCGACGAAACATTTTTGATAGAATTCAGGCTGATTATTAATTATGGTTCCCATAGAAATATAAATCACACGTTCTCCTTTTAATTCATCAACCGAAAAATCATTTAGAGTTTCATTTTCAGCAATGGAAGGACCGATAAAAATATAGTCATCCTTAAAATCCTTGCTGTTTCTTTGGAAATAGCGAGAAGTAAAGACAATATTCAAATCGCCTGAACCCGGACAAAGTAAAAAATTATCAGATAGGGATACTTCATATTTTCCTTCTAAATATTGTTTCCTTTTTGCTATTTCTTCTAATTGCAAAAATGCTTGTAGCATGGCTAAACGTTCCTGTTTTTGTTCTATGTTTCTTGTTCCTGTCAGGTTCATATTTTCTTTTAGTTCTTGTGAAAAAGCAAACGTGGTCCAAGTTGCAATAGATGCTAAACCTCTATGGTGAGCAACCCATTTTCCAGGTAAAGACTGTGCATCATAGAGGATATAATCGTATGTTTCTTTGGAGATTTCTTCAAAAATGGCATCAGTAATTCTTTCCATAGCATGAAGGAAGTGTAATAAGTACTCTTGAGGATGGGAAGTCATAAGATTCATAGTTTCCGAAAGCTCTCTTTGTGCCTCTTGATTGATGGGGCGGAATTGCGCACCTGCTTTTTTGATTTTTTCTTCAAAATCATTTGATGAATAATAGACAATGTTGTCTCCACGTTGTACTAAATCCTGTACTAATCCTAATGTTGGATTTAAGTGTCCTTCTCCACCTATATTGATGTAAAGTGCTTTTTTCATCTTTATCCCCTCCAGTAAATTTGATATCGTTAAATGTAAAATATAAACGATTTTTTATTTTGTTTGAATTATAACAAACGAAGTGAATAAATGTCTATTTTTACTTTTGAATATTCTTAATTTTTAGAGGGTATTTTATTTAGATAACTTGATGGATATGGCGAGACCCCACATCCATCAAGTTAAGAAAAAGAAACACCCCAAAAAACAAAAAAATGAGATGACTTCTCAAAGTAACTAACTGTAGAGAAAGAAAAATTTCATTTAGTGGGTACTTCAAAACCTTAGCTTAATGGCGATGGGTTCACCATATCAAAACAAGAAAATTGTGCGTATAGACATATTTTTCAACCGCTTCCTGTACGTTAAGGGAATCGTTATTTTTTTACAGTTTTTTTATTATGAAATTCAAAATAACTAATTATAATAGGTGAAAAAATAATCAATAGTTGGGTTACGGAAAGGATTCGAATTTACATTCTTTCTCAATACATATTATGGATAAATAAAGTAAAATATGGGTTAGGGTTATGTCTCATGTTGTGTTAATACTAACAATAACTAAGGGTACATAATATGCTTTCATACCTTTGAATAATTTTGTTATAGGAGGGATGGAGATTTAAATGGCTCAAATTGTTGGTATTGATAAATACCTTTGTACTGGGGCTTTAATCTATATGCATGAGGGTCTTTCCCTAAGTCTTGTCAGGAAGTAAGGAACAGTAAGCAAACACTTATACAATATGAATAGAGGAGAGGAATGCCTTATGAAAATATGTAGTCAAATTACATGTGCAAGTCTGGCCCTTTTAATAGCTGGAAGTTCCCTGTTATATACAACACCAACCTCAATTATAAAAGCAGAGCCCACTCAAAATGTATCTAGTTCGTTACAAACAAATACTCAACGAGATCGTACTTCCGTCAAGCAAGCAATGCGGGATACATTGCAACTTGGATACCCGGGGATACTTGCTAAAACTTCTGAGGGTGGAAAAACGTGGGGGTATGCCGCTGGAATAGCGGATCTGAGAACCAAGAAACCAATGAAAACAGATTTTCGCTTTCGCATTGGGAGTGTGACGAAGACGTTCACCGCAACAGTTGTACTTCAATTAGCTGGAGAGAATCGCCTGAATCTAGACGACTACATCGAAGACTGGTTGCCTGGTGTCATTCAAGGGAATGGATATGATGGTAACAAGATTACTATCCGACATATATTGAACCATACAAGTGGTATCGCTGAATATTCAAGGTCAAAAGACGCTGATTTTACGGATACAAAAAAATCGTATACGGCTGAAGAGTTAGTGAAGATGGGGGTTTCTTTCCCTCCAGACTTTGCTCCAGGAGAGGGCTGGTCTTATTCAAACACAGGATACGTATTACTGGGCATTCTTATTGAAAAAGTAACCAGAAACAGCTATGCGGAAGAGATTGAAAATCGGATTATTGAACCACTTGAATTGTCGAATACATTCCTACCAGGCAATTCAAGTGTTATTCCAGGCACTAACCATGCCCGTGGATATGTCCAACCAGACGGAGCAAGTGAGCTAAAAGACGTTACTTATTATAACCCAAGTGCAGGTAGCTCTGCTGGAGATATGATTTCTACTGCTGACGACTTAAACAAATTCTTCTCTTACTTGCTCGGTGGCAAATTACTGAAGGAACAGCAACTAAAACAAATGCTTACTACAGTTCCTACAGGAAAAGAAGGAATGGATGGATATGGTCTTGGAATCTATAAAACTAAGCTTCCAAGCGGTGTCTCGATATGGGGACACACAGGTGGCATTCTAGGGTTTACTACCTTTGCTGGAGGTAAACTTGGAGGCAAGCATACGTTGGTCGTCAATTGGAATAGTTTGGGTAGAACTGACAGTCCTAATCCTTTTAAAAAAATTTTACTTGCTGAATTTAGCAAGTAGGAAAAAAGGAGAAATTTATCGTAATTTTCATAGTTAAAAATATACTTTTCTGGTTCAAAAGCCCCAACTTATTTTCAAGAAAAATTTGGGGCTTTTTTTGTTTTGGTGGCATTTATTCTTAAGTTGATGGATGTGTGGTGCTACCCCAAAATAAAAAGATTAGGAGTGAATCCTAATCTTTTTATTTATACATATTTTTGTTATGAATATCACTATCAATTCCAAAACGGGATATTTTGAATAAATGAAACCGTCAAAATAAGTGTTGATACGGAACCAGCAGTTACTAAAGTTACTATTTTTCGTCCATTCTGTTCTTTTGAAGGTTTTATAAGTTCTGTAATTAACACAATCCATATTATGATAGAGATTATTGAAATAATATTTATAGACATATGTAACACATCCCTTCTTGTTTTCACATAAATATTTCTTCTTTTATAAAATAAAAGCAATTTAACAAGAAAATATGTAACGCATTACAAATCAATATTTTCCTGTTAAACCACCTTTTTTAAATAGAAATACGACTGATAAAACGATAACAACAGCCTTCAAACTTCCCCAATATGGATAAATAGCATGATCTGTTAGACTAGCATATTGAAAAATATTCTCTAAACCGAAAATTCCTATCATGACTGCTAAAATGAATGAAGCTGATCCATACGTCCCGTTATGATAGAGGGTAAATAAATAGACTGCGAAAATTAGTGGTAAGATGATTTGTAGTACGATTATCATAGTTCGTCCCCCATATTATTTATAATTATATTATATACAAAATTGTAATAAAAAGGAATACGACTTATTTGATACTAACAGAACTACTCTAATCATATTCTTCTATAAAAAGAAGAAAAAGGGGTGTACAGTTAATTGACAAAAGTTAAAGTTAGTTTACGACCCATTGTTCATAATATAAATTTACCAACCGTATTGAAAACAACAATACTTCCAGGCGAATCGACCGAAAGACTATTTATCGCAACCCAATTAGGAGAGATTTTTTACATAGGGAATGGAGTTATAAAGATATTTTTAGATATTCGTCACCTAATTATTAAATTAGGTATATTTGAAGAAGGTGTTTCTAGTAGCGGTTATGATGAACGCGGATTGCTAGGACTTGCGTTCCATCCACAATTTTATCAAAATAGGTTATTTTATCTACATTATTCAGTAGCCGGAACTCAAGGGCCAGGTGCACTTTCTGAACAATTTAAACCTAATCCTTGTGACCCTAAAACATTAAATTTAAAGTGGGTTAATAGAAATACGCAATATGATCACATTGATACTGTGGAAGAATGGACTTTACAACCTAATGGTCAAGCTCAAAAGCGACGAACATTACTGAATGTAAGAAGACCATTTTTTAATCATAACGGAGTCAATAGTTTAAACTTTTCACCTGAGACTGGAAAACTTGTTTTTACAAATGGAGATGGCGGATCAGGTTATGATCCATTTAACTTAAGCCAAGATGATTTAGAAATAGCAGGTAAAATAATTGAAATCGATGTAAGTAAAAATACATTTATAAATAACCCTCCTGTAGTTACACGCTTCGATGAACTTCCTTTATCTATACAAGAAACACTTACAGTAATTGCAAAAGGAGTACGTAATATAACCGGCATTTCATTTCAAAGGTTTTATAATCAATATATCAAATACGCCGGAAATGTCGGACAAGATGTTGTAGAGTCTATTTTTTCATTTGTTCAATATAAACCTATACCGGTTACAGAACTTGTTCAAATGCATTTTATGAGGTTAACTCCCAAACAAGATGGGTTTATCAATTTTGGGTGGCGAGGATGGGAAGGGGATTTACCTACTTCTTTTATACGACATTGTTCCGAAAATCAGACTTTGGATGAGAGAACAATGGTTTATTATGATGAAACAATACAAACTTCAGTGAAGCGTATTCTGCCTCTACTTAGTTATTTTCATAAAGATTCTAGAACAGATAAGTTTGGAGGAACTTCACTTACAGGAGTTCAGCCATATATGGGAAATGCAATTCCAAATTTAACAGGTAGCGTTGTTTTTACTGACCTTGCTAAGAAAGAAGATTCTCGACCGCCAGTTAAGGGTGTTTTAGCTTATACTAGAGCAGGTACAGACGGTAAACATGCTGAGTTTCATGCTATTGAAACCAATTATGATTTTGGTACGCAAGCAGCTTATTATATGAGTTTAGGAACAAATTTGAATCAAACTAAATTATATTTAGGAGTTTACGGTTCTATGAAAGTAACTGATTTTAATAAAGGTACCATTTTTGAAATTATTCCTTGATACGATACAAATTATCAGTCTAAAAATATAATATCAGGAATTCATTCTGTTCCCAAAACGCACGACTTAACTTATCCCCCTAAAAATCTTCAATGTATGAGCATCTATTAACTTGCAGAAAGTAACTCATAAACCGTATGTGTACGAATAATATAGAAAGTAATGAATGAGGTGTCTTTAGGGGGGATTTTAATGAATCGGTTTGTACGTTATTGGTATCAACTGATGATAGAGCATGATATAAGCTTTGTTCATAAAAGAAAATTGTCCCTTGCGAATAAGTTAGTACTTACAGCTTTGATGAGTGCATTAGCCACCATGTTTCAAGCAGCGGGTAACTTAGTTCCTGGTATAGGTTTGCTCATTAGTCCATTTTCGACATTACCGATTTTTTTTGCTATTTTCTATTCTATTCTATTCGTGAGGGAATACTTTCTTATATTCTTACTATTTTTCTATTATTTATTATTGAGCCAAGTGAACTAATTATCTTTCCTTTTACTACAGGCTTATTAGGTCTAGCCTTAGGACTAGCCTTTTTAAAATTTAAGAGGAGAATTTGGATAGTTTCTTTTTCAGCAACGTGTCTACTTATAGGGATTATGATCGTTCTCGATGTTTTCCGTTTTCCGGTACTTGGTCCTACTGTTCATACAACTATGGACATAAAAATTATTTTATTAATATTTATACTGAGCTTTCTATATTGCTGGATTTATGCAGGTTTTTGCAGAATAATGATGAATAGATTATGTAAAGTGTTGTATTGACAATGGCATAATGAAGATTGGAGAATGTATTCATGACTAACGTTGCAGTTAGAAGACCGAATTTGAATGATGTAGATGAACTATATTTATTTTTCCGTATCGTTATTACGAATACATACAAAAATGAAGGATTATCACAACTATTGGATGACATAGAAAATGAAATTAACATGAAAAAGCAATATTTGAAAACAGATTTTGATAGTAATGGAGAAAAACGTTACTTTTTATTAGCAATTGATACAAATAACAATAAAATCATTGGAACAATTGAAGTTGGTCCAGCAAGTACATTGATTAATAGTTGTACAGGTGGTGTACTTAAGAATTTGTATGAAATAGGAACTGTATTTATACTTCCAGAGTATCAAAGAAAGGGTATCGGGAGTTTACTGCTACATACAATGTTTCTTACGTTACTTAGCAGAGGAATAACAGAATTCTGTTTAGATAGTGGATACAGAAAAGCGCAAAGTATATGGACAAAGAAGTTTGGAGAGCCTAGTTATGTACTGAAAGATTATTGGGGAGAATCAAGTGATCATATGATTTGGAAGAAGAGTTTACATGATACACCTATAATATTTGAATTATAAAATGAAATATACCTATGAACGTAGCTTTTCTTACATATGTATGCTATTATTTATCTTTATAATAAAAGAGGACGTGAATGAACTTGATTAAAATTAGTATCCCTGAAGTTGATGTTACAATTACTGAACGTAAACAAGTTATTAAAGGAGACGAGCCAATCATTACTCCAATTAATGGATTTATTGATTTCCACTTGTTCCCTAGAGATAAAGGCGGCATTTTTATGTTTTACAATATTAATGACGAACTACTTTTCGTAGGTAAAGCTCGTAAAATTAGACAACGTATTAAGAAGCATTTTGAAGATAATGTTTCACCAATTAAAAATCACCGTGATGAAGTATACCGCATTGATGCATGTATCGTAGAAGATCCAACAGAAAGAGAAATTTACGAAACATATATCATTAATGAATACAAAGCGAAATATAACGTTGATAAAGTATTCTACAAATAATCAACATTAATAAAAAACAATCCTAGCTAATATTCCAGGATTGTTTTTTATTTAGATTTATTCTTCATATCTTTCTCCTTTTTTCAAATGATTAGCCACAATAAAACAGAATATCCCTATAAATATAAGTACAATACCAAGCGTTTTATGTTTTCCCTCAAAGAAAGGAATATCTGAAATAACATTTGTCATACATAGTCCTAAAAATACAAGGATAGGGCCCATCCAAAGTAATACATTACCGAATTTTGTGTGCTTCCACATAATAACCCTCCTTAATTCTCTTTACATATATATCCATAAAAGAAAAGTAAATTCATAGAGAAATATAGTTTTTTTCATATCGAAAATTTAACCCTCATATATTGGTACAAGCAAAAGAGAAAGGAGACCATCATGAATTGGTTAGAAGCTTTCATATTAGGTATAATTCAAGGTTTAACAGAATTTTTACCAATCAGTAGTACCGGACATCTTTATTTAGGAAGGCATTTATTTCAATTAGATGAAGCAGGCTTATTTTTAGATACGATGTTGCATATTGGGACTTTACTTGCAGTGTTTATTTATTACAAAAAAGAATTTATATATTTAATTAAAAACCCATTTTCAAAGCTCATGTTATTACTTATTGTTGGGACGATACCTGCAGTTGTTATTGGTTTATTGTTTAAAGACTTCTTTGAAGATATTTCAAAAACAGGAATCACGATCGGTTGGGAGTTTTTAGTGACTGGATTCTTTCTCTACATGGCAGATAAACAAAAAAATGGTCGTAAAAAAATGGATGACATAACATATAAAGACGCACTAATTATCGGGTCATTTCAAGCGGCTGCTATTTTTCCAGCCATTTCTCGTTCTGGAATGACAATTGTCGCTGCATTATGGAGAAAATTAGACCGTGAAACTGCTGCTTACTTTTCTTTTTTACTTTCGACACCAGCCATTGTTGGAGCTATCATTTTGCAATTTGTAGACGTTTTTCAAGGGAAAGCAGAATCTATTTCTAGTACATCTTTAATTGTCGGAACGTTATCAGCAGCGTTTTTTGGATACATAGCCGTTTCATGGATGATTCAATATTTAAAACGTCACTCCTTAAAAGTATTCGCGTATTACGTATGGGGATTAGGTATTTTAATTTTAACTTTGCAATTTACTGATGTATTTTAAGTATAATGATAAAGAAGTTAATTAGTTTAAGATCCTGTTTCATTCATACAAGGCAGGATCTCTTTTTATTAAGGGGGAAAATATGTTTAATAAGGCTATCGTTATTGGTGGAAGTATGGCAGGAAAGTTTGCAGCAAAAGCATTATCAACTTTTTTTAAAGAAGTAATCATTTTAGAAGTCGGTGAAAAATGGGATGGAAAAGCTTCAAGAAAAAGAGTTCCACAAAGTAATCATCCTCACGTGTTATTAAAAGGTGGAGAAAAAGCAATTGAAGAATTGTTTCCTACTATTACGAATGAATTAATAGAAGCGGGTAGTATTATAAACAACTTTACACGTGATTTGAAATGGCATCAATTCGGTCTATGGAAACAACCGTTCATAGGGGAAGTACATATGATTCAACAAAGTCGTCCTTTACTAGAATGGCATATTCAAAAACGAATACATCAAATTTCAAATATTACTATTAAATATGAAACATTGGTTAAAGGGTTATTGGTAGATGAAAAGCTTAACAAAGTGTGTGGAGTAAAAGTTAAATATTTAGAGACAGACATACAAGAAGAAGTTCATGCAGATCTTGTAGTTGATGCGAGTGGATTTGGCTCAAAAAGTATAGAGTGGTTACGAGAATACGAAATTGAAGTACAAGAAGAGAAAGTTCGTATTGATTTATTTTATGCAACGAAAATGTTCAAACTTAAAGAAAATGAGGAGTTAGACTGTTGCAATGTGCTAATGTCTCCGAGTTTCCCTGATAACCCTTATGGCGTTCTTATTCAAACGATAGAAGATAATCGTTATTTTGTTACTTTCAGTGGATACGCAAACGAGAAAGCACCACAAACAGATGATGAGTTTTATGATTTTGCTGAAAACCTATCAATTTCTAATGTTACAGACTTCCTAAACAAGGCTGAGGGAATTACTGATATAAAGACATACAAAATTCCCTATCAAGTACGCCGGCGATTTGATTTAGTGAATAATGTACCAGAAGGCTTATTAGTTGTTGGAGATGCGCAATGTCGTTTTGATCCCGTTTTCGGCCAAGGCGTATCAGTTGCTGCTATGGAGGCTCACCAGTTGCAATTACTTCTGCAAGGTAGAAAACAACTTGATAAAACATTTACACAACAATTTTATAAAAAGGCAGCTAATATAATAGAAACCCCATGGGATATGACAACAACGGAAATATCACGTCATCCGCAACTAAAGAGAGAATTAACTACAAAACAAAAATTTCAGCTATGGTATACGAAACAAATATATCGACTATCCGCAAGTAATTCTGATGTTTATATTCGGTTAGTACGAGTGATGAATTTAATTCGTAGTCCATTTCATCTTTTTCATCCGAAAGTGCTACTATCTGTATTACTTAATCGAAAGTAATAGCAGGAATATAATTGATTAAAAAAGAATGTATAACAGTTAGTAAATCTAGAAGGAGAATACGGGATGGAAATATACATAGAGCAACTAAAGAAACAAGATGCTAAGGATTTATTTACGTTTGAACTTACGAATAAATCTTTTTTTGAAACAATGGTACCAAATCGTGGCTCAAAATATTTTGAATTTGAATATTTCCAAAAACTACTAGACGATTTATTAATAGAACAAGCAGATGGAGATTCTTATTTTTATTTAATTCGTAATGAAGAAAAAGAAATTGTAGGGCGAATTAATTTAGTAGATATAGATACGGAAACTCGAATTAGTTCTCTAGGGTATCGGGTCGGAGAAAAATTTACTAAAAAAGGAGTTGCTACAGCAGCCGTAAAATTAATTTTAGATGTAGCGAAAAATAATGAAATTACTGAAGTTCATGCTAAAACAACTACTAATAATCTCGCATCACAAATTGTACTAGAAAAAAGCGGATTTTCTTCTTATCAAAACGAATCAGATATAACATCTGTAGAATTAAATGGAGAACATGTGAAGTTTGTACACTATATTTGGAGAAATACTTCGCGCTTATAATAAGGAGGACTTATTCATGAATGATTTACGTTATCCAATTGGCCAATTTACATACAAACGTCCTATAACTGAAGAAATGATTGATACATGGATTCAAGAAATTGAAGATTTACCTCATGAACTAACAAAGGCAATTAAAGATTTAGATCAGAAGCAGTTAGATACACCATATCGCGTTGGAGGGTGGACTGTCCGTCAAGTTGTTCATCACGTTGTTGATAGCCATATGAATAGCTACATACGCTTTAAATTAGCACTGACAGAAAAGAATCCAACTATTAAGCCGTATAAAGAAGAGAAGTGGGCAGAGTTACCCGATTCAAAATTACCGGTAGATGTTTCACTAGTAATGCTAGATTCATTACATAAAAGATGGGTTAACCTTTTATATTCTCTAGAAATTGAAGATTTAGAAAAGACATTTAACCATCCTGAAACTGGTGAAACAAAACTTGCTGTTGCAATAGGACTATACGCATGGCATGGTCGTCATCATACCGCTCATATTACCTCGTTAAGAAAGCGACTTAATTGGTAACATGGAGATTACATTAGAGAAGGCGACAGAAAGTGATGCAGAAGTTATATTTCAAATGCAAATAGACTCATTTAGCCCTTTATTACATAAATATAAAGACTATGAAACAAATCCAGCAAATGAAACTATCGAAAAAACTATTTGTAGAATAAATCATGTAGACGGTGGCTTCTATAAAATAATAGTGGCAATGAATCTTGTTGGAGCGATATGCATTTCACAAAAAGAAACACCCTCTAAATTTTGGATCAGTCCAATGTTTATTCACCCGAGTTATCAAGGAAAAGGAATTGCCCAAAAGGTACTTACATTAATTGAGGAAATGTTTCCTGAAGCAACGAGCTGGGAACTTGCTACTATTTTAGAAGAAGAGAAAAATTGTTTTTTGTATGAAAAGATGGAGTATAAAAGAACAGAAGTTATAAAGAAATTAAATGATGAAACTACACTTATTTATTACAAAAAAGAAAGGTAAAGCATATAAAATACGCTTTACCTTTTTATATTATTTTAGATTAAATATACAAAAATAATGTATGTTCTTCCAAAATACTCGGGTTAGTAATTTTAAAAATGAATAAAAATACAAAAACCACTACTTGGCCGTAAAGGTTACTAACGCTTTTTGAATGCTTAAAATACTATCGTCACCTTTAAATTCTTTCGTAATTGGATCCTCCATACTAGACACCCAAATTTTAAGTTCTGCATCTAAATCAAAATGCCCAGCCGTTTCGATGCTATATTGTGTAATACTTTTATAAGGAATAGAATGGTATTCTGTTTTTTTGCCAGTTACTCCTTGTTTATCTACTAAAATAAGACGACGATTTGTAAATACGATTAGATCACGAATTAATTTATAAGCATGCTCTACTTTTTCATCGTCTAGCATAATCTTCTCTAAATCACGTTCTACACTTTCAGAACTCGTATTTGATGCATTTCCTAAAATACCGCTAAATAAACCCATATTAAATTCCTCCTTTAATATATGTGGAATGAATTACTTATATTGTAACATGTTACTCACAAAGATATTATGACATTACTTTAGTAGTTTCTGGTTATTGTTGTAATTAGTTTATATAACCTCATCTTAAAATCTTATGCTAATATGAAATTAAGAAAAAAGAAGCAGAGGGATATAGCATGAAGAATATTGGTTTAGTATTAGAGGGTGGAGGAATGAAAGGTTTATATACTGCAGGTGTACTCGAATATTTCATGGAAAAGAACTTATTCTTTCCGTATGTAGTCGGCGTATCAGCTGGAGCCTGTATGGGAGCAACCTATTTGTCACGTCAAAAAGGTAGAAATAAGAAAGTAAATACAGAGCTAGTATCAGATTACAGGTATATATCTTATCGAAACTTAATTCGAAAACGTGAATTATTCGGAATGGATTTTTTATTTGATGAAGTACCTAATAAAATTGTACCATTTGATTTTCAAACTTTCTTAAACTGTAATGAACAGTTTGTTATAGGGACGACTGATTGCGAATCAGGACAAGCCATTTATTATAATAAAGCAGAACACGGAAATGATATTTTAAAAATCATTCGTGCATCTAGCTCTGTGCCGTTTATAGCACCTGCTGTAGAATATAATAATCGAAAATTATTAGATGGAGGGATTATAGACCCTATACCAGTTTTGAAAGCCCAAAAGGATGGTTATGGAAAGAACGTTGTCATTATGACAAAGCCAGAAGGATATGAGAAGCAGCGAAATAAATTTTCAGGCCTGGCTAAAATTTTATATAGAAAATATCCGAAAATCGCAGAGAATTTAGTAGACCATTATCGTTTTTATAATGAGACGATATCTTATATGAATCGAGAAGAACAAAAAGATAATTTTTATGTAATTCAACCAAGTGTACAGCTTCCTATAAGCGGAATAGAAAGAAATAAGGAAAAGCTCGTTAATCTATATAATCTTGGGTATATCGATGCTCAATATCATTATGAAAACTTATTAAATTGGATAGAGAAATAAAGGAGGAGAAAGTTGAAGTTAGGAAAATAAATTATTTTTAAGGAATTGCAGAAAATGCATATTCCACTTCATAAACCGTTTCCTTATCGTGTTACAGCAAAATTGCAGCGAGACTTAAAAAGTAAATTTACCGAAGATGACTGTATAAACGCTGATTTTAATCATTATTGGATGTATACAGCAGCTACTTTAAATTCTGTACTAAATGGAAACGAACAGAACATTACGTTTCAACAAATAAAGTGGTTAAGAAAATCGTTTTTCGAGTGGTTTCCGCAATATCGTTTTCTAGAAACAGAAATTGTGAATTATCCCATTTTGTATAGAGATTTCATAAGTTATGAGAAGACCAGGAAGCTATTACTTTATTACCTTACTGAATAAAAGCGAAAACGTACAGGTTACATTACTTGTACGTTTTTTTGTTCATAAAACATTCAATATTAACAACTAGTTTATATAGGAATTCTAATGAGAAGAAAGAAGAACATATAATAGAATGATGCAGGGGAGGAGAGAGGAATAGCTGTTTTACTTTAAGTTATTGTCCAACTCGAATACAGTTAGTTATTTATGTTAAAATATTTCGAGTGAAATCAAGCTTTTAAGGATTTCATTAAACATTAAACAAAACAAGTTAGCAACGTAGAAGGGATAACATTAACATGAAAAACGTATCAAATATAGATAAAGTAGAATCAATAAAATCTTTACAGTCAACAATTAGTAAACTTGAAAATGCCTTATCACAGATGACTCAAAAAGGATCAAATACTACTTTAGTGAAAAAAAGACTCAAAGCAGCTAGTATCGGCTTAGCTATGTTAGAAAGTGTTTGGAAGCAAGAAACTCATCATTATACTCAGGAAGATTTAGCAGAAGCTCGTAATGTTCTAATTGGTTTGCTTCCATCAATTGAAAAGATTTACGTTAAGTCAAAGCTTGGGAGTCCTCAAAGAACGCTTTTAGAAAGAAGAATAAAATCATTAGAACTTTCTATTCAGGCAATTGATTATTTTTCTAATAAATAACTTCGCTAAACAAATAACTTACGACTACTTTTATATAGGGATTCTAATGAAAAAAACTACATATAGAATACTACAAAGGATGAAGAGAGGTGACTACAATAATCAGTCCTAAGTTAGAGAAGCTTAAAAATCAATTAAAGAATGGAAACGAAAAAGCTCTTTATACTTTTTTGCATGAAATAAAGTCAAATCACACGCCACTAATAGAACAATGCCCTGCAGATAATCAGTATAAGCTTATAACGTATATATGGTTAGGGGATTAAAACACTGAAAACGTTTATGTATTCGGTAGTTTTCCTGGTTGGGATTTGTCTGTAAATCAATTACAACGATTGTTACAGACAGATATTTGGTATGTAACGTTTAGGACGGATAAGAGTTTTATTTCAACGTACTATTCTTCAAGAACTTCTCATTGTATTTGATGGGAATTCATTCATTAATGACCTTTCAATCACAAAAACACTTAATTATTTAATTTACGAAAAAGAAATCCCATCGTGTATTGCTGTTGCTATAGATCCTGTCGATCGATTAGAAGAGCTAACTTATAACGATAAAATGAATGCATTTTTAACGAAGGAATTACTTCCGTGGATTCAAGCTAAGTATCACGTTTATCAAGAAAAGAATCATACAACAATTGCTGGTTTCAGTCTTGGTGGCTTAGCAGCTTTTTATGCAGCACTTCAAAATCCACATATTTTCGGAAATGTGTTGTCACTGTCTGGATCCGTACATTGGAAAAAGGATAATTATGAAAATACAATTCCTTGGATTGAAAATCAAATTTCATTAATATATTCTAATGCGACTCATCTACATTCTTACATAGCAGTAGGTGAACTCGAAAACGAACCTCTTTTAACGGCTAATAGACGGCTATATAAAGCTTTAGAAGAAATGAAACGCCAAAACCACTTACGAAGAGTTTCAAGGCGGACATGATAGCGTATGGTGGCGAGAAAAGCTATTCGATGGATTAAGGGCATTAGAATTTACAAAAACGACATTAGAAAATAAAAAGGAGAGAGAATCTATGAATCAAGAAGAACTAGATAAAAAACTAAAAAAACAAGAGATTTTAGTAAAAGATGAGAAAGTTTGGTCTTATACGTATGAGGATCATATTAGTTCTATCGTTAAACAAGCAGAACAGAAAGGAGCTTTTGATAATTTACCTGGTAAAGGGAAACCTCTTAATCTTGATAAAGATCTTTCTTACAATCCTGAAAAGCAACTTTATAGAACTTTAGCAAATAATCATGTTTTACCTAGGTGGATTGAGCTTTCAAAAGAAATTGATGATTTAAAAGAAAAACTAAAAGAAAATACAAATACTGCAGAAGCAGCGGACTTAATTCGAACTATTAATAAAAAGGTTTTAGAACATAATCTACTTTGTCCACCAAGCGCGCAAAAAATGAGGGTGAAAATGGATTTTTAACGATTTTCAATTAAGCTATCGCTTACTATATAATTAAGTTAGGCATTTTCAATTCATTACTAAAGGGAGGCAAATATAGTGAAGAATACGTATCAACTTCAAATTCCGAAAGAACTAGAACAGTATCGTAGTATTTTAGAAGAAAGTGTGAAACCGTATGTTAAAGTGTCTGGAACATTAGCTGAAACAACGCTTTTTGAAAGTAAGTTTGGTGGATATCCGTATTTACCTATAGATCAAGAGCATCCTAAAGACTCAAACGGACAACCTATGATGCTACTTGCGCAGTTAAACCTTGAAGAAATACCAAACATTGAACATATGCCTCAACATGGAATGTTACAGTTTTTCATAAGTGCTGAAGAAGATCTTTTTGGAGCAGATTTTGATCATCCCACAAGCCAAAAAGACTTTCGAATTGTTTATCATTCTACAATCACAGCGGATTTAACTAAGGTGATTACTGATTTTAGTTATTTAAACACTTTAGATTTAGAGAATTTTATCATACCCGAAGCAGCAAAACTAAAGTTTGAGTTGGCATATCAACCAGTAACACCAAGAGATTATCGATTTGAAATGATTTTAAGTGATAACATTGATTGGGAAGAAATTGTTGATGAAGAAAATAATACAGAATTAGGCGAACTGTATGATGATTTATGTAAAGATCAAGGACATAAAATTGGTGGATATCCATTTTTCACACAGACAGATCCGAGAGAATGGGAAGAAAAATACCAGCAACATGACATATTATTGCTGCAAATCGATACAGACGATTCATTAAATATTATGTGGGGCGATTCTGGGGTTGCTAATTTCTTTATACGTAAGGAAGATTTGTTAAATCTAGATTTTTCCAATGTCATTTACAATTGGGATTGTTACTAGAAGATATAAATAAAATAATAGCAAACAAAAAATCTTCCTGAAGGTGAGGAGGATTTTTTTATGTTAAAAATAAGCGTTATGTTAACTAGAATAAAAAAACAATGATTGTAATGAAAGTCAAGTCTAAATAACAGAAATAACAACAAATAATGTAAAGTTGTAAAACATGTGCAAATAGCAATAAATTCATTAAGTAAAACATAAAATAAAATTACTAATTTATATTTTGTATAGAAATAATTTTTCTGTATAAAAATTTCTTGCCAATCAAAAATGTTTTTAATTCGTTAAATCTTAAGCGATTATTGATTAAGATTTGCTGTGATGAATTTATAACAAATAAAAACGATAAAAACTGAAGAAATTTGTTTAGATAAGATTTCATGTAAATCTCACTAAAAATCTCTGTTTCGTCTCATTAAGTATAGTTTACTTGGGTTTTGATACCTGATATTGCTTTGTTTCTATAACTGCCTATAATATATATTATGTTAACTAACTTTAAATAACAAACTTATTATATGTAAGTTTGTTTTTGTGATTAGCCTCCCCTCGTTCTTTTTAATCATTCTGTGTGATGGATTGTTTAGTTGTTTGTTTTATAAGTTGTTGATGAAAATGTCTCCAGATATAAATTATATTTAAGACAATAAAAAATGCAATTCGTTTTAACCGAACGCATTAACCGAATTGCATGGATATGATTCATAATAAGTTTTTAAAATTAGTTTGCTACAGCAATTGCTTCGATTTCAATTAAAAAGTTATCGTTAATTAACTTTCTAACTTCTACAGCTGAACTTGCTGGTGGATTTTTAGGATTTTATATTTAGTTATCGCTAGTGGACATTGTTAAATTAATCTTTTCATAATCTCTTTTAAATTGATTATCATTTTTTAGCCAACGTTTGAAAGCCGATTCGCTTATTTCTAAATTTGAACAAGTTGTAGTATTACATTTATTTTTCATATATTCTTCAAGGAAATTTTGTTTTCTTTGTTTAACGGCAGTTTGAGTTTGTTTTAATTTTCGATCTTGTAATTGATCTAAACTCAGACTTTCTTTCTGAAACACTTCATATTTTCTATGCAAATAAATATCTTTGTCTTTATAAATCCAATTTGAAAATAGTTGTATTGATTTTCTTCCAGCTAAAATAACGCGATAATGTTTGTTTTGATTTAGTAAATCGGCTCGTAAATTGCGATTTTGAAGAATTTGATGTAAAGAATTCATAAAGTTATATGATCCACCTACGAAATTAACTGTATAAGTTTCATACTTGACGTAACCATCCCCATCAAAATATCCACGAACAAAATGATGTAAATATTCTTCTTGTACTATAGGAAATTCAATGTTAAATGATTTACATGGCATAATTCCGTGTATGTTCATAAGGTCGTCTTTTATTGTTTTGCTATTAATATTTAGCATATATACGCCTGTTTTTTTGTTTTGATAAAGTGGCTGGTTTGTTTTTAGTTCTTTTTTTATATCTTCTAAAATATAACTTTCTTTTTGAGATATACTGACACATTGATTTTCTTTCTGTATAACACCATCTGCCGCTATAAACCCTAAAATATAAGCCATGTTATTTGACCACGTTTTAAAATAATCTTCTGTTATGTCATACTTTCTCTTCCAACTCCCTATAGCGCGCCTTGGTACGTTATTGTCTGATAAAACCATACGAATATACCTTGCAGACACATTAGCAAGCATAGCGATTTCCGAGGTGCTCTTCCCTTCAGTATACAAATGCATGATTTCAGATTTTGATAGTTTACATTTTGATTTCTTTTTTCGCTCTATGTGCACTTACATCCTCTCCTTCCTTTCTTTTATTAGAGACATATTTTCTTCTATAACATACAACGAAACATATGTTCTTTGTTGCGTATAAGAAGGAATTTACTAAATAAAAACAATTTACATGTACTTAATATTTGTCTTAGCTGCTGCTATGCGATTTGTACTTTATAGATACAAATAATGAATTTGACGGATTTATGAAATACAAGGCATTTTAGATGAAAGGTAAAATAATATAGTTTAAACTACAAATAGCTACAATAACAACATGCGTAAATTGTTAATCGTAAAAAGGAGAACGAATGAATAAGAAATATACAAATCAAATTCATACTGATATGAGTTTTAAACCGAAAGATATTATAAGTTTAATGACGGATTACTTTAAAATAAAATCAAATCTGCGTCCTATAAAGGGTTTGCCTATCGTTTTATCAAATAAAGATAATGAACCGTTAGAGAGTGTTACATGGTTTGGCCATTCTGCTTCTCTTTTGAAAATAGAAGGTAAAAAACTGTTATTAGACCCTATGTTTGGAGATGCCTCTTCCCCATTTCCTTTGTTTAATAGTAAACGCTATAGTGGTGCTTTTTCTTTAGAACGTGATGACCTTCAAGAAATTGATGCGATTATCATTTCTCATAATCACTATGATCATTTGAATTACAAAAGTATTATGCAATTAAAAGATCGCGCAAAGCACTTTTATGTTCTAACTGGAGTTGCACAATATCTTATTAAATGGGGTGTTTCGCCTAGTAAAATTAGTGAGCATAATTGGTGGGAAGAAATTACGTTTGATAATATTAAGTTAGTATGTGCGCCTGCAAGGCATTTCTCGGGACGTGGTATGACAGATAGAGATCGTTCATTATGGTGTTCATGGCTTATTCTTGGTCAAGAGACTAAAATTTTCTTTAGTGGTGATAGCGGTTATGCCCCTCACTTTAAGGAAATTGGTGATAAATACGGTCCATTCGATCTTACATTAATGGAATGCGGGCAATATGATTCGAGGTGGTCTGCTATTCATATGTTGCCTGAAGAAACTGTACAAGCTCATATTGATGTTAAAGGAGGATTACTTCTTCCAATTCACTGGGGTGCTTTTACGTTAGCATTACACGAATGGAGTGACCCGATAGAACGTGTTACGAAAGAAGCCAACCGTTTAGGTGTTAAAATTACAACGCCTCAAATTGGCGAATCTATTACGTTGAAATCTACAAATTATCCTTCGTCAGCTTGGTGGAAGGAAATTTAATTTTAAAATATAAAAAGAGCGAATTCTCTTATAAAGAATTCGCTCTTTTTTCTGTATTTAAACTTATTTCACAATATTGGATTTCCCACTATCTAAAACTCTATTTGCTGGTACACTGGACATTTCAACCACTGTATTCATACTCTTATCAGTCAGTTCAATGAGTTCGTTTTCATGTTTTATTTTATTTAAATCCCACACCATCCCATGAAATTCATTATGCTGACCACTTACCTGTATAATGCTTTTTGTTTTATTTGAAGGCTGTATTTGAAGATTGGCAAATTGATTCCCACTAATTTCATTTGGCGTAGTTACTTGACTATCCATATAAATCATATTTACACAGTCTTCTAAAGAAAAGTTCATAAAACGATTGGCATTTATCCAAGCTTGTCCGGTGCTCGGTTTTTTTGCTACTAATTTTAGTCCGGTTTCCATTCCTACAATTTTAATGTTTTCGAAGTTAATAAACGAAATTTCATTTTCTTTTCCAGCAGAGTATAAAGAAATTCCGGTACCTTTATTCGTTTCCGTCCAATTAATAATATTTATATCTTTTATTTGTGTTTTGTTCCAAGTGTTATAATATTTATTTTTACCGTCTAAATAAATAACTTCAGAGTTGAATTTAGGATCGTCAATAGCTATATACGCTCCTTCAATGGATGCGTTTTTCTCTAGTTCTAGAACTCTAAAGTTTCCCTCAACTACAAATTGTGATCCATAACCAAATAATAATTTCACACCTTTTTTAACAGTGATTGGTGACGTGATTTTATACTTTTTATCATCAAGCAATACGGTTTTTATTTTACTAGACGCTGCTTTATTAATAGCAGATTGTATTTTTATTGAATCATTTGCCCCTTTAAAGTCTTCTACATACAAGTTAGCACTTTTAGCTGCATAGTCTTTTTTGTTGTATTGATAAAAAGCAAAAATAATTAAAACTATACCAATGAGTAAAACAATTATTTTCTTCATCGTACTCACCCCATATCGATTAATCTATGGCTTTTATATTTAGGTTATTATTATTTTGCTTTGTATTTCAGATTACCATTGCTGCTTTGTCTATGAATTATATTATGTAGGAATTAGTAAACTGTTTGCTATACTAATACATCATTCTTATAATGTATTAATTTATGATTTCATAAAACAAAAGTCTGCTTGTACATAATGTAATCCCTTCCTCTATCCCTAATAAGCTCTTACTGGTGATATAAGATGTACTGCTGCAGATTGCTCTCCTGCTTCAATCAATATCGGTCTCATAGAACCGCCAAAGCTTAAAGTAATCGTTTCTTCTTTTATTGCTCTTAAAGCATCAACCATAAAACGCCCATCGAAAGATATATTTAATTGTTTTTCACCTTGAATCGCATCTATTTGTTGCGTTTCGGATATTTGCCCAATTTGAGAAGCGTTTGAAGAAATTTTAATTGTAGATTCGTTTATGATTTCTAAGTTAACATTGTTATTGGCCCATTCACTTGCTAATAAACTTGATCGGTCTACACCTTGTAATATCTTTTTTCTATCTATGTTAATAATAGTTTTAAAGTCATTTGGAATAAGGTTAGAAATATTAGGATATTTCCCTTCAATTAGTCTTGAATATAATGTAGTTGTTCCGAGCGTAAATATAATATGACTCTCTGAAAGGTAGATATATACGAATTCCGAATTGCTGTTCATTAATTTTAGAAGTTCACTAATGGTTGCGCTTGGTACAATACAATTTGCTTTTACATCTGAGGAAAGTCGCGCTTCACGTATCGCTAGTCTATGTGAGTCAGTTGCAGCACAAATAAACTTATTATTAGATAACTCTATATGCACCCCAGTAAGAACAGGTCTAGATTCATTTTTCGCTACCGCAAAGACTGTTTGTTTAAATACTTCAATCAATTGCTCTGTCTCTATCTTGATTTCTGCATGATTGTCTATAAGCGGTACATTCGGAAACTCATCTGCAGGAAATCCATTTAAACTTAATGTGATTTCTTCTGATTGTATCTTAATAATTTGCTCATTCTTACTTTTTATTGCTATATCACTTGGCATTTTCTTTATTATTTCAATGAAATACTTTGCAGGTACAACAATAGTTCCTGCCTTTAAAATAGTTGCAATCTTTTCGTCTTCAATTGAAACAGGAATGAATTTTTCGATAAAAATATTCGAGTTACTTGCAATTAAAGTAATTCCAGATTGATCTGCAGTTATTTTTATACCAGTTAATATAGGAATTAAAGATTTTGTTGATATCGCTTTGTTAACTTCTGAAAGTGCTTGAGTAAATTGTTTGTGATTAACGATGAACTCCATGTTTTCCCCACCTTACATGAGATAATATTTTTATGAAGATTGATGAACGATTGTTCCGTTAAAAAAGTACGGTACTGTTTCTTTCCTTTGTAATAAATCTAGTAAATGTTCTGGTATGCGTAAATATGGAGCTGCTATATGTAATTCCATCCAAGTAATCTCTTCGATTTCTTTTGGCCTTGATATATATGTCTCCCCGCCGATTATTTCGCCTAGAAAATTAAAGAAAATTGCATGATGATCTCTTTCCTCAAAAAAGGCTTCGCTGATAGAACAAATCCCGTTTACATTTATATGTAACCCTGTTTCTTCTTTTACTTCTCGAATTACTGCTTCTTCTAACGTTTCTCCTAATTTAACTGCGCCACCTGGTAATGTATAATAAGAACCATTTTCCCCTTTGTTTTTTACCATTAAGATCTTTTCGTTTGTTTTATCGTATAAAAGTGCATATGTAACATTTACTTTTTTCATCTAAGTCCACCTCTAATAATGGGAATTTTCTATCTTTGTTACATTCTACCATTTATTCGTTTTAAAATATAAAAAAGTTAATTGAGTATTTCATTTATCTGCTCTTAGCAAAGTTAATTAATCGATAGTCCTTCATTACAAAATAAAAAAGAGCGTGCATTGATTATTCAATGTACGCTCTTTATGCTCTAATTGATTCATTTTTGAATTCTATATACTTTATAACCTTTTTTCTAAATAGTATCGATTGTGTCCTTTCGGATGATCTTCACTTACTCCAATTACTTTATATCCATGTTTCTTATAAAAATCAGGAGCTTGGAAACTAAAAGTATCTAAATTAATTAACCTACACCCTTTTTCAATTGCAAATTCTTCAATAAGCTTTATTAACTTGCTTCCGTAACCTTCATGCCTATATTCTTCAGAAACCCATAGAAAGTCAACGTGGACATGGTGCCAAAAAGTTATTGCTGTTACCCCACCTACTATTTCTTCTTTTTCATTTCTTACTATGAAACTAACCTTCTCTGAAGGGGTTTTTTCTTCATCTGCAAGATATTTTTGATTGTATTCAATCACTCTCTCTCTTATGTAATCACTATCTTCTTGTACCCACTGCTGTACTATTTTCATTTTAAGTGTCACACTCCTTTTCGATAGCTATTCAATTTCATAATTCTAATCTCCTGTCTAAATAATAGTCGTAGATGACTAATACAATTGTTTCATTTCACTAAAATAAAAAAAGCCCTACTACATTTCATCTGTAATAAGACTTATATACGTTGTGTAGAATCTAATTAATCTCAATGAATATAATTGCTCAAAAAATATTAAAATTGTTCAATTCTTTTTTATGAAAACTTCCGTTATTTCAACACCTTAGGAGAATAGTCCAATTGTACCACTACGAAAAAGAATGAACATTCCTAAACCAATTAGAACAATTGGAACAATAATATGACAGTTTTCCTCAAGTACTTTAGCTAGTATAGGAGCTTTTATCAATTTGTAGCTAATAAAACACCATATCGCTATCATGGAAAAAAAGATAACTAATGTAACGATATTTGTTTCAAGAGTTTGACTAGCAAACATTGGTATATAAATCGAAATATTGTCAGCTCCATTAGCTAATGTAATTGAAGCTACTTTAAATAATGAAACAGTAACGTTATCGATAACTTCATTACTTTTATAAGAACGAAGTGACAATAGTCCTTTAACCCCCATATAAATTGGCACTAATCCTAATAACCCAATCCACGAAACAGGAATGAAAAAAGAGCTTAAAGACCCAATGATACTTAGAAAAATAATCATACTAAATCCTAAATATTGTCCAATAACAATATAAAGTTTTTTTCTCGTAGCTTTTTCGCGGACAGCTCTTCCTTCTTTCCTAATTACTTCTGTTCTTACTTGTGAAAATAAAACAAGTAGTATAAAAATGTCATCAATATTTGTTGTAGCGAATGCCACAACAGAAGAAATTATGGTTGTAATCAATAAAAGCCAACTACTTTCATTGTAAACTTATAAGAAAATAATGGTCTATGAATGAAGTGCACGTTCCATCACAAAGTTGGTTAACTGTAATTTTCTAAATGTTTTTAGCAACATGTTAGTTCCTTCATAAAACAATATGAATATTCTAAGTATCTGCTACTCATTTCATTTTAAATTAAATAACCCTATTCTCTCTACACAAAAAATGTTTTGTACTAAAAAGAGCCCTATATTAGGACTCTTTTTAGTATTACGCCACTTTCCGATGTAGATGTTTTAGTTCCTTTGTCTTCTCTGCAGTTGGTGGACGGATTAATATTGAAATAATGAAGGAAATAACACTTAAAACACCAATTATAATGAAAGTTGGTTGAAATCCTCCAAGTATCGCTCCAATGAATGATCCTGCAAGCGCACCAAATCCGAAACCTTGGTAGACAATCCCATAATTTGTACTATGGTTTTTTAATCCAAAGAAATCTCCGACAATAGCTGGGAATATAGTTATATTACCGCCGAAGCAAAAGGCGACACTTGCTACACAAGCAAAATAGATTCCGTAATTTAGCGGAATAAAACTTAAAGTAAAGACTGACAATCCTATAATAATAAACGTTGCAGAGACAATTTTGATTCGCCCGATTTTATCTGATAACGTCCCAAGAATGATTCTACCTACTGTATTAAAGATTGCAATCATAGCAACGGCGTTTGCAGCGGTTGCTGCGCTAAGTCCAACAAGTTGTACGCCGATATCTTTTACCATACTGATTA
The DNA here is from genome assembly GCF_008042345.1 of Bacillus sp. AR8-1. Taxonomy (NCBI): domain Bacteria; kingdom Bacillati; phylum Bacillota; class Bacilli; order Caryophanales; family Bacillaceae; genus Bacillus; species Bacillus sp. AR8-1. The sequence goes on from NZ_QNUB01000021.1 coordinate 37,445, forward strand.
AATACAAACCACCCATACACGAGGTGAATAACATAAAAAATAGCAGATATACTTGTTTCGTTCGCATCATTTCACGCGGAGTATAGTCATTGTGTAATGTTTCAGTTACAGCATTACTTACAATTGCCTCACGTAAGAAGAACGATCCGATTAACACTAAAAGTAACACGATAATACCCCAATATAAGAATGCTTGTGATACACCAAGGTTATCGATAAGATTTCCGTTTATATATCTAAAGATTAAGCTGCCCATTCCATACGCTGATACAGATATACCTGAAATAAGCCCTTTCCGATTTGGAAACCATTTAATTAAATTAGATAGTGATGTAATATAAGCTGTTCCATCCGCATAACCAACAACGACACCAGCTAATAAATATAATAGTGGTAAGGAAGAAATTTGTGAACTAAGTATTAAGCCGAGTCCTAAAACAATTCCTGCAGTAGCAATAAGTTTCCGAAGGCCTAATTTTTTCTGCAACTTGGCTGCAAATAAAGTTGAGAATGATAAAGAAAAACTAGTTATGGAGAAAGTTATCGCTACTGAATTAAGATTCCATCCAAACTTACTTACAAGGGGTTGATTAAATAAACTCCATGTATAAATTGTTCCAAGGCCAATTTGAACAATGATTGTACCTAGAACAATTAGTAACGGATTTATAGAACTTTGTTTCATACTAACTGTCCCCTTCTTTTATCTTGACATGAATTTTCACAGTTAGTATATCCATCATAAATTACAAGATACTGTACGGAAAATGGTAATTAAGTTCATATACACAAAAAGACACTTCATAAAGAAGTGTCTTTTGCAGGTTATATCAGATATTTCTAAAGAAAGGTTTGTTAAGATAAGACATTTTCAAATGCTTATGTATATATGTTATCAAATAATTTCTTAAATGTTATGAGACTTAAGACGTATTTTTCATTCATCATATAGTCGGATGAAAAATTAATATTCGATTTCATCAAAATCTTTCGGCTGCGGTACAGTTTGCATATTAGCTGCATCTTTAGGATCGCTATAAATTGCATTTTGCTCTGTATTTACATCTTTTATATTTTGCTTTTTATTTTTGTTCACTTTATCTTTCATTTTCAATCACTCCTTTTTGTTATAGGAGTAATTATGCCCTATTACCGTTACTAAATGTATCAGCGACTAAATTACTAAATTCACGTAAATAATATAAGTAATTATCACCACCGTAGTTATATCTTTTATTATACATTTTTGCAACAACTACATTATATTCAGGTATTACTAAAATAGTCGGTCCAGTAATCCCTAATATTTGATACGACCCTTTTGGAATACGTTCACCAAGTTCGCTTAATTGTGCAGGCTCATTTTGGATGAACCAAAACACCCCATTTTGTGGTAGCTCTTTGTTTATGTAGCGATTTTTATAACTTCTTTTGGAACAATTTGTTTATCATCTATCATACCTTGATTTAAATGAAGATTGCCCCACTGCGCAAATTCTCTAGTTGAGACAAATAAATTTTTTTCAATACCGTCATCTACCGTACCAATTTCACTAATTGCGTCTTCATTTGGATCATTAACAACGTCAACTAAATTTTCATCTCGCTGAACTCTCCAACCTGTTTCTTGAAAATTAGCAGGTTTAAACACATGCTCCTTTAACAATTCAGGAAAACTTTTGTTATATAGCTGATAAATAAGACGTGTCATCATTCTTACATTAATATCTCTATACGCCCATGATTGTCCCGGTGCAAATTCACGAAAAATTGTCCTGTCATTCGTTTCTTCTAATCCGTGCGAATGTGTTACTAAATGTCTTATCGTCGTTTTACTAAGCAATGCAGGATCAAAGTCTTTAAAATATTTTATCGCTTCATCATCAATAGAGTTTATTTTCCCCTCATAAAGCGCATACGCTATTTTCTAGCAGAAGTAACGTTAAATTGTGAAGATGCTGTTACTTTCTTGCTTGTAGATGTATTTGAGTGATAACCACTATAATGCTCTAGTACGATTTTATTATCTTTTATAATACAAAGTGCTGTAGCAGAACTATGATTTTTTTCTTTTATATTCTCTATCCAAGAATTCAACTTATCATATGTATACAAATAAATCCCCCTTAATACGTTCGAAAATTACAACATGAAAGAAAAGTGCAAAATAGTTTTTACACCTTTCTTTCATATAAAATAACTTGGATTTTCTATACTTAAATAATCCACCAGTTCCAGCAATTAAAGCAACTGAAACATCCTGCGCATCCTATACATCCGCCGCAACGACCTGCACAACCACCACATCTACCGCCACATCCACCGCAACGTCCACCACAACCGCCACATCCGCCGCAACGACGTGCATCGTCTTGAATGTAATAGTATGGATATTGACTTTGTTGTTGATCCCAATACACAACATTGCCAGTTTGATAATCATTAAGGTTTAATGTTTGTAGTTCATGTTGAAACTGATTCATTACGAACCCCTCCATTTATAAATGTAAATTCCGTCCAAATATTAAAGTTAATAAATTCTTGTAAACAAAGTAGAAACAAGACTATAGACTAAATGCGTACATCAACAAAATATGAACTTACACTAGGTGATGTACCTTGTTTTTTAGCCTATTTTCTTTATATTCATTCGATGGACGTATTTACTATAAATAAAGTGATTTAAAAATTACTAATCCAACAATTTAGGAGTTCATCATTTAACTTACTTTCTAGTAATTCCTTTACTAAAGGCATTGGCATGATTTCATAATGATTTAAGGCTTCTTTATTATAAGCTATCCAGTGAAATGCTAAATGAGACTCGCTAGATTTCGGTGTTAAATCCGTATGTAAATCTTGTGACTCTACTTCAAAAATGTGGTTAATTTCATGATGAAGAACTTCTTTATCTTGCCATTGATTTTCTATGACGCCTAAAAATTGTTGTATACTACAGTTTACTCCAAGTTCTTCTCTTAACTCTCTTTTTAATGCATTCTCTGCTGATTCTCCAATTTCAACATGGCCACCAGGTAAAAAATAATGATGGCCGATATATTCAGCAACTAATAATTTTTCATCTTTTATCATGACTGCTCGTACAATATGATGAAATTTACTTTTCAATTGATATTCCTCCTAGTTATTTAATGTATAGTTTCTCAAAATAGTCATTTAGTATTGGTATAATATAAATCATAGGTGTTTCATACGGATGAATATCATTAATAACTTCAAGAGCATCTTTTACAAGTTCTCGTTTACACTTTATTTCAACTTTACATTCTTGTCCTTCGCATATTTGACCAATTTCTCCATTAAAAGGAGATGCCTCTTCTAAAGGTCTCCAATATCCTTTCACTGAACTATAGGAAAGACAATGGTCATATTCGCCCGTTTTACATGCTCCAATTTTATTTAATTCATCCCTTAATGTTTCAATATATTCTTCAGGAATGAACACTTCAATTTTCACTTCAGTAAATTGCATATTTCATTTCACACCTTTACTTCTTAATAGTTAAACAAATAAACGGTATACTTGCTCACCATCATACTCCTGTCCTAATGATATGAAACCATATCGTTCATATAATTTCTTTGCAGAGATATTATCTTTATGTACGGTTAATCTTATTTCTTTACACGATTTAAAAGTATTTTTTATTATATCAATACTTTCTTGTAATGCTGCTTTTCCATAACCATTACCTTGCTGCGATTGATCAATAATAAATCCGTTAATCCAATACATATCCGATGTCTCTATTACAACAGCATGCATAACAAAACCAACCATAAGGTCACCATCGTATATAGCGAATGGTATGTACTCTACATTGTCACCATCTGGTTTTATATATACTTTAGCAAGCGAAACTGCTACGGATGGAACAAATTTCAACTGATTTCCTTTAACTTGTAGCTTTAATGCCTCTTCCCAATTTTCTCTCGTAACAACCTTTAACTGGACATTCAATATTGTAAGCTCCCTTATATAGAGGATGTATGTTTATATTCAACGTAGTGAAATAATTCCCTTTTTCGACAGCAACTTATAACATGATTTTTATAAAATCTTGAATGAATTTTTGTTCATCTATTTCTAGTGCTATATGTGCTCCATCAGATATAGAGCTAGGGCGAAGATCAGCAAATGTTTGTCCTTTCGTATCTCCGTATGTATCTACATTTACTGTACGATGCACAAATTCAAAAAAACTTGGATTTACTAATCCACTTATTGCAACCACATCATGTAGCAAAGGTCCTTCGATAGATGGATTAAGCTTTTGGTATGCGGATAGATAGTAATCATACATGGGTTTCATTATCATATGAAATGGATTCTTTGTATTAGCTTGAATATAGTTAAATACATTTGGTGTTAACACAGCTTTGTTTGTTACATTTAAAGGGAATATTAATAAATTCTTTGCTTGATGGAAAACAATTTTACTTGCTATAGGATCTCCATACACGTTTGCCTCCGCTAATGGTGTTACATTTCCTACTTCTAAAAAGACACCACCCATGAAATAGATTCCTTTTACATTCAGCATTAAGTCACTCCATAAATTAAAAGCAATTGCTAACGAGGTAGATCTTCCTACATCAACAATCGTTAAATCTTTTCCGTACTTTATAAGAATCGCAGCAATACTGCCGAAATTATATATTGGAATAGATAATATATTTTCTGGAACATGGATGGGCCCTAATCCTTCTGCTCCGTGAATTTCAGGATAGTACGTAGTGATTTCTTCTGTAAGTGGTTTTGTTGCACCACTAATGACAGGAATGTCTTGTCTATTTGCTAACTGTAAAATATACGCTGCATTATGTGCAGCATGTATATGCTCAACATTTCCGTATCCGGTTACAATACCGACAATTTCAATTTCGGGATGCAGTAAACCATACATAATGGCAAATGAGTCATCAATACCTGGGTCTCCGAAAAATAATACTTTTTCCAAGAAATACTCTCCCTTCATAAAAACATAGAGTCATCAATAACTATGTATATGAAAAAAGCAAGTATATCTATGCGAATTTTAGAATGGATAATGTTTTACAAAACATTAAAAAGGAACTAGCGAATGCTAATTCCTTTCTTCAGTAACCATTCTCAAATTTAATTAATTATCGTATCCTTCATAAATTGCATCATTTATTAGATTTTGTGTTTTTTTATCATCAGGTACAGGCTTCCACCAATTTCCTGTAATAAATAACATAGTTAATAAATTATAACTATCACTAAAATAACTTTCTCTCTTATTCTTCATCCAATCCCAACCACTATTTACCCACTTTTGATTATTGCTACTCGTTATACTTGCAGCAATAAACGGTGAAACAAATACAGCAGTTGGATAACTACCAATATTGGATCCATTTAATTGATAACCATCCACAATTTTAGAAGGATTTCCATTCGTTTTATTTTGAATCCATGAAGAGACTTTATCAGAAATGACTTTACTTCGCTTCTCGCCGTACATCGCATAGTCCATTACAATTCTTAAAGGTACTCGACTAGCATTATAATAATATGCATTTGTATATTCTGACTCATCTAAGAAGTCTTTAGGTGCGGGTTGTGGTGGGTTTTTTACAACGAAATCTGAAATAAGTCCTGTATTTGGAGAGTACTTATTACTAAATTGCGTATAAACATCGTACAAATTATTAATAACAGTAAGCCAAGTTTTATCACCTGTAAATTCATAAAATGCTCTAAGGTGTGACATCATCCAATCAGATGGTCTCGTATCAAGTGAACTTTTAGAATCCCAATCTCCTAAATTTAGTCGGTTATTATTTGTAACATTACTAGCTTTAATACCTTTTGTAATCATGTCTTGTGCTTCTTTCAAATAATTAACTGTTCCATTAGATCCCCACTGCTTATGAGCAAGAAGAAGAGAATACGCAATATCTAAATCCCCATCAGTAGCAGAATCAAAATGACCTTGTGCTTTTTTACTATCTGCGACAACCCATCCCATTAAATTAGGATTTTGAGAGCTTTTAAAAGTTCTTGCTGTTTTAAATAAACCGTCATAGATTTTTTGAGCATTCGAATCATAACCAGCCATTAATACTGTAATTATCATCCCATACCCTTGACCTTCTGAAGTTCCAAGTGGCTTAAACCCATCCGCATCACCTGTAATCTCTCCTTTTACGTAATAACCACCAGGTAAAGAAGATAAATCATTTTTCAAATATTTCTTTTTCCAATTATCGTAGTAACTTCTTACAGAAGCATTTAAACTTTCCTGTGTAACATGATTCGGTTTTATAACACCTGCATAATTAACTTGCTGGGGAAATGGTTTCATTTCCTTTGCAGCAGCTACTTGTTGATTAACTACGGGAATAGAATTTTGTATTGAATTGTCCGTTACACTTGCTGCGAAACTAGAATTAGAAAAACTAGCTAGTCCGATTCCTACAATAGAAATACATGTGAAAATTTTTCTTTTTCCATTCATTATGTTGTCAGCTCCTTTTAAAATGCTTACTACATAAAATGTAACATACAATATTTAACTGAAATACAAAATATTATATTTATCAACATAAGAAAGAAACTATATAAAAAAGTATCATAAAATTATTATTGAATTACATTATACGGATTGATTATTTGCTAAATTCCTATGTTTTTCTTTTTTTAATACCGGTATATGAGCAATCACAATTCCAAGTATAGTAATTCCTCCGCCAATTATCGAAACTAAAGTTGGCACTTCTCCTAACCATATCCAAGCAATGAAACACGCAGTTATTGGCGTTAAATATAGAGAACTTGTTGCTTCAGAAGCACCAGCACGAGATATAATATAGGCCAATGCAATATACGGGAGTACTGTTGGAAAGACACCTAAATATATAACGCTCAAGTTAACTTCAAGAGGAGCTGCTAGTATTTCTTGATAAACTCCGGGTAAGAAAATAAGCATACATACAGTACTAGACAAAATTGTATATATGGTAAATGGTAAGAAGCCGTATTTTTTTAAGTAAGATGTTTGGAAAACGAAAAATAGACTTTCTGAAATCGCCGCTAATAATATAAATAATCCCCCGCTATTCAATTGAATAGCATCGCCCTGGCTAAATGAAATTAAGGCAATTCCTGCAAAACTAATTACACCACCAAGCCAACCATTTAATTTCATTTTGTCATTCAAAAAAACAGAAGCAAGAATTGCCGTCACTATTGGGGTGACTGAAATAATTAAACTTGCAGATCCAGCATTTACTGTTTTTTCGCCGTAATTTAATGCGATGTGATAAATAGTAAACCCTAAAGCACCAAATATAAAAATTGCTGGGATATCCTTTAAATCCGGTAGTCGTAGTTTGTATATAAATGAAAATAAAAAAAGTATAAATGAGGCGATTAATAAGCGTAGTAAAGTAAGGTGTTCAGGCGTATAAGATTCAAGCCCCAGACGAATTGCTGGAAAAGCAGTTCCCCATATAAGAATTGTAAAAGCATGAGCACATATAATGCGTAAATCCCATTTTTTATTATGCATGTTTTCTCTCCCTCCTTAATAAACCAACCATTTTTAAATTACCAATTATTTCTTTTCATCATATTTAATAGTTGATACAATGTCTTCAACCAGTTATTTATCGGAAAAACCAACCACTTTGAATCTTTTAAATTAACGAAGGAGTTTTTTATATGACAACCGATAAAAAAGTGCCCAAATATCGGCAGATAATAGACTATATGAAAGAAAAAATTGAAAACGGAGAATGGCCAATTGGAAGTAAAATCCCTAGTCAGCGGCAGTTAGCACAATTATTTCATGTAAATCGAAGTACTGTAATAAATGCGCTAGATGAACTTATGGCAGATGGTTTAATTCAAGGACAAATCGGAGCAGGAACAATTGTAACAAATAATACATGGTCATTATTAGCAACTAATCCCCCGCCCGATTGGAGTGAATATGTAAAGGCCGGTATTCATAAACCAAGTAAGTTAATGGTGCGAGAAATAAATGAAGCAGAAGCAAATAAAACGCTTATCCATCTTAGTAAAGGTGAACTTGCACCTCATCTTTTCCCGCTCGAAACTATGCAATCTATAATAAAAAACGTCAGTGAGGAATTAGATTATTTCGGATACGAAGAACAAAAAGGTTTTTATCCGTTACGTGAAGCAATAAGCAAATATGTAAAATCATTTGGAATACATGCATCACCGGATTCTATATTAATAGTCTCTGGTGCACTCCAAGCTTTACAATTAATATCGATTGGTCTTTTACATAGAAAATCAACTGTTTTACTTGAACAACCTTCTTACTTATATTCACTTCATGTTTTTCAATCAGCAAATATAAATTTATCCGGTATATCAATGGATCATCACGGTATTTTACCTAACGACTTATTAAAACGAATTAAATATAGTCAAAAGAATAATATTTTATATTCAATCCCTTGTTTTCAAAATCCAACGGGGATATTGATGTCCAAAGAGCGAAGAAAAGAAATATTAAAAATATGTGAAAAAGAGCAATTGCCTATCATCGAGGATGATATTTACCGAGAGTTATGGCTTGATGAATCACCTCCAGCTCCTTTAAAGTCGATGGATAAACATGGACATGTATTATATATTGGTAGTCTCTCTAAAACACTTAGCCCAGGACTTAGAATTGGATGGATAATCGGACCAGAACCTGTTATTGATAGATTGTCAGATATAAAAATGCAAACAGACTATGGATCCAGCTCTTTATCTCAAAGAGTAGCTGCTGAATGGATAAATGAAGGTTTTTATGAAGAACATGTAGCAAACGTAAGAAAGCACCTGAAAGAACGAAGACAAATAATGATACGAGCTTTAAATAAATATTGTGCAGATATTGCATCATGGGATATTCCTAGTGGTGGATTTTTTATATGGCTAAAGGTTGTACATAACATTCCGATGAAAAAACTATTTTCAGAGGCACTATCAAAAGGAATTCTTTTAAATCCGGGACGTATTTATGAAGAAGAATCAGATCAGTACATTCGTTTATCATATGGATATGCTACTCCAGAACAAATGACTAACGGAATTAAATTGCTCAGTGAATTAATTCGGAAGTTAACGGCATAAAAAAAATCCTCTTTTGTTTTTGGAGGATTTTTTTATGTATCTTATTTACCACAATTTCATTTCCTGCCCTAATAAAATAAGTTCTTCATAAGGATCTCCGTCAATATTTAATACTTGAGCAAAAGCAGGTTCTGTTTTTAAACCTTGTTCCTTTAAGCGAATAACTTCTTCCCTTATATGGGGATGCTGCATTAATAGCATGTGTTCCACTATCATGTGTCTATATGCATTTTGATTACGCACTGGCTTCGGTTGAGCAAATAATTCAAATTCAAAACCTTCGAATTCAAAATTCACCTTTATCGATTCAGTACCTTTAATTTTTTTCTTTTTTATGTTGAACCCTCCATAAGAACCATATAAAGATCTCATTTCCTGCTCAAAAACATCAAAGTTATATACTTCCATTACAATATCTAAGTCAGATTGAGGAGTATCAATTCTTATAGGGATTGTCCCGCAAAGAACGGGATTATATAAAGCTAAATCCTCCATTATGTTTAGGCTATTCAAAACATCATATATTTTTTGTTGTTTCTCATTGCCCGATTGTAAATATGTAATAGATGTAAACATAGAAGTCTCTCCTTCATTTAACATAATAATCATCTCACTAAATATTTAAATCATTGGGTTTTGTTCTAGGAGTACCTTTATTTCAATATATTAAGCCGAACTAACTATATTTTTCAACTTTTCTCCTATACTGCAATACTATAAAAATAAAAAAGGAGGAATTATTATGAGCATTTTTAACATTCTTTTAACCATACACATCCTATTTGGAACAATATGCTTAATCACTGGTATTGTAGCGATGGTTGCCCAAAAGAAGAAAGGAAAACATACCGAATGGGGCGAAATATATCATGCATCCTATGTTGTCATTACCCTTACGGCAATAATATTATCCATTATCAACTGGGATAAAATCGCATATTTATTTTATGTAGCAATCTTCTCTTATTCATTTGCGATTTATGGATACCTTGCACGAAAAAAACGTTGGAAAAATTGGCTCCATCACCACATTAGAGGTATGCTAGGTTCTTATATTGGTGCAGTCACCGCACTTTTAGTAAATATCGGCATCCATATTCCCATTTTAAATTTACTTCCGCCAATATGGTTTTGGTTTTTACCCACCTTAATTGGTATCCCCCTCGTAGCCAGTGTATCAAAAAAATATAAAAAACGTAGTTGAAATTAATTACATTTTGATTACTTTCTGATTATTAGAATGAAAAATTATACTCTATGTATTACAAATAATATTATGAATGCTCGTCCTATGAATATTTAAAATAAAATGCCGCCCAACAGGACGGCTCTTATTTTTACTTTACAAACGTAACATATTCACCAGAAACCCATTGATTTCCACCAACATTATACCAACCATCTTTATATCCAAACGATTGATATTTTTCACCTTGATACACGTTTTTCACAATGCCGTAATTTGTTCCAGGACCGTTACGAACACGCAATACATCAGCGATTATAGTAACTACACCTACACCATCGTTTGATGATTGTGAAGTTGCTGGTACATTTCCTCCCGTATAACGGATGTATGATGGATCGTTATAAACCCACTGATCGCCACCTAGATTTAACCAACCATTTGTTTGTCCAAATACTTTGTAGGACTCTCCTTTCCCTAATTGACGAATAACGCCATATCCAGTACCAGGTCCTTTTCGTAAATTTACATTACTACCGTTAATATAAGCAACCCCTACACTATCATTCGACGTGGGAGGAGTCACTACGTTTTGAGCACCTTTTCCAAAAGTATCCGTTCCATACCCTTTGTAGTTATATTGCAAATGCGGGCTATCCACAAATCCTTTCCAGTCACCGCCCCATTCAAAACCAATTTGTTTAGCATAACGAATTGCTGAAGCCCACGGTTCTTTATTATAGCCATTCCAATCTTCTGTACCATTCGACTGAATTGGAACAAAATCTAATGCCTGTCCTACTAAGTGATATGAGCGCATCGTTTGTGATGCTCCTTTACGAACATATTCACGTTGTTGCTCGACTGTACGGATTGTTTCATAAATTAATACTTCAATTCCATTGTCGATACAGTACTGATACCACTTAAAAGCTGCAGCTTTCGTATTATCCGCTAATTTATTCAGATTATTTACGTTTCTAGTTTGGTATTTCAATATGCAACATCTCCTTTTCTATTATCATATGCAAAACTCGTCTCATGGGTTGTACATATACCTAGAACGATCCGAAGTACAAATACATAAGAAGCCAATTCATCTAAATAGATTTACATTTCTAGCTTCAAACTTTGTAAACTGAAATCGAAGCAATAAAAAAACCGCAACCCAGGTCTTCTAGTTGCGGTTTTTGGTATTTTCTTTTTATATGCAACATGCCACCTTGCATTATTAATCCTAATATATAGGTTGTGTAAATTTTCCCTTTATGAATAACACTTCTTATTCATGACTTTTCAAATCCAATATTGAATGTAAACGATCCGGATAATTAGTAAACATCCCGTCGACTCCCCATGAAAGTAACTTTTTCATATCTTTTTCATTATTTACTGTAAATGGATGAACTTCTAATCCGTTTTTCTTTATTTTATTTACATAATCTGAATCAATATATTTGTAATTCATACCAAGACCTATACAGTACGTTTTATACTTTTCTATCTCTAATTCTTTTAATTGAACTGCTTTTTTATAAGGTAATAATTGTACTAAGGATATATTACTATTTAAGCTATGAATCTTTTGTAGACTTTCTTCACTAAACGATTGAATAATAACTTTATCCTGTATTTCGTAGTGATTAATAATTTCTAATAATTTTTCTTCCATTCCTGGATATTCATTAGGTGATTTTGTTTCAATATAATAGTTCGCATTTTGCCCAAACGTTTCAACAATTTCTGTTAATGTTGGGACTTTAGCATTTTCAAATTCTTTCTTTGCTAAGTTCGGATATTTTTCGTTGAAAAAAGAATCTGCATTTAGTTGCTTTATTTCTTCTAATGTATGCTCTTTCACTAGCCCAGTACCATTTGTTGTACGGTTTAAGGTTTCGTCATGCATTGCCACTAAATGCCCATCTTTTGTCATTTGGAGATCAATTTCTATATAATCTCCATTCATTTTTTGTCCTAATTTATATGCTGCTATTGTATGTTCTGGCGCATATGCAGAAGCACCTCTATGTGCGATATTTTTTATATGATTTGATTGATTAATAGCTTTAGTATACTTATGTTCATTTATTTTCTGAAAAACAAAGATACTTATTACTATAAAGGCACAAAATATTGTAACGAGATATATCTTTTTCATAACGATTTATAAGCTCCTATATAAAGACGATTTAACTTGAATGATTTACTCAATTAAATGTCGATTTTCCAATACAGTCATTTTGCCGATAGCTTGAAATCCCGATTTTTTATAAATATTGATTCCATCGGGTGAAGCTTGTAATACACAATACGTATTTTTAAATTTATGTGCTTCTTGCAGCAGGAAATTGAACATAGCAGATCCGAACCCTCGTCCTCTCATTCCTTCTTTCGTTGCTATGTCATAAATACCAATACTATCTTTTGAACATATCAATGAACCAACAGTTACGACTTCACCTTCATATAACCCTAAAAATAATTTCAGATTCTCACTGTTACATATATCAAGATTAGAAATTTGATTATAGAATGCTTGTACATGTATACCTTCTTCTGATGTGCCGAATAGATCAGCTAACGTTTCTCCAAATTTATTTATTTGTCCAGGTGAAGATGCTTGTTGAATAGTAAAACTTACTGGCATGTTTATTGTTGGGGAAATTGTTTTTAAGTCTGCTACCATCGCAATATTCTGTTCCACTTCTTTTAAACCGATTTTAATTAACTCACTTTTTATATCCCGCTCTTGCTCCTCATCCCATAACCAAACACTCATTGGAAAATTTCTTTGATAATAGTATTCTACCTCTTTATATAATTTCTCGATCCCTTCCGTTAAATTATTGTTTAGTAGAGTGATGATATTAAATGTATCGGCAGGTAATCCACAATCAACAGCAATATAATCTTTCGTTTTTTTTATACTCATTCCGGGCACAAATTGTGCAACATATGAAGTTTTAAATGCAAAGTTATCAAGTAGTAGTTGTTTATAATTCATCAATAGTTCTCCTTTTCATAAAAAGTAACACTCGAATTTTTCTATATTAAATATAACATATTAGAAATTTACCATTTTCTATAAAAAGTACCTCTTTAAATTGTGCTCTATAGTTTAAAATAATTAAAAATGATATAACGTTGTCGGAATGAAAAAAGTGGTATATAATAAATATTAACATTACTAGTAATTATTTTAGGTATTCCTAGAATAAAGGAGCGATACATATGAAAATTACTATTTATTTCGGAAGTCATGAAGATCAAGATGTTCGTACTATGGACTGTCATTTAGATGTAGAAGATACAGAAGAGATTGTTTCTGTATCATAATATAAATAGTTAGGGTAAACCCTATCCCTTACAGCGTTTAAGGCACCTTTTATAAGGTGTCTTTTTTGTTATATTTTCATCAAAAACCCTTTACTTTATAGCGTTTTAATAGTAAAATATAAATATACGAACAAACGTTCTTTTTTATTTTAAACGTACATGAAGGGATGATTTTAACAATGGCTCCATTAAAGCGCAGAGGAAGAAAAAAGCAATCACCTATTATTTCAAATACAGGCTTTATCGGCTCTGTCTTTATTGATACATTGGAGTTACAAAAGAAATCCTATTATTTCGCTCGTAAAAAACTTCAAATTGTTCATCACGTACTAGATGGTCTCTCTGGAGCAACAAGTGCTTTATTTAAAGAACATAACATTTCAGCATACATGTCATGTGTGTATTTACATAAACAAAAGAAAATTGGTTTTGTTCTTTCAACGAAACCATTTGAACAAAGTGATGGCGTTGCTTATTTTGTAAATTATTTAATCGAAAAGAATTTTTATGGCGGCCATGATGAAGATGTAGAATATCAAGAAGTATTTAATACAGGTTTTATCGGTGTAGTATTCGCTGATTTATCTAGTATAGATCGCTTTAATTTCGAGTTTGAAATGGGTATGCTAACGAAATTAATGAAAGATATGATTATTCCAGTTAAAGAACTCTTTTTACGCCATAATGTACCGGCTTACATCTCCACTTCTCACTTAGAAGAACAAAACAAATTAGGTTTCGTTCTCTCTGTAAAGCCATATGACGAACGCGCTGAAGCAGATTTATATTTTGAAGCATATTTAAAAGAACGCGGATTATTTATTGGTGATGAAGAAGATGATATTGATAAGATTGTCATTAGAAAAACCGCTGAATTACGATAGAAAAGCGCAGGATCAGCATCCTGCGCTTTTTATAATTTATGAAACTGATTTACCAAATAAACGGTATTAATTTTTTTGTTTTCTGTTTATAGACTGTAAATTGTTCTCCATACTTTTTCTGTAAGTAACCATCAGATTTTGGAATATATTCAAAAACGAATACAAAGAACAGACCTAGAGGTATAAATAAACTATAAATATTGCTAGCGATAAATGCTAAACCTAACACCCAAAGGCAATCCCCCAGATAATTAATATGAATCGCATATTTAAATAAACCACCTGTATATAGCTTACCTTGATTTACAGGATTGTCTTTAAAGGATTTTCTAAGCAGCTCTGAAACTGTGTTTAACATACTTCCTCCTAAAAACAATATCCAACCTATTGTAAGTAATATTAAATTAGGATCCTGATTACTAGTAATCATTAAGATTGGAAAACCTAAATAATAAATTCCAAAAGCAATGCTGTTCATAATGGCTTCTTGCCATGAAATCCCTCTAGGCAACCATATAAACATCATAGCCGTTAATCGTAAAGCGGTGATAATCAAAGCTATAAACAGCCCTATTGAAATGCCTGGTTTGAAATAAGTAATGAAAAGTAAGTAATACGCAATGATTAGATAGATAATCTCAGTAACTAAAATTAATATTTTTTCTTTTATTGTTGGCCGGTTTATACCATACATTGTGATACGCTCCTTCCTTTATTCATTTTATAGGAAAATAAACTTCTATGATATTATTCTCCTCCTGTGTGCTATAAGGATTCGTTTTATAAACTTCAAACGGAGCTCCATTCAGTTTATAGTTATTTTCTTCAATCCAAACGTGTAGCTTTGTATGAATAAAAGGTAATTCTTCGTAAGAACCAATAAGCGTAGCCATTGCGCAAAGACCGGGATTAAACACTTTTGTTTTATTTGTGGCTTCTGCAAGGGGAATCGCAATTTCCACATCATAATTTTCAGGTACATATTCTGAACTATGGAAAATAGCAAGTGGTTTTGCAATAGGTAATAAATTTTCAAATGAAATTTTACTAAACAACTCATTAAAGTGTGTTAGGAAATCAACGGTATTAATTTGTTTTCGCTGAGATGATATATTATAGGTTAAGTGATTTACAAGATTAATCTCAATATGATTTAAGTAACCTATGATACTTTCCTCTTCATCTAATTGTTGAATATCACGCTTTAATTTTTTTAATAAAGAAGAATAATATGTTATCTGCTGTGTTAGATTTTCTTGTTTGGTTTTCATTTTAGAGTTAAGCAATTCAGTTTTCTCCCGATTTTCTAAAATATCCTTAATTTCTTCCAGCGAAAATAAATAAGTTTTTAATCGAGTAATCAATAAAGCTATTTCTAATTGGAAAATATCATAGTAGCGATATCCATTCTTAGGGTCTATGAAAGCTGGTTTTAAAAGCCCAATTTCATCATAATAGCGCAGCGTCTTCATTGTAAGATGAGATATTTTTGAAAACTCTCCAATTGAAAGCATAACACTCACCTCCTGTAATTAATTATTTTAAATATACTGCTTCCTGTAAGGGGAAGGTCAATCAACAAAGTTAAATTTTCTTATTGTATTTAGAACGATATTCATCCCCCTCAACCTACAATTTTAAAGTAGTCTCCAAAACGAATATGTAATCTTTTCAAAATTGTTCATGGGAAATCAGCCGATTTTTTCATTTTATAGTATTTGCATTTCTTATCTTGAAAAATGTAGCAGTATCCTTTATATAAATAATCTAAGATCTACTAAGCGCTATAATCTTTCGAATGAACTTCTAATATGAAACAATTCGATGAAACTTTAATTACTATTAAATATAAGATTCCCCCTACAATTGTAATCATGTAGGCTGGAATATAATTTAATAATAGACCGGATAGCGCCATTGCTATAGGAAGCATCATTTTACTTATACTTAATCCAATGCTGAGAACCCTCCCTCTATATTCATCAGGAATCTCTTTTTGCATGAAATAAGCTATAGGTATATCAATAAGCACTATAATTAGTCCTAAAAAGAACATAACAACACAATAGGTAATAACGTATACAAAATCATTTACCTCAAAACTTTTGAATAAAACTGGAATTCCTGAAATAATCATAAAAACCGCCAACATAAAGCTTAACTTTTTCAAAAGATAAGCGTAAGAAAAACGATCGGTTATCTTTTTTACTAAAATCGCACCAATTATCATGCCTACTGGAAAAGTCCCTTGAATCATACCAAATTGTTTAGAACCAAGATCGAGAACTGTATTAATAATGTATGGCAATGGAACAGTTACAGCAAACCCTAAGAAGAAATTAAGTGAAATTAAAATACTGAACGTATTTTTTAAGCTTTTCCGCTCCATTAAGTAAGAGTATCCCTCCTTTATATCTTCAATAAAATTAATTTTTCTAATTGAACATTCCTCATTTATGTTTTGCTCAAACAATTTAAAGTTAATAAATAATATGGAAATAGCCGAAAGGATAAATGAAATACTGTTTATAATTATAAAAATTTTAATATCAAAGACTGCAAAAACAATACCACCTAACATAGGACCTAGAATTAAAGATATAGAATCGATAATTTTACTTATAGAGTTAATACTCATTAGCCTCTCTTTGGAGACGATATTTGGTTTTGCAGCTTCTAATCCTATTCCAAAAAATGTTGTAAATACCGTTATAAGAAAGGTAGTAGCATAAATGGTGAATAAGTCTAATCCATAATTACTGCTAAATATATAAACAGTAATTAATAAGCTTCCACTTAGTAAATCCATACAAATGACCAATTTCTTTTTATCAACTTTATCTGCAATTACACCAGCAAATGGATTCATAACAATCATCGGAATAGTTCCTAAAATAAGCGTAATGGCAAAATTTAATGCTGATCCGGTTATATGTAAAACATATAATCCTAATGCAAAACTATAAATAGAGCTACCAAATATTGATACTGTTTTCCCGAATGAATAGAGACACATATTTCTTAGTTCTTGGTTTCTTTTTTTATTTTCTATATGTAATCGTAAACTTCCCATCACTTTTCCCCCTACCTAACTTTGTGTTACGTACATTGTAAGTTCTTGGGTCAACCCAATAGCAATATGTACTATTTGAAAAGTTTTAAGGGGAAATAAATAAAAGATGGGGTTAACCCCATCTTTTTCCGAAAAATGAATATGTATAAATTTCTTCTCCTTGAACAAAGAAATCCTCGTACCTTCCCCCTCGTATCAAATAATTTGAAGTACTTTCATCAATAGATTGAAACTGTAAATTTTCGATTTCTTTTGTTACTTTTGCAGATGTAAAATTCTCTCTGAGTCTAGGTGCAATTTGGCTATTTATGCTGAATTTATTAAATAAAATAAATGAACTTAATAAATAACAATTGTGTTTAAAAAGGGAATTTAATTCACACAATAAGAACTCCTCATATTCAAAACTATAATTACTTGTACCTGATTGATCGATTACAATATCAACAGAATTATTCTGAATAGGTATGTTTAGAAAGTCGGCACAGATAAATACAATATTTCTTTTCACATTTCTTCTCTCAATTACATCTTTTAAAAGTAAAAGTTTATTCAAATCTCGATCAACAGCAATATATAAACACTCTTCCGGTAGTTCTTCATAAATATTTCGTAAAAAGAACCCAATACCAGACCCTAAATCAAGTAGTATTTTTTCATTTAAATCTAATTGCATTAGTTTCTTTTTCGCCCATTCTCCTCCTCTTTGAACATTTTCCAAAAAAGCAGTATCCGTTTCATGGATATAATCTGAAATAGAATCTTCAAGTGATTTCCTCTTATACACCTCAAATAATTTTCCAGCTGTTAAAACTCCGGAAGTAATCGCGTATTCTTCACCACAATTACAAATTAATTTCCCCTCAACAATTTGATTTTTATTAATAATGCCATCTTCAAGAATTAAATTTCCGTTACACTTAACACATTTAAATAAATGAAGTACTTTTAAATCTACCCCTAAAATTGAACTCGAAATTTCAGTTTCTATAGATAAATTATTTAACGTTTTCTTTAATTTATCTTTTCGTTCCTTTAAGGTTTTTATCTCTTGTTCAATCTTTTCATATTTTACTTTAAATAAAGATTGATAAAAAATATCCTTTTCATAGTCTAAGGATTTCCCTAAATTTTTATAAAGAAACAGTTCTTTAATTTCATGCAAGCTAAACCCTATCCATTTGTACTCTAATATAAGTTCTATATCCTTTTGACAATACTCGTCAAAAAAATAGTGACTTCCTTTTTTCTCAGGAATAACGAGTCCGAGATCCATATAATGTCTAATCGTATCTACACTTACATTATTTACTTCTGCAAACTTACTGATTTTCATCCTAATCACTACCATTTATATATTTGTTTATACATACTTCTTTATTATTTTAAAAAATCCTTTCATCTCCCTATATAAAATTGTTTATATTATGAAAAAGATGTAATTAATTTTAGAGTTCCGCCACATATCCATCAAGCTAAGCTTATTTAAGTTTAGCTACTCTTTTTAATCTTGAATTTTAAAAAAGAGTAGCAGGTAGTACGGTTATGTCTATATATCTAAAAAACTTAAAATTAAACTATGAGTTCATGGATAAATTAAAAACTGCGGCGTAAGTACTACAGTTTCTTCCTTCTTCATTGAGTTGAAATATGTAAAGTTACGTACTTTAACTGTAGCGGACTTGTACTACGCGTTCATATTAATTTTATAGACGTTTAAGGATTTTGTTTTATGGTAAGTATTTTTGCTGTGAAATCAGGATTGTAAATATAGATGAACATGATTCAAATCAAAAAAAGGTACTCCTAGAAGTACCTTTTTTACTATTCTACATGTGCGAACGCTTTCAAGATTATTGGATATAAATTGATGTACGCATTGTATTAAATGGTGAATTTATAGATGTCTTTTGGTACTCAAACGTTCCTTGTTGGTGTCCAGAAGCATCCCATTTATAATACCAGCCAACGATTGGTCTTCCGCCAATTATAGTGGAATCAATACTTTTTACATTAGAACCATTCATTTTAGCAAATGGGTTTTGGCCATAGCCCATTTCTTTCGTTGTAATATATAAATATTTTCCCCCGTGGTTACGCGATGTGCTGAAGCTGTTCTGATTAATTGTTTCTACCCCGCCTAGCTCAGACTCTACTTGTACGACGTTTAGTGAAGTAAGTGGTGCTGCTGGTCCAGCTGAAGCTTCTGTTGCCATTCCTAATCCGACGAACGCTGTAATTGCTAACGATGAAATCCCTAGTGCTGCTTTTTTAAACATAAAAAACATCCCCTTCCATCTATTGTTTTCTCTTTCATTTTCAATATAATCCTAATAACCTTATATGTAAATAGATTGTAGCTGTATAAATATTAGTGCGAATATTCTATTATATATTTCTACAATTCTATTACTCAATATGAATGATTTACAGTGCAAAACGAAATACACACATGTCAAGTTTGTAGTGTTGACATAAAAATTGTAAACTGGCTTATGCCTCGTATTTATCATATTTTATATCCAATATTCCTAAGCTTCTGTATTCTAGAATGTTTTTACTACAACTATTCATTTTTTCTTTGCAGGAACAACTGTGATAACATCTCCTTTATCATTTAAAGTCAGAGAATGTAGAAATTATAGCTAGCTATTGATATGCTACCTACTACGTACTGGAGCGCAACCTATCTGATAGGTGAATGATTCATGTGAAAAAGGAAACGCTACCAGTTCTATAGCACCTCCTTTTTATTTAATAAGTTAGACAGAAAGAATAGAAATAATGTTTTTCCTGTTTCACTATCCTTTTGTTTGTAAATGAACTGAGTTTTGAAAAACTATCCTATATAGTATGAATCGGGTATAGACATTAAATAATAGAATAGGGCACCTATTACTCCACAAGTAAAAATAGTAAATCCCATATTTCTTATGCCTTTAATTTTTGACCACAATCCAATAAATCCTGCTATTAACCCACTTAAAGAGAATAGTGAAAAGTTGGAAACGGGTGTAAGAAGAAATTCCGCATTAATCCCTGTCCCCCAACAAACAATAGGTAACACGACAAGGGTAAGACAAAGTAATCCCATTACACTTACAAGTAATTTAAGATATTTGATACCTGCAATAATTAAATAGATTCCACCTATAAATCCACATAACCAGTAAATTGGCATAAAGTAAATCCAAAGAAAATGCAAGATGATCATATGTAATTTCCTCCTATTTATTTTCGCTCATTGTAGTTCTGGTTATTTGATGTTCTGAATTCGTTGCTAATTTATTAAGTTGATTTAGCGTTTCTTCTAAATCAAACGAATTAAACCAGCGGTAATCCTGTCTGTCTAGAATACGATAATGCTGACTAATTAGATTTTGTTGTAAGCGAAAGTTCCCTTTTTCTTGAATCTGCTTCCACCAGACTTTTCCTCCCAATGTTTTTTCTTTGAAGTTGTTAGTGCTATTGTGGGCCATTGTTTCGATTACTACTAATGGATCATCCCCAAGAGTATTCTGTAAAACTTCACTATCTCTAAACAATGCACAAATAGCAACAGTGTTGGTCCAACCTGCATTCGTTCTCCCTTTCTCAATTTGAACAAGCGTTTTTTTTGATATGCCGAGAACTTCAGCCATTTTATCTTGTGTATATCTTTTTTCAGTGCGTATTAACTTTATTTTCATTGAAATAAGTTCAATTGCATGCTCCTTATTCACTTTACTTCCCCCTCAAAAGTAACTAATGTGTTATTTAGTGTAATTTTACACTTTAATCAATTCATTTTCAACTCAATCCTCCTTAAATCTTGTAAGAAATAATTGGATAAGTCATAAAAAAGGCATTCCACAGTTATATATGAGAAGGTAACTCGACCATCGATTTCTAACCTCGATGGAGATATGTCGAGATCACATTTCATTTTAATTAAATAAAAAACCCGTGAATAATTCACGGGTTTTACTTTAATAACTAATTGCTATTGTACCTTCACCTGCATGAACCGCAAATGAAATTGGTAATGGATATAATTTGAAATCCATTTCAGGGAATGCTTGTCTAATATCTGCAATCCATTCTTCGGCTCCATCTTTATCATTAGCATGGAACATATGAAGTACTTTTGGTAATTCTTTTTCAAGTTCATTTTTAATATATTCTCGACATTTTTGGATTTTACGAACTTTCTTTTCAAGTAAAAGCTCTCCACCTTTTACTTCTAATATTAAGTTAACACTTAATAAACTTCCAAGTAAAAATTGAACTCCTTTTACACGCCCACTTGCGTAAAGGCCTTTTAAACTTTTCGGGAATACGTGGAAAGGTTTTCTTTTTTCATCTACTAATGTTTTGTGTATATCTTGTAACGTCATACCATCATTGTATAACGATTTCGCTTTTCTAATTAGTTCATCCATTGGATAACTTGTTGTTTCACTATCCAATACCGTTAATGGGAAACCTGCCATTTCTGCAGCTAACTTCATGTTTTGATAAGTTCCACTTACTTTTCCGCTAATAGCAACTGCAAATCCCTCTTCATATTCTTCTTTGCATTTCGAAAATAAATCTACCATTTCCCCTATGTTAGGCTGTGATGTAGTGACAGTTTTACCTTCATTCAAAGCATTATAAACGCGCTCACGCACACCTTCTTCACAATCTTTGTACGACACACCATCAATAATAACTTCAATTGGGATAACAAAGTTATCTCCTTCTGTTTTAAAACTCGCAGTTGTACTATCAGTAATCCAAGCAACACGCTTCATGTTGTTCCTCCCTTAATTCAATTCCTCTTTTCTAATTTTTCTATATATTTATGTTATAAAAAGAGAATATCCCTGTAATAGTAACAGGACTTTATTGTTTTGGCTATAGTAGATGTATATTAAATGTGACTATTTCTTGTCTATTTCACAAATAAAAAAGAAAATCAAGGAATTTGCTCGATTTTCTTCTTATCATATACTATTTAAAAGTTTCATTATCTAAAATTACAACATAATCATTCGTTAATCTTCCAGCTTCTTTTGTATAACTAACAAGCCTTTGTATATTATCACAGCAAATTTTTGCTCCCCATACGAGTAACGGTACGCCAATAAAATCGATATGGAACCTTCTAGAAAACAGACCACCAAAAGTCATTGGTAAAGGTACAGTTGGTGATGTATTAGAAAAAATAATTTTTTCATGACTTTGATAATGTTTTTGCAAGATTTCTCCTAAATGCTTCATCGCAGGTACAACAACTTTTGATGCGCCACATCCAATCGTATATACAGGATGACCATGTTCATCAATTCCATGAAAAATAATTTTTCCCATATCTTCTGTTTTCAATTTATTAAAGTAATCTACATTCAAAATTTCTTCTTTCGTTAACTTACGATCCGTTGGTAATTTATTTAAATGATACGCTGCAGCAAGTGAAGTTGTATGAGTACCGCCGAAGTCTGTGTAAATGTATATCATATTATCATCCCTTGTTGTAAAAGTTCAATGTTAATTAGTATTACCGTTCTTAGCAATGTTAAACAAGGGATGAATGTATTTACGCTTTTTGTGTTAATTCATTATATTTTTTCCAAATATAATAACGTCTACTAATCACGGTGCCTAATGTAATACATAAAAAGGCGTTTGTTACAACCATTAATGTCTGGTGTGTACTACCAGAAAACATACTTTGTTTAATTATAATTTTTGCTCCTAAAATAATAAGAAGGATTATTGTACTTACCCAATTTCCTTTTCGTAGTACATGACCTGTTTCACTATCTACTCGAAATGTTAAAGCTCTTCCTCGTATAATTCCAAGACCTAAGCCGATTCCAAGCATTACAACAAACAGTAGTCCTTGCAGCAAAGTTATTTGTCCCATATGAATAATGGACTGGATTGTTACAAAGCACAACAAAGCCGGAATGAGCCAAATACGGTTTATTTTCACTTTTCGTTCTTTACTTTGCATCAAAACAATAATAAGAACAACAAGTAAAATATCCATTTAGAATCCTCCTATAAACTTGTTTATCTTTAAAAATTATATTCTCCTCTTTTCATTCCATACTTGAAATACGATAGCTACTTTCAAGTGTAAGATGGAAAATGTGATTTCTCATCAGCCTTAAGCATTATTTATAAAAATAAAAAGACGTACTTTTTACTCGTACGCCTTTAATAACTCGTTTAAACTCCTATTTATCAACTAATTCCACACCTTTAGAATTAGTTTTACCCAACACTCGAATGTTAAATTTATTAATGGCTTTTAAAAAGATATTATAAATAGAATATCCAATAATAGAACCTATAACATTACAGATCACATCATCAATATCAGTAATACGTCCCACTCCACTAAATAAAGACTGAATTAATTGTAGCAATTCAATACTAACTGATATAGTAAATCCCAATAAAATAGTATTTTTGAACTTTTTATATTTATCCCATAAAATTGGTGCTAAAAATCCTAAAGGCATTAATAATAAAATATTCCCGCCTACATTTCTTACAATTAGACCAATCATAAATAGGGCATCCCCATCATAAGCACTACCAATTTGATTGATGTCTTTAATAATTGATGCAAATGGAATTATATTGACCGAGCGATTCAGATTTTCAATATTAGAAGGAAAACCGATTGGTAAAGGGAATAAAGTTACTGCAACAACCATACAAATGTAGACCACGAATAAAAAACTTATTATTTCTTTCCACCAAATCATATGTTTTTTATTTTTTGTACCAATTAATATTCCACGTACAATTAAATAACAAATAACCCCTAAAATAATAAACAAACTACCGTTGATCATATACAAATTGTTAACACATCCTTTCATATGAATTAATAATTTAAATTTACAATTATATAGTAATGTTTTTTAATTTAAAAATCCATATAAACATATGTAATTGTGCAGAATTACAAAAACCCCTTATTTAATAAATAAAGGGTTCCTCGTTAACTAAAATATTTTTCAGAACAGAAACAATCATAAACCCGTTTAAATTATTTTCGTATCTCTTCTTTTATATCCATATAATTAAAAAGCTCTTTCTATTTCTGTCATTAATTTTTCAGGTCCTGCCCCTTTATTCGATGGAATAACTAAAGTGATTCCTAATTCTGGATATATGGCCGAGCGAAAACTGACGCCTGGATCATATCCCATTACATGATATTTGAATACCTTGTTTTCTCGTGTTTCAATCCATATTCCATATCCGTAAGACTGTTTATCATTTACATGAATGTGGGGAGTTAAAAGTAACTTTGTATATTCCTTTCCTAAAATTTCATTATTAAATAGTGCCGCCCAAAATTTCAACATGTCTGGTGCAGTAACATATGCACCTCCATCAGCCCCTCCTTTTATTGGTATAGAGTAAGCGTTTGTTCTCCAATTTTGGTTGGTTTCGTCCTTTATATATCCTAGAGCTGTATGTCTTGGTAATTTATCTAACGAAAAATAGCCAGAATCATTCATGCCAATCGAATTAAAAATGTTTGTTTCTATATACTCCGTAAATTTAAGTCCCGTCTGTTCTTCTATTATTAATCCAAGTATGATAAAACCTGCGTTGTTGTAGTGAAACTTACTCCCAGGTGCAAACATCATATTACTGTTTTGGAATAATGGTAAAAAGTCTTTTAAGCTCTTTAATAGATACATAGGTGTTTGTTTCCAAAGATCCTCGAAGTTATCCATAATACTTTCATCAAAATAATCTGGTATACCAGAGCTATGCGTTAGTAGTTGATGTATTGTAATATCTTCATCGAAGTTTGGAAGTTTTATCTCTAGACAATCCTTTAATTTTGTATGAAAAGAAATAACACCTTTTTCAACAAGTTGACAGATTCCAATTGCAGTGAAAATTTTACATCCTGAGGCAATGCCAAATCTTGTTTGTATCGTATTGTTTATACATTCACTTTGGTTTGCGTAACCCATTGCTTTTTCATAGATTATGTCTTTTTCTTTTTTTACTAAAACTACCCCAGAGAAATCTATTTTCTTTTGTATTTCTTTTACAATTTTATTAATTTCATCTTTTGTTTTTATCACAACAACCACCCTTATCTTTCGGTATTGTTCTTTCCCCTTATTAAATACGATAAATTGTTAATGAGAACACAAAGTTCATTTCGAATGTATTCCGCTATTTGTGGGCAGTAGGACCCCCATCTCAAAATTCAGCGAAAGCAAAGAAGTTAAGTGGGGACCCTGCTGCCCGTAAAAGCCCGATTGGTGAGGGCTGATAATCAGTGGGGGATGCCCCCTGATTAAAGTTTCACTTTATTGATTCAGTAGAATACAACTTAGATTGTGATGGGAATAAAGTAAACACACACAAGACGATAGTAATAAATAACATGATCAATGAACCTACAATAACTACAAGTTGTATAGAAATGAACTGAGTCGCAACACCAGATAATATTGTAATAAAGATTGTTACTAACGCAATAACAAGTCCATATATACTTCCGATCCGTCCCATTATATGAACGGGAACGTTATTTTGGTAAAACGTATAAAATCCTGTATTTGCATATGCCATAGAGAAAGATAAAATAAAGAATCCAATAGCAGCTATTAAAAATATATTTGAAAAAGCATAAATTAAATAACCAATTGCGATGAATAATGATCCTATTCCAATTAGAAATGAATGTGCTAATTTCTTTGACAAAATTGTATTTGTTATGGCACCTAAAATAAATCCTGCACCAGCTATACTAACTAGAAAACCATATTCACTATCTGTTAGTAGTAATACCTCTTTCGCAAACGATAGTTCAAGTGAATCAGTAGCAGTTGCTAATACGAACATACTTTGAAATAAGAAATACACACATACGACATACACATGTTTTCTACTAAAATTTATAACAGTGTTCCAATCTTTTTTTAATACTGTAAGAGATAATGTATTACTTGTTGTATCCGAAGCTTCTTTCTTATCAAGATTAGGTAAAAGTAATGTAATTAATCCTGATAAGAGAAATGCTATAGCATTCATATATATAGCAAACTCAGGTGTACTCGCAATTAATAAAACCCCTGCTATCGCTGGACCAATTAAAAATGCACCAGATCCTATTAAACTGCGTAATGAGTTGAAACGTTGTCTTTGCTCTACTGGAATTAATTTCGTCATATACGTCATAGCAGTTGGCTCATAAATTGCACTGGCCATACTTATAAAGAATACGAATACATAAACAATCCAAAGTGACGGAAGTAAAGGTAAAATAGCGATAAATAACGCACGATATATATCGAGGTGAATCATTAATTTCCGTTTATTTAAACGATCAATCATACTCCCAGACCAAGCGTTTGTAAATAAAGTGGCTAATGGTTTTATTAC
This sequence comes from Bacillus sp. AR8-1, assembly GCF_008042345.1. NCBI lineage: Bacteria > Bacillati > Bacillota > Bacilli > Caryophanales > Bacillaceae > Bacillus > Bacillus sp. AR8-1. The sequence goes on from NZ_QNUB01000021.1 coordinate 64,468, forward strand.
ATATAAAGTAGCAACAGCTAAGGCTGAGCCACCCATATTATAGACAAGTACATTCAGTGCTATTAAGTAAATCCATGCCCCTAAATTCGCAATACCAACTCCGGACAATAGTAATAAAGGATATTTCCAATCTTTAAGTAAATTTTTCATTTTTGGCCCCCGCTTTCAAAATTGTTTTACAACAATAAAAAAATCCCACCCCCAAGACTTTTAATCTTAGGGACGAGATTTATCATCGCGGTGCCACCCTAGTTTGTTAATATGTCACCATACTAACCTTATCAGGTACTGCATTCTAATTCATGCTTATACCATAGCTCTATAACGGGAGCTCCCGTCACACCATCCCCTAATAATAGGTTCCGATATGCTGCTCAGAGGCTTGGTTCAATAAAGAATTTTTACTCCTTTTCAGCTACATGGAGCTCTCTGTGAAAAATTCATTTTATTTACTCTTCTCTTCACTGCATTTATTTTTTCCATATTATCACATATGAATTTAACTGTAAATAAACAATAATCAGATATTTAACAACGTGTCACTTTTAGTTCTTTTATTTATTATTTTTTCTAAAAATTACGGTGCGTGAAATTACTCGCAACTCTAACGAAAGAGCTATTTGCATATAGCTCCTTCCAAATGCCTGGATTAATTCGTATTCGCCTCTGTTAACGGTTGTAACGGCGGTTCTAATTCTAGTTCTAGTGTATCTCCTTCTTGTAAATCTTGTCCTTTTTCAATACTTTGACTCGTTACATAACCCGTACCAGAAGTTTTCAAATCTAATTTCAAAAGTTTAGAGAAATACATAACATCACGCATGGACCACCCTTTTACATTTGGCATTTGTGCGTTATTCCCTAATAAAAATATACGATCACCTTCACTTATTACCTCGCCAGACTGTGGATATTGTTTTATTATTTTTCCTTCTCCTAAAATTACCGGCTGTAGCTTCTCTTTTTCTACACTTTTCTCTATTGTATCCATCGATTGATTTACATAATTTTGTACTTTTAATTGAGATTGTTTTGCTGCATCAGCTATTTGTTTTTCTGTATACGGTTTCACCTTTAAATATTCAAGGCTGTTTTTTATAACAGGTTTAAATATTTCAGCAAGAGGCTGAGCTCCATACTCATCTCCTTTTAACTTTGGCTGCTTAATAGCTAAGTATACGATTAACTCCGGATCATCAATTGGAGCCATTCCTAAAAAGGAGAAAATGTAATTCTCTTTCCCTTCCATATATCGGCCGTTTTCAGGATTCGGGATTTGTGCTGTTCCTGTCTTACCTCCAATTGGATAACCATCTACTTTATACATTGTACCAGTTCCTTTTGAAGATGTTATAACACGCTCCATTAAGCTTCTAACCTTGTCCGCTGTTTCTTTTTTTATCGGATTCCCAATTTCTTTCGGTTGATTTTCCATAATAACTTCTTTGTTTGTTGGATTTACAACTTTATCAACGATATATGGTTGCATCATTTTCCCGTCATTTGCTATAGCAGTAGCCGCTTGGATTAATTGAATCGGAGTTACTGTAGAACCTTGACCAAAAGAAGTTGTAACCTGTTGAATTTGTGTATTTAATAATAAAGTATTTTTCCTTTCTCCAGGTAAATCTATCCCTGTTTTTTGATTGAATCCAAATTTATTCATATATTGCTTAAATTTATTTGGTTTCAGTAACTGATCTTCTAAAATAGAAAAAGCTACGTTTGATGACCTTTCAAATCCTTCATCAAATGTAATTGATCCCCATCCAAATCCACCATTATGGTCTTTTATATCAGATGAACCAACGGAATATTTTCCAGATTGAAAATATTCTTTTCCGTTATATACACCTTCATTAATGGCAGCTGCTAACGTAAAAACTTTCATTGTTGAACCTGGTTCATATGCATTTGCAATCGGGTCATTTAAAAAGTATTCGATATCACCTACATTAGGATTGTAACTAGGTTTACTAGACATTGCTAAAACCTTTCCTGTTTTTGGATCAGCAATAATGCCAATTAACATAGAAGGATCATAATGTTCTTGCGCTTTGTTCATCGCTTCTTCTAAAAAGCTATTAATTTGTTTATCAAGCGTTAAATATACGTTATTCCCATTTTTAGCTGGTTCTACTTTACCTATATCATTCGTAAGCGGAATCCCCCTTCGTGTACCCACATATTCTATATTCCCGTTTGTAGAGCGCAAATATTTATCCAAACTCTTTTCAAGCCCAAACTTCCCTTCCGTATTCCCTTTATCATCTGGTCTAGCAAAACCAAGTATATAGGATGCAAAGTCTTCATTCGGATATACTCTTGCTTTTTCCGACATAAAAGATACACCTGGTATTTTTAAATCATTAATTTTTTCCTTCTTTTCCCTAGATAAGTTCCGACCAATTTTCCCAATTTCAACTTGCGTACGCCCTTCATGAAAGTTTTTTAATACTTCTTCTTTATCAATTTCAAGCGCATCGGCTAATTGTTGTGCGGTTTCATCTTTATTTTTCACTTTATCTTTTCCTTTTAAATTCACAACAACTCGATACGTTGTAGAATCTTGTACTAACACCTTTCCGCTTTGATCATAGATAGTGCCACGATTCGCTTCTAAAACACCTTTTTTATTATGTTGTTCATTCGCGAGATCCTTTACATTCACATTATGCACGACTCCTACTGCCTGAATATAGAATATACGCAAAATCATAATAAGAAACAAAACAATAAAAGCAATCATCATATATCGAGCGCCTTTATTCGTTTGGAGTTTTTGCATACTTATCTCCTCTCTTTTGGAATGGATTCGTACGAAGATCCGTTTTAAAATTTGTAGTTTTTGTTTGCGATACTATATGTTTCGAAGTTTTCTTTTTAATTCCTTTAAAACAATGCAAAACTAACTGTTGTTATTTTGTGTCATTATTTTATATATTTTAAATACGGTGCGTGAAATTTCAGAATATTAATTAGTACAACTTGATTACAGAGCACTCTAAACTCTTTTCGTATTTCCTATAAAAAAATTCCCCTCTGGATGTCCAAAGGGGAATTTTTTTAGGAAAATTATGCGATATGGTTATATTTCGCTAAGAAAGGAATTCGTCTCGCTACTAATGCATACATTTTGAATACAAGTTTCGCTATTGGTTCAAACATACGTGTACTTTGCATTACTAAAGCGCTCGTAATAAGTGTTAAGAATGCTGCACCAAGTATATCTAAAGGATAATGAACACCTACGTACATACGTGATATACCGACTATTACTGCCCATAATAGCGCGATATATTTCAGTTTTTCTCCTCTAAGAATAAATACGAAGGCGATTGAAAATACAAGTACAGAATGATCACTAACGAATGATGAATCTGCTGCATGTGGTACTAATTGATGTACATCATGTGATACGAACGGACGCGGATGGTAATATACCGCGTGTATAAGAACATTTACTAATAATGCAATAATAACCGAAAGCGTCGTATATAAAACTGTATATTGTTTTCTAATTGCCTTTTCTTTCTTTCCATTATTAAACCATAAGATAAACATAAATAGAACGGCTACGTATGCAGCGCTATTTGTAATAGCAATCATTAACGTATCTAATAGTTTGGATGAATCAGCAAAATTATTAAACCACTGAAATACTGTGTAATTCATTAAACTCTCTCCTTACATACAAGTGTTCTTGATTTACACAGTATACAATACCATTATGAAAATAGGCTTAAACTTTTTTCATCTAATTCTCATTTTACTATTACTCATGTGACAATTATTAAACAAATTTTATACGCTATTTATGTATAAAGCCGGTAAGCCTTTATAATAAGGCGGTTCGTATTTTTTTCATGTTTGAAATACATAACATATTCATTTAAATATACTAATTGCAAAATCATATTTTTTAATTCATTTGAAGTACAATATTTCCGAATTGTTCCCCATGTTCCATACGGCTTAGTGCTCGAATTGCTTCTTCTAACGAGTAAACCTTATCAATAATTGGTTTAATTTGATATTTTTCAATAAACTTTATCATCTCATTAAATTCCTCACGGCTACCCATGGATGTTCCCATAATATCAATTTGATTATAAAATAATGCGCGTAATGGTAATTCAATTTTATCTCCTGAGCTTGCACCAAAATTCACGATTCTTCCATTTGGTTTTAATACATCAAAATATTTCAAGAAAGTTGCCGGGCCTATACTATCTATTATTAAATCTACTTTTTCACCTTGTAAGCTCTCTTCCCAATTTCCGGTACTATTAAAAGAAATATCTGCACCATATTTTTCAGCAAGTTCCCTTTTATTCTCTACCCTTGAAGTAACACTCACTTTTGCGCCGATTGCTTTCGCGAATAACATGGCAAATGTAGCTACACCACCTCCTATTCCCGGAATTAAAACATGTTCACCGCACTTCAATCTACCCTTTGTAAAAAGTGCTCTATATGCTGTTAATGCGGATAAAGATAAAACACCTGATTCTTCCCAAGTAAGATATGCCGGCTTTTCTACTACATTTTCAGCCGGTACAATTACATATTCAGCAAACGTTCCATCTTTCGGTCCACCTAGCACTTCCGGTAACTCCGGTACTTCAGTAGCATGTTCCCATCCAATACTAGGATTAATAATAACTTCTGTATGTAGTGTAATATTTGAAACTCCTTCTCCTATTTCTGTAACAATTCCTGAGCCATCTGACCCTATTACTAATGGTAGATCCATTTCTTTTCTATTGTTTATAATAAATAAATCCCTATGATTTAACCCTGCAGCTTTTAACTTTATTTTTACTTCACCTGCATTAGGACTTATCTCAGGTGAAAATTTATATTCTAACCCCTCTAATCCTTTTTCATATTGATGTACAATAGCTTTCATTGCTTAATTCCCCCTTAATATTTCCAATGTACTAGAAATATCAAAATAAATAAAATAGTTTGCCTCCAATAATTAGAAATTATATATTTTGTCATGAAAAAAACAAAAAATCCTCTCCCTATAAAAAGTATAGGAAGAGGTTTCAAAACTAGTTAGATAAGAATCTATAAATTTATTGAATTCTAGCCAATTCTAATATTTTTCGAATAAATGGCGCTTTTGCCTTTGTATATGAAACACGATCAAAAGCATATGTAATAGCAAGCCTCTCTTTTAATTCTCTATATTCTTTACGTGCCCATTCATGGCTTATTAGAAAGTCACGAAATAAAATATTGTTTCTCCACTCATCACTATTATAAATATAAATATGCAAATGATGAGTACCCGCTCTCCATTTTCCCTTTCTAAAAAAACGCCAATTGGTTGCATCTTTTGGAACATACTCATATCCAATTTCCGATAGAACTTCAATCCAGTTTTCAGTAATTTGTAAGTCTGTTACGCCAATCATCATATCAATAAGAGGTTTAGCTCCTAATCCTTCTACTGCTGTGCTTCCTATATGTTCAACAGCAATTATTTCTTGTCCTAACAAGGAACAGAATTTCTCTTTTTCTTTTATATACTCTTCAACCCAGTCTTTTTGATATGCTTTAATAACAATTTGTTGATCCATTGTATTCACCTCTTTATAAGTGTTTATCATTATATTTATAAAATTTTATATTATTAGCATAGGATTTCCATAAAATATGTCGAATAGTGGAATGTACAACTTAATTATATTAAATGTGAGGTAATCTATGAAAGATAATTCCGTCGAAATTCAGTTAAATAGTGTAACATTCCAATTAAAAGAATATCATAATTTTGATTGGCTTATTAAATTAGGAACCGTATTTGCAGTTTTTGACCAGCAAGACTCAGGTAATATAAGTTTTGGTGTAGAAAAAGATGGTCACAAGAAATTTATCAAATACGCAGGAGCACAAACAATTGCATATGAAGGAACAACGGGTGATGCTATTAAAAGGCTAAAAAATTCAGTTACTATCTATGAAGATTTAAAGCATGAATCGCTCATAAGACTAATTGATCATTTTCCAGTTCAATCTGGATATGTATTAATTTTCGATTGGTTTGATGGTGAATGTCTTCATTCGCATTGGAGTTTCCCACCTCCTGAAAAATATAAAAATCCAAACTCACCATTTTATAAATTTAGGCATTTATCTGCTATAGAACGAATTCATTCCTTACATTCCATTTTTTCTTTCCATACTTATGTAGAAAAGAAAAACTATGTAGCAATAGATTTTTATGACGGTAGTATTTTATATAATTTTAATACAAACGAAACAAAAATTTGTGATATAGATTTATACAGTAAGAAACCTTACATAAATAAAATGGGCCGGCTATGGGGTTCCTCCCGTTTTATGTCACCAGAGGAATTTGAACTAAACGCAACAATCGATGAAAGAACAAATGTATTTAATATGGGAGCAATGGCTTTCTCACTTTTAGGCGGTGAAAAAGATCGTTCTTTTATAAAATGGGAAGCAAGTAAGGAATTATATGAGGTAGCGTATCGTGCTGTAAATAAAAATCGTGCAGAACGGTATGCATCAGTTACAGCATTTTACGAAGCATGGTTAAAAGCAGCTAACGCAGAAAAGATATAACCCTAAATTATTAAAAGAAATATAGAGTTTATACTATACTTGTTTTGTTTTCTTTGCTATTGCAAACTTCAAAAAAGCTGCAAGTAGGAGGAGGAGCGGTATTCCCTGAATAAAGAGAAATCCTCCAAAAAAATCAAGCGTAGTGCTATATGGAGAGTCTGTTGCCATCACACCTACAAATAAAGCCATTGGACTTGTGAGTAGATTTATCCCTAAACAGATCATTATCAATGATCTGTTTTTAGCCTTAATTTTTGATGAACCAGACAAGAAAAATAAAAATATCGCAGTACCAAATATAAGAAACAGTGTTACATAAAAACTTACCATAATATCCCTCCATGAATCTAATTGTACCATTAGCAAGGACAAATTTGAATAAATAGGATATTTATGTAAGTCAGATATAGTGTCTCTTTATCAGTGGTAAGAAAAGAGTGGATCCCTACTCTCTCACAAGGAATCCACTCTTTCTATTTCTACAACTCTATTTATATACGTTCCTCTTTTTGTCCTTACGAGAACTGCCATCACTAGATCATTAACATAATTATCTTTAGCGGAAGTTAAAGGTTTTTATTTTCTTGCTCAATTAAAGCACCTGTTAGTTAAAGATTATGGATAATTAATTTGAAAGTTTTTTATCTAAATACACCTTTTCTTTTGGAAAGCCAATCTTCTAAGGCATCTTCGTGTAGTTTTGTGAATAATTTTGGTATTTGGTCTATTGGGAAGTATTTTAAATCCAAAGTCTCAATACCATCTACAGTAAGTTCTCCACCAATTGGCTTACATTGAAAACAATGAGTGATAGTCTGAGCTTTATCTCCGTTCGGAAACTCACCAGAATATTTAGAGTAGACACCTATAAGATGTTCAACTTCAACATTTAATCCTGTCTCCTCAAATATTTCTCGTTTAGCGGTTTCTTCAAGAGATTCTCCAAGTTCCATAGCACCACCTGGAAGACCCCATTCATTTCTATCTCCCCGTTTTTGTAAAAGAATTTCATTTCGTTCGTTATAAACAATACCTCCAGCAAAATTAAGAAATATTAAATCATGCCCTACTTTTCCCCGGATATAACGAATGTAGTCCTTATTTGTAGTCATAAATCCCCTCCTAATTTATATATAAAATACAAATTAATTATATATAAAGATAGAAGAAAATGGTAACAAAAATGATAATATTCCTTATTCTCATAAGGGATTTGCCCTTTACTTTTTATCAATCTATGCGTTTATTAACCATTCTATTCCAATACCTTCATTTCCCAAATCCCCTTTCAAAATAAAGAGAACACCATTTCTTAAAACAATTTTATCGCAGTTCTAAAAATTAGTGTCCTCTAGTTTTCTAGCCGGACTATATTCTATTTTCAAGCTCATTTCTATCTCCCCATGAATAAAACTCAACGTTCTGTTTATACTACAACTACATCTAGAGACACATCACTGTTTAGAGCGGCTAGGTTTTGTTAGCTGCTCTTTTGTGTTTTACACAAATAAAATCAATAACTCAGCATATAATATCTATGTAGCTAGACTATTACCTCTGTATCGAGCAGTTAGGCTGGGCTAACTGCTCTTTTATTTATGACAAAATAAAACTTTTAAACAGAATTACTTTCGTATAACATTTTCAATCTCGCTTACACTATAACTGTAACTTTAAATTACACATCTATTACTTGTAGGGCCTAATTTTCTTTTGTGGAACAGGTGGTTAGCTCATAAAGTTAACCACTTTGTTGCGCTAAATATTTTTTATTTCTCAATACTTAATTCCTGGAATTAATTCTCATTTATCGGTATTAAACTATTGACATTAATTTTCCTCATATGCAATTTTTGAAAAGGCCTTTTCTCTCACATTAGGCTCTTTTATTTATTAAAAAAAGATTATTTTATATAGATTACTATAAGCATCCATAAAGCCAAAGCACCAATGATAGCGAGTACTATACGTGTAGATAGTATCCTTACTTCAAAGTCTGTTTTCTTGGAGGGTTCAGGATATGCAATTATGTAAATTCCCTTTAATAATGCAAGCCATGCAATAACCGTTAGGAATCCCTGCCAGTTGAATACCCATACATTATGTAGAATTACAGTACCTAATCCTAGGAAAATTGATAGAAAACCATACATAATACCAAACCCTCTGTCTTCAACCACTAATTTTTTTAAGTCACGTAGCTCCGATGGACGGACGAAAAGTATTCCCGATACGATAACCGTCATCCATCCCCAGAACAGCCCTAAAAAAGTACTAGTTTCCATTATTATTTCACTCCCCTCAATTATATTTATATTTCAGATATTCCTTCCTTTAGAACAATTCCAGCACTTTTATGTGTAGGTTAAAGTCTGCTCTTTTTTAATACAAACATTCCGTATTCAATACCCATACTTAATCACACCATTTCTCTACAAAATGAAATTTTTATTAATCTTCCTCATCTCCGTAACAGTTATATAATTCCTAGCATTCTTCCGACTTGCTATTCTACTTTGATTCACTGGTCTTGTATAAAAACGAACTGTTGCATGAAGTACGATCATATACTCAGCGCACTCCTGTATAGTTCCAATCCATAGAAATGATTCACTTTTATAAACGACGTACTCCTTTACGTTCAATGTTCATTCTCCCTTTTGATTAAAATAGCGCTTTTATTAAAAGTTTCTATCTTTATCATTCCCTATCCGCTTCTACTGTGCCAAAGCTTGTACTATTTGCATACGCTATTAATAAGTAAGAAGATAGGAGGTGTAAATAGAATGTCTTGCATTATCACAGGGTTAATGTATAGGGATACCACCAGCATTTTGCAAAATACCCTACGCTATGCGGAAAAATAAAATAAGCTGCCCATATGGACAGCTTATTTACATAATTATCGATTATTGGTAGTTAATACATCTAGAAGTCTACAAAAATATCCTCCAGTTAAGTACTCTGAAGGATATTCATATTTACATAATTATTCTTAAAAGAAGCCACACGAAATGAAACCTCGTTAGCTCCCAAAAGGCTTACTCTTATCTATTAATAACTGTACATCGTCTTGCTCCTCTACAGATTAAACGCTCGGCTTCTCTTAATGAAATTGGAACAAGTACAGCTTCATCAACATCGTCTTCTACATCAAAAACCGCAAATGCTTCCCCACCCACGATTAAAACACAAATGAATTCTACTTCTAAATCATCATGAGACCTAGGAATACAATTAGAAATAGTACAACGTTGAATACCCCCAGCTAACAATGTTCTAGCTTCTTGCTCAGATATTCGAATAAAAACAAATTCCTCTATGGCTACATTTCCAACTTCCACTTCAATTTCTACTAGAAGAAAGAATCTGTTTCTAATTCTCACTATACAATTTGCCCCAATTGAAATAATATCTTCATTCATTCTTTTCACCTCCTTTAATACTATAAAATGCATAAAGAGGTGAAATGGTGTGGACAAGCAAATAAAAGAGTTGTTTTTTTGAAATGTGAGACATCAGTTTACAACTATCATCAAAAAAAGAAATATACAAAATTAGTTAACATAACGCCTCATTATCGGTAGCAAGGAAAAGAGAGCAAACTGTACTCTCACCAAAGAACCTTCTTTTTTTTGCTCTATGGATCTATACATTTTTTATACATGCCTATCCTAACGCGGTTTTAGGGGGTTTGTTTGTTACTGGAACTGTATAAAATCTTGCATACTCTTAACGTAGTTTTTTTCCAAAATGCTGTGATACCCCTAGATTTTTTTAAAAAATAAGCAATGATTAAATTTTAAACCTAGTCATTGCTTTATCCATTGCATCTTGGTTTACACCTATATAACGTAACGTGACCTTCTCTGATGAGTGATTGAATATCTACATAAGTAATGCTATCGTTTGCATGTACATATGATAACCGTACGTCTTTCTCAGCGTATGTGTGCCTATTTCATCTAATTCGAACTCTGCCGCTGCTCCACTTAATATCTTATATGTCATGCTATGCCCAATAGGACGATTCTTCCCTTGTCTACTTTGTAATAAATACTGATTATCTTCTTTTTCTTCTATAAACCATTTAAGCTCTCTTTTAAGAGATGCAGTAATTTGTATTCATTTCTGCTTCCCTGTTTTCTTTTCCCTCATAGATATATGACTACCCTGAACATCTCCTACCTTCAGTTTCAAAATATTTGAGATTCTAAGACCTGTATTAATAACCATAATAAAGAAAATGTGATTACGTAAGCTCTTTTCCTTAAAATACTCTTTTAACTGCTGTATTTGCTCTGGATCACGTATTGGTTGAACAAAATTCATTATTCATTGCCTCCCTTTTCTTCTGTCTCGTAAACTTCTAATCCAAGTGCAAAAGCAAGTTTATAAAACGCTTTAGACTTCCAGCGTCGATAAGTGCGCTTTGACATCCCTATTTCGTTATAAACCATGTAATTTCATACGTCCTCTTCTTCTAAATAACGTTTATAAATAATATCTCTTTGAATGCTTCCTGCACGCCCGTTTTCTAATCGATTTAGAAACTGATCAATACGTACTAAAATTCTGTCAAGCCACTCTTCTCGTTCGTTTTATTGAATATTTGCTATAGCAACATCTTCTAATGGTTTTCCAACTGTAAGTGTAGGACCATGCTCACGTATTTCATAAGAAGGAGTGACTTTCATTTCTTTACGTATTGTCCCAAATTGTCTTTGTATACGTACGCTTTCCAACACACCTTCTAATTCTTCTTGTGTCGCTGTTCTATCAATTTTTGGTAAGAAAGATAATTGTTTAGTCATGTAAGATCACTCCTTTTTATTTTTAGATTACTTTTGTCTTATCGCTCCGCGTCTTCGTTCATAACAAGGTCTATGCATTCCCATTAACTCTTTAATTTCACGAGTACTTAATTTCTCTTTTGGTTTTGTTTTATTTTTCTTCTTTCCTTGCTTGGATTGCTTTTTCCATTCGCATAATTGGGCTTTTAGTGCCTTCATATTTCCCCATCTCCCTTTTCAAAATAAAAAGGACACCTATTCCTAAAACAACTTTAACTGCTGCTTTAATGAATTGGCGTCCTCTAGTTTTCTAGCCGGACTGTATTCTACTTGCGTTCACTTTCTATTCAAAGGATTATTTTTTTGGGTTTTATTAAATAAACCAGTCTCTTAATACATCTAAGAAACTGAAAAAATTCACACTAGCGGCCCTTTATATGGAATACGTGGCATATTAATGAAATCATACGTCACAATATCTTCTATATTTGCCAGATAGGCATGTAAGCTTTCAATTAACATAAGATTAGGTATACTTTCTTTTTCTTTTATCAAAATAATAGGCTTTTGGAATGCATATGCGTAACCAAGTTCAAAAGCCGTGCCACTATCTACACATCCATTCACAAAATCATGAATTGCCACTACTACATCCGCTCTTCTTAAATATTTTAAATCATTATGAAAAACTACAGTTCTCCACTCCGTAGATCCAAAAGTTAAATGTTCATGTTGATAAAACCTAGCCGAAAAAATATCTGCAACAAAAGGATTGTTACCAAGCGCATTTTCTAGTCTCTTTATCCTGTTAATTTGTTCATCATTAAAAAATGGACCTGCTATAAATACCCTAACTACCCTGGTATTCTTTTTTTTCATACCACCTATACCTCCTTTCGCCCTTATAAACTTTAAATATTCCGTGTATTACAAAGATATTATCGTTTATTTTAAAATTATGAATATCTACCCCTTGAATAAAACCCAATATTCTGTCAATAATGCAAACACATGATTATCTTTCTCCGATTTCCTTATTTGAGTAGTTAGCTTTTGCTAGCTGCTCTTTTATTTGCGAACACTTTAGACAAGATTTCATACAATATATCCAGTCCTTTCTTATAATTTGAGCTCGTCACTTTCGTTATAAAAATAGGGTTATGTCCTATAACTTTTTTCAGGAATCATCCATATGTTATATCTGAAAAAGTGGCTCTGCTTTATAAAAAGGTGGTTGCGGAAACTACCGCCTTTTTATTTATGACAAAATGAAATTTTTATTCAGTTTCTTCTAATTCATGTATACATGCCATACATAACTCACTAACTTCATCGATCCAATCCGTTTCCTCTAAACAGTTACTGCAGCGTTTCATTCTACTTCATCCTCCAATACCGTGACAGTTATATAATTTCTAGCATTCTTTCGGTTTGCTATTCTCCTTTGATACGCTGGTCTTGTATAAAAACGAACTGTCGCAGGAAGTACGCCCATATAATTAGCGCATTTCTGTATAGTTCCGATACATAACAATGATTCACGTTTATAAACGACGTACTCCTTTAAGTTCATTTCTAAGTCCCCTTTTCTAATAAAATAGCGTTTTTGTTTAGTTTCACTCTAAAAGTAAAATTTTCATTTTTTCATTCAATCAAGTTCATAAAATATTCTTTTCCCCCGATAAAATAATGATTAGGTGTCCCACGCGCATTTTATCCACTGGAAATAATACCTTTCACGTACTTACGTATTAGAAACTTCATTTCTGCTTCTTCTGCAATAGCAATTTTGTTCACTTTTTTGATACATTTATGAAACATTCACATGTTATCTTCAATATGTTCTATTCTTTTTGAAAAACCATGTGAGAATACCAAACTAAGAAGCCCTAGAGCCCTAACTCTAGGGCTTCTTGTTTTTAAATAAGGATTTTGCTAAAAAACTGCACATTTATTAAGAACATACATAAAATATAATGTGGTATTCTTTTTCAATATTAATATTTATCCGAGAGCGCCTTGAATGGCGCTCTTTAATTTCCAAATAACATTTTCATGTAATTACGAGAGTGGATTTTATTATGATGTACAAGCACTACTTCACTTTATTAAATAGACTATATAAATATCTAAAAGAAGGGAGCTTTTAATTCATATGGCTGATTACTTCTATAAAGATGGTAAAAAATATTATAAAAACCAATCGCATTCCAACAATCAAAAAAACAACTGTTTTATTGAAACTCATACGATAGCTGGTTCTGCAGAAAATGCAAATGGAAATATACCTGTGTCTGTTTTCCTTGAAACCACCGCTCCACAAACTGTATTTGAGGATTTTACAAACAATCATAATAAAACATTAATTCAGTTATTCGTTGTTGGTATGAGTGCACCCGTTCAAGTAACTATTCTAACAAGAAGATCTAGCGTACCAATTACTACTATATTACAACCTGTTCAAACAAAAATATTTCAAGTTGAAGATTTTCAAAGTCTTACTTTTACAAAGCAGGAAGGTTCTACTAGTGTAGTTAGTTTATTTGTTCAAAAAACATTTTGTATATGCTGTAATGATAATAACGATTCATGTAATGAATATTACCAAGAATGTAATTGATAGATTAAATCACCAGAAGAATCCTTTATATAAAGGGTTCTTTTCCTTTCACTCCCCTCATTTCCCCATTTTTTATTAAAATAACTATTTTATTATGTTTCCTAACTTACAGTAATGTCCTTAAAAAACATTCATATATATTTATCAGATACACTTTGAAATCCCAGAGTATCAAATACTTTTAAGAGTTGACTGACCAATATTCGACTTATCTTTAAAAACTTATTAAAAATAACTTAGATACAAAAAAGCTACATTTTATATAGGATAAAAAATCATCTTACGTAAAGGAGCTTGATTATTTGTGAATTACCAAAATGATAATAACTCTAACCTTCACAACCCTTGCACTTGTCCATCCCCCACGGCTAACAGTTTAAATGTTGTTCAAACTACCCCATCAATAGTTTCTGTAAATTCTGCGATTCCACTAGATACCGTGGTAAATTCTAATGGTACGGCAATCTCATTCACACCACCAACAACTGTTTTACTTGAAGGTGGAAGAACCTATTTGGCAATCTATGAAGTGCAAGTTATCATTCAACCAGGAGGTAATTCGGCAGGTATCACTATGTATCTTAATAATAATCCAATCATTGGCTCTGGTACTTCTCTGGGATATACTGCAGGATTCACTTCTGTATCAGCACCCGCTATTTTCACTACACCTTTAGGTATAACAAGTACTCTTACTGTTAATGTAGGACCATATTCTAATACATTAAATACATTGGGCTTAACTCTTGCTGTTGTAGCATTAACATAATAAAATGTAAAACTCTCTAAAATGATTTTATTTATCCCTTAACTGTCTATTGGGCTAGCCTCTAAGAACTCCACATAACTACATATAGAAAAAGAACATTATTTGGTTCCATAGTACTAGGTGACTCGGCTAGCACAATTGCTGAGTCACCTATTTATCTATAATAAAATAAAGCTTTTGTTTAATTTATTACTTGTTCTTTTTTATGCATTATTCTATTACAATCCATTTTCATGTTATAATTACCAACAGTACATATTTTAATAGGCATAACAAATCTCATAAATATAGAAGGACCTTAATAATCCTAACTCAAGAAAAGAACATAAAATTAATTATGCATTTTCTTACATTATTATCTTTTTTTATTCTTATTTTCTTTAGTGTCACAATTTTTTATATACCTTTGGTTTTCTATTTTGTATGTAAATCACAAAACATTCGGAAAAATATTCTTGAAGCTGTTTTTTTCAACTATTCATTTGGATAATTACAGTGATTTGGAATCTTTTCATAATAAGAATCTTAATGCTATTTTGGTCTAATTTAGACTTGGCTTCAAATAACGCTTTGATTATTTTCGGGGTAGCTTCTTTATATCTAATACTGTTTCTCTTGTTAATTTTTGGACCTATAAAAGGAATTTTATATGTGCTACAAGAAAAAGACTTTCATTATCCTATTATTTCTAAATGGATTAACAAATAAAAATACGTGTAGAAGAATTCAGAGTTTCACTGAATTCTTTTTTTATGGATCTTTTAAAATCTTTTACATCTTCCTTCATTCCTTCTTTTTAATAAACTTCAACTTTTATTACAATAACGCTTTTTTAAAATACAATCGTTTTTCTATAAACTTTGTAACCTTCATTTCCTTTCCTATGATTACAATTTCCTACTAGCAACCAAGTATTGGCTATCCCCCCATATGAACACCTCAATTTTATTGGCATATACTTTGAAGGAAAAAACATTTCAATTAAACATATACCTACAAATTCAGTTGCTAATAATTTACCAAAAATTACTTAACATTTAATTTTTTAAAGGAGGTATTTATGAGATATAATCGAAAATCAAATTCGTGTGATAAATTTCAGCAACCCTGCTTTGTTTCTATATCCCCTTGTGATCAAATTAATTGCTGTACACCTGTTTTTTTCTCGAATGCTCAACAACAAGAATTATTGCAAATAATAAATCAATTAAATCAAGCCACCCTTTCTTTTTTCACAACACCAAATCCAACAACTATACAAATACTCCAATCAGCATTACAGGCATTAAATGATTTATTAATAGCAGTACAACCAAATACACCAAATAGAAATTTAGTTATAAGAACTATAAATCAATTAATTAATTCTTTACCTACCGCATCTCTCACTCAAATCTCAGCATTATTCCAATTTCTATTCCAAAGCTTGTCTTCACTTATAAGTTGTTCAAATATATCGGACCCCTTATTACAGCAAACATTCAACTTAATTTTACAAGGAATCTTAAATAGTTCGCTATTAAGTAACATCGGAACACCGGGGCCGACTGGAGCCACTGGACCTAGAGGATTTCCTGGACCTAGAGGCGCTCAGGGTTCTCAAGGTGTGCCAGGAATTCAGGGGCCTGAAGGGCCTCAAGGACCTCAAGGTGTAGAAGGAATTCAGGGGCCTGAAGGACCAGAAGGACCGGAAGGACCTCAAGGTGTACAAGGGATTCAAGGACCACCAGGACCACCTGGGCCTACTGGTTCAGGGACCGGAATGGGAATTCCTGGACCACCGGGACCTACTGGGCCTCAGGGTATCCAAGGGATTCAAGGACCGGAAGGACCGGAAGGGCCCACTGGACCTCAGGGTGTACAAGGAATTCAAGGGCCGGAAGGACCGGAAGGAGCCACTGGACTTCAGGGTGTGCCAGGAATTCAAGGGCCGGAAGGACCACCAGGAGCCACTGGACCTCAAGGTGTGCAAGGAATCCAAGGGCCGGAAGGACCACCGGGACCTACCGGAGATTGTGATTGTCCACCGGGACCTACTGGACCGACCGGACCTACTGGGCCAACCGGACCTGCATGTAATTTCCTAGTATATGCTACAAATGCAGGACTCATAGATGACCCTACAAATGATACAGTATCTGTAATTAACACCGGAACAAATATAGTAGTTGATACAATTACTGTAGGTAATGCACCACTTGAAGTAACGGTTTCACCAAATGGAGCTCGTGCCTATGTTACTAATATTTTTTCTGATACCGTTTCCGTTATTGATACTGCTACGAATACTGTTATCGCTACCATTCCCGTTGGAACTGATCCAATCGGTGTAGCTGTTTCTCCAGATAACACAACTGTTTATGTTGGAAATCATGGTAATAATACTGTTTCTGTTATTAATGCAGCTACCAATGCAGTTATCACTACCATTCCTGTTGGCCTCGCTCCACAAGGAATCACTGTTTCACCAAATGGGACCTTTGCATATGTTGCAAACGAATTAAGCAACACAATTTCTGTTATTAATACTGCTACCAATGCAGTTATCGCTACCATTCCTGTCGGTATTCGTCCTAGAATAATCGTCTTCACACTAGATGGTACTCGTGCTTATGTCACAAATCAAAACAGCAATACTGTTTCTGTTATTAACACCGCTACCAATGCAGTTATTAATACAATTAACGTAGGTACCGAACCTGTTGGTATAGATATTACACCGGGTGGAAATCTTATTTACGTTGTAAATAAAGTTAGCAATAATGTATCTGTAATAAATGTGGCGACAAATACTGTGATTGATACAATTTCTGTTGGTTTATCCCCTGATCAAGTAACTATCATACCTGATGGCACTCGAGCATATGTTACAAATCAAGCTAGTAATACTGTTTCCGTTATTGATATTGCTACGAATACTGTTATCACTAATATCCCAGTAGGTGTCGCTCCAACCGGAATAGCTACTGGAACTATTTGTGAATAAAATAAAGAAATGAAAGCCACAGATAGTTTTTATTAACATTGATAGTATGTGATATTCTTTCTTTAACTACGTTCAAACAACCAGGATAAACCTCTATATTCTGTTAATATTCTTTTCTGTTTTGTCTTACAGAACCTGCCGAGCCGCTAGCTGTTGTTAGCTGCTCTCTTTCTATAAAATCCAAATCAAATACCAATCAATTTACTGAAATTGATTTTTTTGGAATTACATGATAATATTTACCTATAAAATCATTACCCTTATACAAAGAGCTATGAGCCTTTCCACTCATGGCTCTTTTTTATTACGATTTTCACTTCACATCTACACGATCAACTTTACCGTTTATCCAAACCGCGACTTGCTCACCAAATCCACTCATTGGTGGATTGACTACTGTTACATTTCCGCCCTTCACTATTAAAAGTTTGTTGCTACCAACATCAATTTCTACTTTTTTCAAATATCCATCTCCCTTTTACTACCGCATGTACTCGACAACATCAGTTTTAAAGCCACTTCCCAAATAAACCCTTACTGGAATTACTACACGACCTAGCTCGTCCACTTTTCTTGCAACACCTGTTTTTTCATAGCTTACTCTCCTTTAGTATTTTTATATTTATTTAGAATCTCATCCAAACGTTTCTAATTACGAATGGTTTCTGCTTATCAAGATTTAGATTTAATTAATTGTAATAAATCGGTTGGGGGTTTATACAGAAATGCTTTCAGGGAAATTTTTATAAAGAAATAAAAAATGCAGCAGTGAAAAAAATTAAAACTCATAATTTAAGACATACACACGCAACTATACTATTGAAACAAGGAGTTAACCCTAAAATTATCAGTGAGAGATTAGGTCATACTGACATTTCATTAACTCTTAGTATTTATTCTCATGTTTTATCGAACATACAGGAAGAAGGAGTAAAAAATTTTGGTAAAAGTATCATTGGATAGTTAACGTTTGCAAACTGTTTGTATTTTATAACAAAAAGCCAAACAAATCTTGTATTAACAAGGTTTATTCACTTTAACATATGTTATCATGTATAATACATATGTTAAGTAAATTCAGAATAACGAGGCAAATATTATGGACTTTGTTTATATTAATCAAAACGTATTAAATAATCTTCTATACATTTTATGTAGTATATTTGTTTTTTATTTCATATATGATAGCAGGCATTATTTGAAAAAATACAAAATATTACTGATTACCCTTTGTTCTAGTATCCCGCTTATTTTATGTATGCGATACCCTATCTATATGGATGAAAGTTGTATTCATGATTTAAGACAAATTCCGGTCATAATAGGTACGCTTTATGGTGGATTCCCTGTCGGTATCATATTGTTTACAATTTTATTAATTACAAGATTTATATTTTATGGCTTTAATATGCTGACAGTCGTTGTTTACGGAATAATGTTCATCGTTACAGCACTCGCATCTTCAAAATTTAATACATATAATAGAAAGCTTAAAGTAGCTTTTTCCATGTTTTTAACCTTTTTCCTAGCAATATTTACAACTGTAATTGTATTAACTTTATCAGATTTTGAAGTGAATAATTTGTATATTATTTATTTCATGGTATTACCGACTACTTTAATGTTATTTATTGTTTATATAAATGAAGTTATAAAAGATGCTGTATTAATGCGCTCAAAATTAATTAAAATGGAAAAAATGGAGATTGTTAGCCAACTCGCTGCAAGTATATCGCACGAAGTAAGGAATCCTTTAACGGTTGTAAAAGGATTTACACAGCTTTTAAAAACACCAAATTTAACTCCTGAATCAAGAGACGAATATATTAAACATATACTTGAAGAGTTAAATCGTGCCCAAGAAATTATCGATGATTACTTAACGTTTGCCAAACCTGCTCCAGAAAAATTAGATCAAATTTCAGTAAAGCAAGAGTTAAATCGAGTTATTAATATGATATTGCCATTGTGTAATATGAATACGATACATATTACACAGGATTTTTCTGAGGCAACCATTGTTGGTAATAAACAGCACTTTCAACAATGTTTTTTAAACTTAATAAAAAACAGTATTGAAGCAATGCCTAATGGTGGTACCTTAAATATTTCCTCATCTATCAATAATAGTAAAGTTGAAATACGAATTGAAGATAGCGGAGTTGGAATGTCACAGGAGCAAATACATCGATTCGGTGAACCGTATTTTAGTACAAAAACAAAAGGAACTGGTTTAGGTACGATGGTTGCTGTTAAGATTATTGAGACGATGCATGGAAGTTTAAAAATCCGAAGTATCATTAGTAAAGGAACGACTTTAACGATTACGTTCCCGAAATATAGTAAGAATACGCATTTAAACAAATAAAAAAGGAGCATAGTTGCTCCTTTTTTATTTGTTTCGATACATAAGTATCTTCAATGTTTTTTTAGTTTACATTTGTGAAGACTAATTAAAAATTAGTATCCTCCGCCCCAGCAGCTGCATCCTACAATTATTAATAGAATGAATAACACAACTAATAAAGCGAAACCTCCACCAAAACCACAAGAACCACCGTAACTCATATTTTCTCCTCCTTTTGGTTTGAAAACTAATAGGTAGTTGATCATTTTAACTGGTTCGTATTATACATTATGTGTATATCCCTTTTTTGAGCATGTCTACATAAAAATAAGTAAAAGCACTCGTTTAAAGAGTGCTTTAAAATGGATACCAAAAGTTTTGAAATACGTTTAATTTTAAATATACCGCAACAATAAATATGAAAATACCGGCAAATAAAGCGATGAAATCTTCACGTTTCGCCTTACTTGTATAAAACCATGTACGTTTATCCTTCTTTCCAAATCCTCTTAAATCCATTGCATTTGAAACCGTATCTATTCTTTCTAGAGATTGAATGATTAGCGGCCAGAAAATTAAAACACGGTTCTTCATACGAACCCATAAACTTGCTTCTCCTTTTTCAAAAGCCACTCCTCTCGCTTCTTGCGCGTGTTTAATAATTTTATACTCAGACTGGATGTCAGGAATATAACGTAGTGCAATATTTATTGCATAAGTAATCTTATAATGAATACCAAGTTTACTTAAGTTACTTACAAATTCACTTGGATCTGTCGTGTAAATAAAAAGAAGTGTAAATGGTAACAACGTAAAATACTTTAATGAAAGTGTAGCTGCATAAAATAATGTTTCATATGTAATCGTTACATATCCAACATGTAAAAACGCGGTATATGATTCAGTTAATTCAGATCCATGAGTTGGTGTAATCAATAAAATCATGACAGAGTTTAATAAACTAAATGTAAATATGACACTAAAAACAATTAAAATTTTAGGAAATGGAATTTTAGCAATGCTGAGCCCGATACACCCAATAATAAATAATATTAGCAACACCCGAAAATCAAAAAACAAAAAAGTAAGCGTCATACAAAAAATAAATAAAAACAATTTCACTACCCCATCCATACGATGAAAATATGTACTATGCACCTTCCTCCCTCCTATTACTATCTAAATAAAGCTCCATAAATTTTTCTGGACATGCAATCCCACTAAATTTAACAAGCTTGGTTAAAGAACTCTCTCTTAAGTTGGCTCTTTGTAACGTTTCTTGATCGCCTAATACATCAAACACTGTATTATCCGCAATAATTTTCCCTTCATGTAGAACTACTGCACGGTCTGTATATTCTAGCGCGAGATTCATATCGTGAGTGATAAAAACAAATGAAATTCCCTTTTTAGCTAGGTTTTTAATAAAAGACATAAATTGTTTATAGTGATAATAATCTTGTCCCGCTGTTGGTTCATCTAATATGATAAGTTTAGGATTTGTTGTTAATACAGATGCGATTGTTAATCTCTTTTTTTGCCCATAGCTTAGTGCTTGAATTGGCCAATTACGAAATGGATATAAACCACAAATTTTTAAAGTTCCTTCTACTCTATTCTTAATTTCTTCCTTAGAAAAATTATGTAATGTTAATGTAAATGAAACTTCTTCAAAAACAGTAGGCTGTGTAATCATATGATTTGGATTTTGCATCACGTAAGATATGATTTCCCCACGTTTACGAATAGACCAAGAACTAATATCTTCACCTTTTAACAAGATTTTCCCATTTTTCATTTTGTTTATGCCTATAAGACTATGAGCTAATGTTGATTTCCCTGCCCCATTATGCCCTAACAGTGCCACAATTTCTCCTTCATATATTGAAAGGTTTACATTTTCTAATACTTTTTGTTTATTAGGGTATGAAAATGATAAATTCGCCACTTTAAGTAATTCCTTGTTTTTAGTATTACCTTTTAATATGACTTGTTTCTCCATCCACTCTTTTAGAACGTTGCCTACCTTTTCTTTTTGAAGGTTTTCCATTGGATATATTACGTCATTATTACGATCAAAATGTAATCTCTTTAATGCTTCGATGTAAATAGGCTCTCTTAAGCCAATACGTGGCAATATATTTGACGCTAAGATTTCTTTTGGTGTTCCTATTGCAATAACTTTACCTTCATCAATTAATATAACTTTGTCTAAATCCAGCTTTAAAATTTCTTCTATCCTATGTTCGATAATAACAATCGTTTTATTATATTGCTCATGTATATCTTTCATAAGTTCTATCGTATGTACGGCGCTTAGTGGATCTAAGTTCGCTAACGGTTCATCGAACAATAATATATCCGCATTTGTTGTTAATAAACCAGCAAGAGAAACTGTTTGCTTTTGACCTCCTGATAATTCATGTGGACTTTGTTTATGAAACGTATGCATCTTCACCTTTCTTAATGAGTCCGAAACAATCTTTTTCATGTCATCTTGCTTTACACATTCATTTTCTAAATAAAAAGCTACATCTTCTTCTACTGTCAGACCAATAAACTGAGCATCTTGATCTTGCAAAATTGTTCCTACCTGTTTACTTTGTTCAAAAATACTTCCTTCCCTCGGGTCTTTACCGGCAATTAAAACGTTACCTGTACTAGTCCCTTCGTAAGAAAATGGGATTAGCCCATTGATACAATGAGCTAATGTCGACTTTCCTGAACCACTTCGTCCAGCAATTAGCACCTTTTCCCCAGGGTATATATGAAAGGTAATATCACTTAAAGTAGGCTGCGCAGCATGCCCATATTGAAAGGTGAATTGTTCAAAAGAAATAATTGGTTTCATGTTAACATCCCTACTTTTCAATTTTTAAATGTGTATGTTTCTTATTAGATTTTGCCAAGCCAATTGTAAGTGGCAATCCAACTACTAAGAAAACGATAACATCGGAAATTGTTGCTCCTAATACTTGTATAACAATTTTGTCAAATGGTTCTCCCATCACAATAATATCGAATGCCCCAGCAAATATAATAGCAATGACAATACCAACTAATCCAGTAATTGCTAAATAAGAAATATGCCCCTTGTTAAACGACCCGTTTTTCACACTAAAACCAACTCTTTTTTGAATAAGACCCATCGAAAAACCAATAATCCCTGAACTAATAACCCAGCCCCACCAAATCCCCCATCCAGCAATCGTATCTGTTACGGTATGACCGATAAGTCCGATTAACAGTCCTGCCACTGGACCAAATAATGCTCCAAAAACAGTTAATATAGCTAATGCTGGTTTAATAAATGTATTCGGTGCAATAGAAAATCCCCAAAGTCCTAATATCCCGTATAATGCTGCTCCAATACCGATTGCTACTACTAACTTTGTTGATAATTTGTTCATGACAATTCCCCTCTCATATTAGTCAACTTTTATTACTCTATATTTAATTTAAAAATGAATTATGCATCGACACTCCCTTTCTATACAACCAAAAAATGACCTCTTACATAAGAGGTCATTTTCTTTCACGTTCAAGAATCCTCTTATCTTTCAAAAAACACATCGTGTCCTCTGCGGAATTAGCACCTTCCTATAAAATTACATAGGGGTTGCTGAGGTTTCTTAGGGCCGTTCCCTCCACCTCTCTGGATAAGTATTAATTTGTAATTCGTATTATGGCACTAAAGAATGTAAATTTCAACACTTTTCTTACTATTTTTATTTTTTGTTAAATAGATCATTTAAATCATTGTATTCTTATCGGAATTATGAAATAATAAATTCAAAATCGTTTCGGGAGGAATGCATTATGAAAGTTATTGGTTTGATTGGAGGATTAAGTTGGGAATCTACATCATTATACTATAAACATATTAATACACTTACACTCTCTCAATACGATCAAAATGCAAAGTTAGTTTTATATAGTATGGATTTTGGTGAAGTAACTACTTTATTACAAAACCATCAATATGAAGAAGTGAAAAATGAACTAGTTACAGTTGCAAAGAAAGTTGAAAAATCTGGGGCTGAATGTTTATTAATGTGTTCAAATACTGTACATCTATTTGCCGAGGAGGTAGAACAAGCAATATCTATCCCGCTTCTTCACATTGGTGATGTAAGTGCTAAAGAAATGGTAGAACAGAATATAAAACGTATCGGACTATTAGGAACAAAACAAACGATGGAGCAAGATTTCTATAAATCACGATTAGCGAAATATAACATTAAGACAATTATCCCAAATGAAGAGGAAAGAACCTTTATCCACCATGTCATATTAGATGAATTAAGTAGAGGGATCATTTCAGAAACATCTAAAGAAAAGTTATTACAAATTACAAAATCATTAATTCAAAACGGCGCTGAAGGTATATTATTAGGCTGTACTGAAATACCTTTACTCATCTCCCAAAATGATCTTACTGTTCCCGTTTTTGATACTGCTTTTTTACATGCAAATACTGCTGTGCAATTTGCTGGATAAGAATATACAAGCATAAAGGTGAGAACCTCTATGCTTGTATACAGTTACGACTATTTATCCCGCTATTTATGGGTAGTAAAATCCCTACCGATTAAAGTTTTACTTTATTTAAAAGAGATTCAATAACTGCAATTGCTTCTTTTGAACCACCACATTCTAAAAAGCTATCATTAAGTTTTCTTATACCATGTTTATACTTTTCATTTGAAAGAACATCTGTTACGGCCTCTTTTAAAGTGTGCACATTAACATGTTCTTTCAATAGTCTATGTGCCGCTTCAAGCTCAGTTAGTCTTTGCGCTATCATAGGCTGGTCTTTATCATGCGGTATTATTACAAATGGGACATTATAATGAATGGCATCGTGTACGCTATTCATACCGCCATGTGTAATAAAAACATCTGCTTCATTTAATATTTCTGATTGAGGTACGTATGGAGCAATTATAAAATTATCTGGTGCTTTCTTAATTTTAGAAATATCATTTCTATCACCAATTGCCATTACAACTATCCCATCAAAATCTGAAAAAGTATCAATACAAGTATTAAAGAATGGTTCGAGTCCTTCAAGCAGTGTTCCCATTGAAATATAAATAACTTTCTTTTCTTTAAGTGATTCCAGTGGAAACTTTATATTTGTTTTACGCTTTGAAATACTCGGTCCAATAAAAATGTTATTTTCTCCGAACGATTCGTTATTAGGTTGGAAATAACGACTTGTGTATACGAGACAAACATCACCCTTATTATTCATAAATTGAAGATTATTCTTTGGTTTTACTCCAAATTTATGTTCCATCTGATTTAGTAATTTTTCAGAGATTTCCTCTGGTTGGAATGGCATATCTGCATTTGGATGAAAAGGTAATGTCTTCAAAAATTGTGGCGGAATTAAAAATATAGGTGAGGACACTACACCTGGAACTTGTAAATACTCCTTTACTAACTCTCCTGCGCCAAATATATCATAAATTACGAAATCAAAATTTATACTTTCACATAATTGTTTCGTAATTTCTAATATATATAAAGAAGTTTGAACATGCACATGAAAGAAAGCATTTAACCCAGATGAGGTTTCAGCATCAATAGAAATCTCTTTTAATAGATCCGGATGAATATGTACAGTAGCTCCTAAATCTTCAATTCTATCCTTAAAGTTTGCCGTTGTAATATAATGTACGTTATCCCCTCGTTTAGTAAAAGCTTTTACTAAATTTAATGTAGGGTTTACATGTCCCTCTGCTGGAAAATTAACCACTAAAATATTTAGCACTTATTCCTCACTCCTTACATTTCATTGTTTTAATTAAGCATACTGTTATTTGTACAAGTAATCTTCCCCTAATAGTCCTAATATGCTTGCTACATTATATTGATAAATAATTTTCAGTCATCAACATAAAAAAAGCATCTACCTATGTAGATGCCTA
Source organism: Bacillus sp. AR8-1 (assembly GCF_008042345.1). Classification (NCBI taxonomy): domain Bacteria; kingdom Bacillati; phylum Bacillota; class Bacilli; order Caryophanales; family Bacillaceae; genus Bacillus; species Bacillus sp. AR8-1. The sequence goes on from NZ_QNUB01000021.1 coordinate 90,519, forward strand.
ACCGTGATAAGGAGTGTTCTGTGAGGTTAGAACAAGCTTTTCTGCTTGTCCTATGCTATTAATATATGATTGATTTTATAAAACGTGAATAGTTAATAGAATTATTTTATCCATTTTATATGATCAAATGGATAAAATACCATTTCTACTTTACCTATTATATTTGACTCATCAATAAGTCCAAGTGTATTCCTACTATCTTTACTATGATTACGATTATCACCTAACACAAATAATTTATGCGTAGGAACTTTTATTTCTCTAAAATTTGAAAAACGATTGGATACTTGTGATATATCTAAATTTATATACGACTCATCACGCTTTTTACCGTTAATAAATACCTCATCTTTTTTAGTTGTATATTATCCCCCGATAATCCAATAATTCGTTTCACATAGTAAGTAGGCTCGTCTTCTTTTTTTATAATGACAACATCTCCATGATGAAAAGACGATAAACAGACGTTTACCTTATTAACAAGTATATAATCTTTTTCATTCAAATTAGGTTGCATCGAAATTCCTTCTACCATACAAAATAAAAAGGACTTATTAATAAAAATAACCCCTATTATAATTAATATGTAGCTACATATGTTCCTCCAATATTTTAGAATAAACAGCTTCATATATACCTCATTTCTAATCTATTCCCAGATAAAAACGCCTCTAGTTCACATGAATGCTAGAGACGTTTCGTCCGTTTTAATTCTCTTTAGAGGCATCTGTTTTTGGCGCTTCACCAGTTAATCGCTTATTTTTCAAATCAAAATAAGCATCTAAAACTTCTTTTCCAATATCGGAGTTAATGCCCGATTTATCATTTTCAACCCACGGTACTACAACAGAAAATGATACTTCTGGATCATCATATGGCGCATATCCAGCTAATGTTAAGTTATAACATTCTCTACGATCGCCTTTCGCATTTCGCCCAATTTCATTTTCTCCACCATATACAGTTTGTGCGGTCCCTGTTTTACCAGCTGGTTTATATGGTGCTTTTTGGAACGCTCTTACTCCCGTTCCATCTCCTTCTTGAAATACTTTTCTAAATCCTTCTTTTACTTGATTAATATATTCTTGTTTCATATCGATTCTATTTAAAACAACGGGTTCTATTGATTGTACTACTTTACCAACCTCATCTTTTTGAACGGTTTGTTCTCTAATCTCTTGAACAATTTGTGGTTTCATTCGATACCCTCCATTTGCGATAGTCGAAATATATTGTGCAAGCTGAAGTGGTGTATATGTATCATATTGTCCAATAGAATAATCTAATAAGAAACCAGGCTGATTATCTTTTCTTCCAATTTGTCCTGCAGTTTCATTCGGTAAATCAATACCAGTTTGTACGCCTAGTCCAAATTGCCTGAAATAATATCTCATTTTATCAAAATATTCTTGTTTAATATCTAGTGAACTATTTTTCACATAATCCACACCAGCAATTTTTAATGCTATATTAAACATATAAACGTTTGAAGAAACTTGTAACGCTCTTAGATCGTCTATATCACCAAAATTTTTCCAAGACTTCTTTTCCTTAGTTCCTTTAAACTTCATAGGTGCATCATAAAAATGTGTCCCAGGAGTTATTGCATTTGTTTCAAACCCTGTTAACACTGTCGCACCTTTAACCGTTGATCCAAGCTCATATGAACTTGTCAGCGTGCCTAAAGCATAATCTTCTACTTCCATTTTCCCATCTTTTTCTACAAGCCTTTTCCCAGCCATTGATAATACTTGGCCATTTTTAGGATTCATCATCACTACGAAAGCACGGTCTAACATTGATTCTGATCCTTTATATTGTTTTAATATTTTTTCTATGCTCTCCTCTACTTTTTTTTGCAATTCCATATCTATTGTTAAAGTTAAATTTTTACCGCTTTTTCCTTCCGAAACGGTTTCCGTTCTAATAGTATTTCCTTGTTTATCAGCAATGCTTCTTACTTCTTTTTTTGTACCATGAAGTACATCTTCGTATTGCTGTTCGATATAACTTTTGCCGACCCTATCATTTCGGCTATAATCACGCACTAAATAATAATCTAATCGTTCACGTGGCAATCCTTCATCAGCATTTGAAACGTTACCAAGGACAGAACGGAATAATCCATCATTTACATAGATTCTCTCCCAATCAACTGATGCGTCTACTCCTGGAAGGTTCGCTAAATTTTCACTAATCACCGCATATTCCTGTTCACTAACGTCCTTTTTAATAATTTGAGGTGCCATTTGAAAACCTGAGGTCATTTTACTTTTAATAGCTAACACTTCTATATCTTTAGCCGTTAGTTCTTGAAGATTTTTATCTGTAACGCGTTTCCTTTTTAAATCTTCTATTTTTTTGTCTAGCTCTTTTCCGGTAATATCCTTATCTCGGAACTTATCTATTTCTTTTTTTGATACTAAGTCTTGAGCAAGTTCTGGATTTAATTGCATCCAAAAGTCTTTCTTATCAGTCTCAGTTAACTTATCTATATCTTCTTGTGGCATTTCAATAATATCTGCAAGTTGTCTTGCTGATTTTAATATTTCTTCTTGTTTTACACCTTTCACCTTAGTATATGTAATCGTACGTAAAGACTTATTATCAACTACTGGATTTCCTTCACGATCAAATATTTTCCCACGTGGTACAGAAAGGCCCACGGTTGCATTTTCTCTCTTCTCTACTTCATTTTTATATGTTTCTCCATCAAAAATTTGCACTTTCCCTAACTGAATAATAATGCCAGAAAATAATAAAAATACACAAAGGAATAAAATATTTAACCGGAGAGGTACTACTCTACCACTTTTCTTCTCTTGCTTTTTCACTTTGTCATAATCTCCTCCTTACAATATTTCAAATAACAATCACATTTCTATATTAAAAGTAATGTACAATTTCTATACATTGCTTTGTACAAATATTAATATAATGTTTAAAACTTAATAGAAATTAAAACAAAGGTAAAGAAAAGGTAAAGTTTACTAAATTAAATATAAAAAATACCCAATAACAAAAAGCTTAGTTTTCACTAATCGCTTTGTTATTGGGTATTAATTGATTTAAGAATTACTACTAATGCGTATCGCTATACATTTGTCGTCACAATTAGAAAGAGATTGTTTATTTAGTACTTTCGGTAAGTAAATAGTTACTGTTGTCCCGACCCCAACCTCGCTCATGATACTAATTGTCCCTTGATGACTTTCAATAATTTTATAACTTAACATTAATCCAATACCAGTCCCTTTTTCTTTCGTACTATAAAAAGGTTCACCTAATCTCTTAATTCTTTCTTCAGGTATTCCTATTCCTTCATCTATTACATGAATAATGACACCATCATCATTTATTTCTTTTATGTGAATTGAAATTCCCCCACCATTTGGCATAGCTTCGATTGAATTTTGCAAAATATTAATAAATACTTGTTTCAATTGATTTTCTGAGCATTCAATAATTATATCTTTGTCACCCGTAAAAAGTTCAACTTGAATATTTGTCATAATTGCTTTTGTATTCATTAACGATACGACATTTTTAAAAATTTGATAAATATTTTTCTTTTCTGTATTTATCTCATCTGTTTTAGCGATTGATAGAAATTCTTGTAGGATTGCTTCTATCCTTTCAATTTCAGAAAGCATAAGATCAAAATATCTTTCTTGATCTTCTTTATTAATTTGGAATAACTGTATAAAACCTTTAATTACAGTTAAAGGATTTCTTACTTCATGAGCCACGCCAGCTGCTAATTGACCAATTGCTGCAAGCGTATCTGATTTGTTTAACAATTCTTCTGTCTTTTTTCGCTCTGTAATGTCGCGTACAATAATCATAATTTTATCACGTAATAATGGTAAGCACCTAGCTTCAAAGAAATCAATACTTCCATTAAGTGTGAGTGGATATTCTACAATTACATTCGTTCCTTTTTCCTTCACTTGATTAATGGCTTCCTGAAACTGCTGCGCTACTGAAGATGGTAATACTTCGTAAAACTTTTTTCCCATAAAAGCTTCTGCGGGTACGTAAAACTTCGTAGGAGATCCTGCCTTGTAATCAATAATCGTGCCATCATCTTCTGTTAAGAAACATAAATCTGGTAAAGCTTTAAAAATTAATTCCAGTTCAGATGTTTGTTGTTTTAACTGCTCTTCTATCGCTTTTAAATGCGTAATATCTACACCAACAGCCCAATAACTATATCCTGTTACAGGAAACTGTTCTGATATATTCGACCACATTATTGTTTTGATTTCACCATTTTTACATGTTAAGTGCATTTCCCAATCTCTGAAATTTTTTCCACAAGTTAAAAATTTCTTTTGTATTTGATGGCGATAATTATGATCAGGATACAATAATTGCAGTGCATTTGGATTTCCAATTATTTCTTCAGCGGTATAACCTGTTACGATTTCACATTCTCGGTTCCACAAAACAAAATCTCCATTATAATCAAGCGCATCGACCATAACAGGCATGTTTTGTAAAATCGTATGTAGTTCCTCCTCTTTCCGAGAAAGCAACGTTGTATTTTTACTTTGAAATACCTTTATTGCACCATCTAAAATTAAACTTGAGAGCATTTCAAAGTATTTTTGACAACTGAAAATTTCACTTTTTTTGGACCATACAACAAAAGATCCTAAATGTTGATTGTATAAGAAAATGGGGATTTCAATCTTTGGAAGTTTACTCTTTTTTATCTCATTCATTCCGAATGAAAAAACACACTCTTTTTCAGCATCAAGAAGTTGATGTGATATGTTAGTTAATTTATAAAATTGTTCTGCCATGGTTTCTATTGTACTCACATCAATAAGTTCCATTAGCCGCGAATTCATTCTTTGTTCACCTCAATATGTAAAATTAATACAAATCTAAAATTCATACTTCTCCATTATACGAAGAAAGCTAGTGTAGGTATATAGCTGTAGAATAATTATTCGATCAAATTTTATTTTTCAATTAAAACAAGAAAAGAATATATTTCGTTCATTCCTCATTTATTGTCTAGGTAACTTGAATTCCTCCTTACATTCACTGAATTTTCACTTGAGAGTCATACGCGTCACTAATAGCGGTATAAACATGCAATAAGTATAAAGTTCATAAAATATTCACATTTTTATGAAAAATATACACATTTATTCCAATATATTCTATATAATGAAATGTAATAAGGCTTCTATGAATCTCATAGAATACCTTACCCCTAATAAAAAGAAAAAAGAATCCATTTGGATTCTTTTTTCTTTTTTTAATTACATTACATATTTATATAAAGCATGTGCCACACCATGTTCTTCATTTGATAACGTTTCGTATTTACACATTGCTTTTATTTCTTCAACTGCATTTCCCATTGCAATTGATATATTCGCTTTTTCCATCATAGAAACATCGTTTAGTCCATCACCTATCGCTACAGTGTTTTCAACCGGAATATCAAGATGTTCTGCTAAAGTATATAATCCATTCCCCTTTTGAGCATCTCGATGATTAATCTCTAAATTGTGCCAATATGAAGATGTAATTGCTAAATCTGTATTATGAAGAAATGTTTCTTTTAGTTTTTTTAATTTCTCAATATCATAAGAAAATGGTAATAGTTTATGCACATGTATGTCTGTTTCTACAATTGGTTTACAACTTTCCGCACTATGAAACGCTGTATGCTCAAGATATAATGCTGCGATTGTTTCTAACTCTTTCAAGTCGAAATTTTCTTTTGAATTCTTCACATACTCAATTTCATTACGTACACTCTCTACTCCATAATCCGGTACATACACACCTTTATCAGTATAAAGCTGATAATATAAACCATTCTCTTCAAGATATTCTACAATTTCAAGTGCCTGCATATTTTGAATTGGATATCTCTTCATCATTTTTTTATCTTTATATATAAGAGCCCCATTTTCCGCAATGATTGGACACTCTAAATTAACTTCTAACAATAATCGCTCAATGTCAACAATAGAACGTCCTGTACAAATTGCTACAACATGGCCAGCTTCTTGACATGTTCGAATTGCTTCTGCATTTTCTTTACTTATCATTTTATTCCCCGAAAGAAGAGTTCCATCTAAATCAATTGCGATTAATTTCATTATTTCTTCACCACTTTCTATAAATACACGAGTTCTAATTAATTATTAGGTATCGTTTTCATACAATCCTCGTGAGGTACTCCTTATTTATAATTTATGAAAAGCGTTTCAGGTCAAGAAATAATTAAAAATAAAATCCAAAGCTTTTCTTTTTAAAAAAGCTTTGGATTTTAAACTATGAATTATAACTAATGTATTTTGTCTCACACATGTACACATTTTTTTCTTCAGTTGGGATATATACTTTAAACTTTTCTAACCGTTTTCCATAGACATGAATCGTAATAACGCCTTCATTTTTGCTAATTTCAAGAATATGACAATCCGCTGGTGGAATTACTTTATCTGTTTCTCCTTCTCCCAAATAAAGATTTCCTGTATGTGTTAAATAAACAAGTGAATTTCCAAGTTGTTTCGTTTGTATAAAGTTCTGCACCATAATCCTTCCTGAAAAAACGCCTTCTACTCCCCATGTGCCGTCATGATCATGTAAAGGTGTAGATTGTCCATCTTTCCATACGAGAGCTAGTACTTCAAAACGTTTGAGCGGATCTTCATACAATAAATGTCGTGCATATTGAGTCAAATTGGCCTTCTGTTTATCTAACGGAAGCCATGTTTTCTTTTCTAAAAGTTCTTCTAGTAACTTTTCAATGCCACACACTATTTCTTCTTCAAATAAACCGTTTTCCATAAGATCTGTAACACCTTTAATAAACTTTTGAAATGATTTACTTCCATTACAAGTCAACATAAGAATCCTCCTCTACGTTTTATACAATTCCATATTAAGGTGATTACCGAAAACTCACAATTGAGAAACAAAAAACAAGATGCAAATGTATGCACCTTGTTAAGATTTTTATTTAGCTTTCAATCGAATAGGTAAGTATTTTAATGTTTGTTCATTTTCCAATATACATTTTTCTAAACAGAAAGATGGAGATAGCTCTATTTTTTCAAAAGCATTTATAAAGGTAGTTAATGCAATCTCAGCCTCTAAACGTGCAAGTGGTGCTCCTAAGCAAAAGTGAGGACCTTTCCCAAAGGTTAAATGCTTTTCATTCCCTGTTCGATGTACATTAAATTGAGAGGCTTGTGAAAATTTTTTCTCGTCTAAATTCGCTGCACTAACCCACGCAACAATCATCTGATCCTTTTTCATTAAAGAACCAAATATATTTGTATCCTCTGTAATCCTCCGGGCTAATGTAACAGGAAAGCGATAGCGTAATACTTCCTCAATCGCTTTTGAAATTAAGTTAGGTTCTTTTCTTAACTCTTCATAAATTCCAGGTGAATCTACTAAAAAGCAATAAAAGCTATTAATAATTAAATTTGTAGTGGTTTCATTCCCAGCTGCTAGTAAACCTAATGAAAAGGTTACAATTTCTTCATCGGTTAATCTTTCGCCTTCATATTCAGCTCGAATTAAATCAGAAATGATATCATCGGTTAAATGATATCTCTTTTCCTGAACAATCGGTAGAAGGTATGCTTTGAATTCATTTAATGCTATCCCTTTCTCAGCATCCAGATCATTAAACTTTTCTTTACTATACGGCATAAATAAAATATCAGACCATTCTTTAATTTTTTTACGATCTGTTGTTGGGACTCCTAATAAATCAGAAATAACGGTAACAGGTAAAGGTGCAGCAAACTGTTCAACGATATTAACTTCACTACATTTTTCGATATGTTGTACAAGTTCATCTGCGATAGCCTGTATTCGAGGTTTCCACTGTTCTAAACTTCTTGGAGTAAATGCCTTAGAAACAATGGAACGTACATTGCGATGTTCTGGTGGATCTGTAGAGTTTATATTTATTCTAGTTTCTAAAGGAGGGATTGAGAATTGTCTGCGCTCCCTTCTACTTGAAAATAAGCGATAATCTGATAAAACACGATTTACATCATCATATAAAAAAACATTCCATACATCCTGCTCTTCATCATAATGAACTGGGTGATTATCCCTCATCAAACGATACCATTCATATGGATTCCATAATTCTTCTTTTGTTTTCAGCTTTGAAATTTCATGAACTAAAATAACATTTTCAGGTGAAGCCATAGTTCTTTCCTCCCTTTTCTTTTACAATAAAAGTGATAGGTCGGCAGTTCAAAGTTGTATAAACTATCATATGTTATTTTAACATATACTAAAGGGGATTTTTCATTAGAGAACTTGAGAAATATATAAGGGGGATTTTTATGTACGTTGACATTTTACTACTAGCAGAATTAACGACCGGACCAAAACATGGATATGAAATCAAAAAAAATGTTCAAAATCGTTTAGGTGAGAATTTTGAATTAAATCACAACATGCTTTATCCTGCCCTTAGACGCTTTGAAAATATGGGTGCTATAACGAAAAAAATACATAAACAAGTTGGAAAACCAAACCGAAATATGTACGATATAACAGAAACAGGAGAAGAAATTTTTTCTGAAATGTTACGAGAGTTTCCCGAAAAACTTGCGACAAATAATGCAGAATTTCTTGTTCGTATCGCGCTATTTGAAAAACTTGAATATGAAGCTAGAAAAGAGATTTTGACTGTACGTCAAAACGTACTACATAATCAACTTACCGCTATTCAGTCTCTAGAGGTTACCTCACCCTTTATTACTGAAGTCATTGAATTTAGTAAATCACGAATTGAACATGAATTGAGTTGGATTACATCACTTATGAAGAAAATATGAAAAAATAACAAAAAAAGCTAAAATTAATGAATGAAAATGATATTTATTATCAATAATATGATTAATAAAAGGGCAACCACGATTTGGCTACCCTTAAAGAATTTACACTTCTGGATCGAATGTTTTGCAATCTGTTTCTTCCGTTGTAGATGCATGTTTACCTTTATGACTTACTACGTAAATTGCCTCTGCACTACATTTATTACCGTTCGCCCAAAATTTACAGTTGTTTACTTCACATAAAACGTCTTGTGCCATAGTATCACACCTCCTTGTTCTATTATCATTAACAAAATTCGGAGGTATGATACTATTTGTCATCCATTTTTCATTCCCTTTTTAGCTTTCTTAATGGTTCAATATCTCCGCGTACAATAGCATCAATATTTCCAGTTATTTTTTCAATATCAAAATGCCACCATTGAATTTGCAATAATTCTTGAATTATTTCATTTGAAAATCTCTCTTTTATTTTATTTGCAGGGTTTCCACCAACAATTGTATATGGTGCGACGTCTCTAGTCACAACAGATTTAGCTGCAATGATTGCACCATCCCCTATTTTTATTCCGGGCATAATTGTTGTATCCATACCAATCCAAACGTCATTTCCTATAACTGTATCACCTTTATAAGGTAAATCAGACAAACTAGGTGTATACTTCTCCCACCCATTTCCAAATATATTAAATGGATATGCCGAAAATCCATCCATCCGATGATTGGCTCCGTTCATAATAAAGTTAACTCCAGATGCAATACAACAAAACTTTCCAATATTAAGGCGATCTCCAAGAAATTCATAATGATGTAATACTCGATCTTCAAATGTTTCTCCATCTTTCGCATCATAATAAGAATATTCACCAACAAGTATATTAGGTTTTGTTATTATATTTTTTATAAATTGAACGTTTTGATTTCCTTCAATAGGGTATTTAACATTTGGATTAGGATTCATTTTGTACGGCACTTCCTTTACCACTTATTTCACTTTCTACCGCTATTACTGGCTTTAAATTGTATATAGGTAAAATAAACAATAATCCAATTATAAAAAGTAAAGCCGTCCCTTCATACATCATACTTAATGAAAACATCTCTTTTAATGAGCCAGCTATACTCATCGTTACTACCATTGAACCGGTAAAAAGCGGACTTAAAATACCATTTACACGACCTATAAAATCGGTATCGCTATTTTGAATAATAAGCGTATTAATACCAATTTGGATACACGGAAGAGCTAAACCACTAAAAAGCTGCGCTGTAAGTGTCACCCATAAATTTGTAGAATATCCTATAATGCCAATACCAATTGCTTGACCAAGCATACCGATAATTAACATCTTTTGCGGAGCAACGTTTTTCGCAAATACCATTGCTAATGCTCCGCCAACAATCATTCCCGCACCATTTACTGTTAGTAGCCACTGTAAACTCTCTTTTGATAATCCTAACTGCTCAGTCACAATAAATATACCTAATGGCTGAATTAATCCTATACCTAGTCCTGCAGCCATAAAACAAAGCCCTAGCAAAGTTAATGCTTTTTTCTTTTTGACATACTTAATACCATCCTTCATCTCCTGCAACAGAGTGATACCTTTCTTTTCTACGTCGTTTTCAAGATCTTTAGGAAGGAATAACAATACAACTGCCGCAAGTAAAAACGAGATACCTGTTATGATGATTGAAATATAAATTCCAAAACTATGAAAGATAAATGTCCCTAGTATTGGTCCTAATACCATAAATATTGCAAATATCGTTTGATATATAGACATTGCTAATTGAATTTGTTCCGTTGATAAATGTTGTTTAAACAATTTCATTCCAGATGGTTGTGAAAACTGTGAAAGGATTGCAGAGATGAGTGTCACAAAAAACACAATTTTCCACGTTCCAAACATAAGCGTAATTAATACAGCGAATACTGAAATGGAACTTAACGTTTCACACCATATCATTGTCTTCTTTGGCTTCCACCTATCAGCAAAAGTACCGCCAATAAATGAAAAAATAAAAATTGGAGCGAATTCAGCAACTGAAATCATCGAAATAGCAAAAGCATCACCTTTTGTCATTTCCATTACATATAGTAATACCGCAAAGTTTCGAACCCATATTCCTATTTGTAAAAATAATGCTGATGCTAAAATCCCTTGAACAAACCGATTTTTTAATACTTGTGATACCCCATTGTTTTGTTTCGTTACTACATTTGTCGACATAAAAAAGCCTCCTATTTCATGTTCTGAACAGGAGGCAGCACAAATCATATAAAAAGACTATATATTCGCAGAGCGAAATACATCCCTTTTCTATAAATGTACAGACTAACCCTATTCAGAAGAATATTTCGTTTTTTAACGAAGATCTCTTACAAATAGAATTAGTTAATCATTGGGATGTCTTCACCCTTCCGTTTCGAATTTAAATAACACATACATACTCTATGTAAATCATTTTCGATGTATGCATGTCTCCTTTTAACTATTCTAGAAAGTTAAAGGCAATTCCTCTAAAGAACGCATTAAATAGTTACCTTGCCATTTAATTTCTTCACGATTCCCTTTTATTTTTAGTTCAGGCATTCGATTAAACAAATTAGTAATAGCAATCTTTGCTTCTAACCTCGCAAGTGGAGCTCCTAAGCAGAAATGGCTACCATGACCAAACGCAATATGACGATTATTTTCCCGAGTAATATCGAATACTTCTGGGTTTTCAAATACAGTTTCATCACGGTTTGCAGAAGCTAAGGCAATGACAACCATATCTCCTTTTTCGATTGTTCGGTCGTGAATTTGAAAAGGTTCCGCTGCCCATCTTGCAGTTGTAACCTCAACTGGAGAATAATAACGCAATCCTTCCTCAATAGCCGAATCAATTAGTTTTGGATTATCTTTTAATAACTGTAATTGATTTGGATTTTCAAGAAGTGCTAATACCGTATTTGTAATTAAATTCACTGTCGTCTCGTGTCCTGCTACAATTAATAGCATTATCATTGAATATAGTTCCCGAGCGCTAAGTTTATGCCCTTCACTCTCTGCAAGTATTAAAGCACTCACTAAGTCTTCTTTTGGCTCTTTTCGTTTAATATCAACTAAATATTGAAGATATGTAATAAACTCAGATAGTTGTTTTTCGGTCTCTTTTATTTCTTCAGGTGTTTCTGGTGATGCAATAACAGCATGAGACCAAATTCTAAATTTCGCTTGATCTTCTTTTGGAATACCGAGCATCTCACTTATTACAATAATTGGTAACGGAAATGAATAATCATCCACAAGATTTAATGTACCTTTTCGCTCTATATCACTTATCAAATCATCTGCTATTCTCTCAATTCTTCCGTCTAATTGTGCAATCATCTTCGGTGTAAAAGCTTTTTGAACTAAAGATCGTAAACGACTGTGGTTAGGTGGATCTGAATTTAGCATATGTGTTGTTAAGTGGTCACTATTATCAACGGAAAGATACATGTTCTTTATATCTTGAGAAAACACATTTGTCCAATCTTTTTTTAAACGATTATCTTTTAAAAGTGGCAGAGCATCTTCATATCTAGTAATGAGCCATTCTTTACCGATTTCAACTTGGTTTACAAATAATATAGGTTGTTTTTTTCGCGATTCTTTATAAATTTCATACGCATCTTCTTTAAACTGAGCTGAAGCTAAATTAATGCCATCCTCTATGCTTAACCCAACTTTGTTTTTCATTGACATTGTATTCCCTCACTCTCATTTGTTTTTGAAAACCAACCCAACATATGCATTATACTCTAATAAAAACGTGAAAATTGTAAATTTTTAATCAAAATCTTACTTCGTATATTGAAAAATTAAAAAGTGAGAGAGTAAAATCGTTTCACTCTCCCACTTCTCTTTATGCGAAGCACATAAAATTACTAATTTGTTGATAGCGATAACTTACTTTACGACGACGACCACCTTGCCACGTGTAACCTGACACTCCATTTCTTCTCACTTCAGTCGGAAAAAACCATAAGTCCCTTCCGAAAGGACCAGGACGATGTAAGCGTAAATAGCCCCATCTTCCTAGACAGTTACACATCCATGATTTCATATTACCTGGTTGTGCCGGAGAAGCAAATGTAGACGGTAACGACGGCGCCTGTGACGGTGGTGGTGACGTTGGAGCATCTTCTGCATCATCTGGTCTGTAATCTTCTTGTTCAATATCTCTCACTTCATTTGTAGGTTCATACCCGTAGTTTTGTGGATTATAATACATCGCTTGATCATATGGATAATTTTGTTGGTTATACATATTAACAAATCACCTTCTTTTCATTCATTACCTTTACCATTCATATGTGATATGCCCTCTCTGGGAAGCTTATGTATAGCCCAAATTCAACTTAAAAAGCTCGTATTATTAAAAATACGAGCCTTTCAAAAATAGAATGTGTTTATTATTTCCTTAACTTCACACTATAAAAACGCATTTCATCTAACGAACCTTCAAATTCAAATACTTCTTGTTTAATTAATTGTTTCAAGCGATATTCTAAGAAAGTATCTCCAACTAATTGTTCAACAAGACCAAGTGCTTCACCAATTACTCTAGGAGCTTTAAGGAACTCTCGATCAGCACCCACACTTTTGGCGCATTCAATTATAAATTGATCAAAATAATCTTCCTGTACAGAATGCACTTCATTTTCTTTCCAAACTCTTAAACATTCTATGCTTTCCGATAATCTATCCCACTCATTTTCAAACTTCATGCGCTTCTCTTCAGTTAAATAAGGTAGCTTTATAAAACTTTTTTGGAATAGAGCTAAACTTTCAGGTGGTAATTCTCCCGTTCCACGAATATCATACTCTTGTTTTAATATTTCTCTACTTGCTTCAGACGTATTAATAACTCGAATGTTTTTCTTATCCTTTAATTGTGCCATTACAAAACTTAAGCCTACATGTTCATGTGCATTATCAGCCTTCCAAATTGTAATAGGCGTTTCAACAGGAATAGTATGTAGTTCTTCTATAGTTGCTATAAATCTTGATAAATATTCTTCTTCAAAATAACTATCATAAGCAGTTAAGTTATTTATTAACCACTTCTGTCTTGCTAGTTGCCCCTCATTCGTATGCAACCTATATATCGGTCCAATTGAAAAGAATTCCGAAAAAGCAACAACACTCTCTTCAAATAATTCTTCTTGACTTAACATATATTTTAAGCAACCAGCCGTTGAATCATCAAAAGCAATATGTATGTGCGTACTTTCTTTTACATTCCTTTTATAAGTAGGATTACTTGTTAATTGTTTCGGAATATCCATCAAATTTTTAATTGTATCTTCACTGTAGTTTTCTTCTAATAAGTTTAACTGTATGAGAATACTTTGAAGTAAATCTTTAGCCTCATCTTCGTACATATCCTCTACAGCATTTTTAATTTTATCTATCACACAAATCCCTCTATTCATTTCAAAAATAACGTAGATTATAGTGTATCATTTTAGTATAGTTCTTTAAAGTCAAATCCAGATTGCTACAGCAATCTGGATTTTCAACAAAAGCTTTCCTTATATTTTTGAATTGCTAAATATTTCACTTTGAAAATCTTTGTATCTAAATGTATAATTATATAAAAACAAAAATATAGGAGCTATATTTATGGAGAAAGTACTTACTAATTATAAACATTACTTAAAAAATTGGAGATTTATATTTATTTGCATACTACCTGCTATTGCCTTATTCGTTACTTTCGATGTCATCTTTGAACTACTGTTTCATCAAAATTTCTACTTATCTAACTTAATTTCTGCTATCATATTATTTTTAATATTTATTAACGTTAAAGATAAATTTAAAATTAAAGGCTAAAAAACACTATTTCAAAATAGCCCTTTATTATTGCATCCTACTATAAAATAAGGCTCGTAGTAGATTTTCATAAAAAATAAGAGCACCCTGCAATTGGCCGCTCTTATGTGATTAGAGGTTTTTTCTGAGTATTAAGTAGGACACGAAGATTTTGTCCTACTACATAATATATGCTTGTACTTATTATTTCGTGCATGTATTAAGCACCATGTTCAGGTACTTAATATATGCATAGTCATTGCTATAAAATCTACTCAAATATTTACTGTACGATTATCATATTTATAAATTAAAAAACATCCCCAATGGATGTTTTTTATCTAACATTTTAAGCTTCCATAAACTTAGCCGGTACACCAATTTTTTCAACTACAGAAGATATATTAGTAGGATTAATCATTACATTTTCAATACATACTAATTTATTTTCTAATATCCCATTCTCTGCAGTAATAAGTTCTTCAAACCGATCTAAAGTCATTGAGAATTTATGTTCACTTCCACCATTCATACTAACTTTTACATACTTCATAGTGTCACCGCCTTTCATAATAATTTACATTTCGACAAGAAGGCGCTTACATCCTTTTTATTTACCCTTAGATTTCTCACGTTTACATGTATTTTGAGAAAAGCAGCTACTATTATTTACTCACAAAATTATTGCTAATAAGAAAGATAAAGATAAAAATGCACAAAGTGGAATATATAAACCGGTATCCATTCTAGCAAAGTGTGTATCTTTTTGTCGTTTAAAGATACCAAAATAATTAAACTCACCAATTACTCTAATAGAAAAGACGATCATACAAATCCAGGAACCGACTTGAATAATAACATTAGGAACTGCAAAATGAAAAATTTTTGCTTGTTGCAACAAAATTATTGCTGCCATACTTAATAATAATGCAATGAACAATGTCATTCCGGCGCGAGGTGTAAACGCCTTTTCCCCTGATTTAGTTGGAATAACACTATTTGTCCCCCAATTACCTCCGAAAGCCCAATATACATGTAAAAAGCTAACTAAGAATAATATACAAACAGATATATATGTAATGATAAGCATTTTATCCTCCCCTTATTTTAGTTCCTATCTATAAAATATGCTATTCCCCTCCGCAATAGCAACCTTCATTTCATTACATAAAAAAACCGTAATGATTCATCAATATTAAGATAAGTCATTACGGGGTTATTAAACTTCATTATGCATTATACCTATTTCTTCGGCGTTCCATCCTTGTTTGACCTTGAACTGCATTTTCTTTGTATGGATCTATTTGCTCTGTCATTTCATATGTTGCAACTGGTTCTTCGTACTTATACTCATGGATTTTTTCTGGCATTTTACTTTTAGATTCTTTTCCACCAAACTTAAATAGTTTTATCCTTAATTTCGGTAATCTTGGAAGACGAATCTTAAATGATAATCTTTTGTGTTTCTTTTTTGGTCCAAGTAGATTTATATTTTCTTTATTATTATCTTTCTCTTTGCGGTGAATGAACATCGCGAGTAATCCTCCTATTACAAGTCCTCCAATTAATAGTAATATATATACATAATGGCTTGTCATTAAACTCGTTATGCGTTCAAGTATGACTAACGACTGTACTTCTTTTATATCCCATAGTAAAGCGGCCCATAATGAGAATAAGCCCAAAGTAAGTCCATATGTACGAAAACGGAATAAACATGGAATTAACGCGACACATGCAGCAATTTTCGCATTTGCTATGATTGAGCTTGTTGCAATATCCTGATGCCAAATAACTAACAGTAATGTTATAAATGGCGCATACGCTATCCAGCTGCATATACGTGAATACATCTTTTTAGCAAAATAACTACCGAAACTAGTAAAAAATAAAAGCCCTCCAATATATATAGATTGTTCTAGAGGGATTTGCTTTGTAAGTCCTGCAATTGGAAAGAGGCCGCTCAGTAGCATTAAGAGCACATCTAATTTCTTCACAATTCCCCATTCCTTTCAAATTTTTTCAATTAATAAAAATCGTTTTTCCATATGAAATAGTTTTTGTATTTCTAAAAAACATATTAATCCTGTCTGCACATAAAGTAAATATGTAAACGAAAAGATACTTGACAAAGGATATCCTTATTTACATAAAAAAATGACAAATCCTGTTCGATATAACGAGCAGGATTTGTTTACAAGTATTTAAAGTAGAATAATTGAATCTTTCTTTTCTACTTTTACTACATCTACATCCAATTCATCATTAAATTCTTTAAACTCTCTTGCATCTATGTCAGTAATATAACTCTTTATTATCTTTTCCATATGCATGGAATATGTCATGTGTACATTCTTTTTCGAAAGCATACTAGAATTACAGCACATGTAATGTATCATTTTAGCGATATAATCCCTTTCTACAGGTTTTACACCTAATGGTAGAATTTCAAGTATATATCGCTGAAAAATCCCACTACAATTAAGTGAATATTCACCAGTGCTATAATACATCCCTTTTTGATCTGCATATAAGCCAATGCTATCTAGAGCATCATCAGATTCTATTACACCGTAACTTGGTACATCAAAACCTGTATTTATTCTAATAATATTTAAATTTGGAACCTTTAACACCTCTGGAACAATATCAGGTAAAATATCTATATTAATTTCTTTATTTTGTAACTCTTTTATCCAATATTTTCTCAAATTTGCATCTACAATGAAGTAAACTTGTTTATTTTGTTCTTTTGCATATTGTACAATTTCCATTAATGTTTCGAAAACATATTGTTTAAAAAGAGCTCCCATATCATTTCTCTTTGATGGTTGTGGTAAAAATGCATTATGTTTATTTATATTTAATAATACGTAATCAATCGTTTGCCACTCTGTACTCCCATATAATTTATATAAAATTTCTTTTCCTTTTATTTTTGAAAAAATAGGTAAGAAATCGAATTTCGATATTCGTTCAATTGATAAACTAACATATGTACAAGGTAGATTTATCTTATTCCAACTACGCCTCAAAAATCCTTTTTGTTCTAATAGACTAAAAACACTATTTACAATTGTTTTACGAGATACATTTTGGCCTATAAATAAATTAATAAATGTTGAAATACGGTTTGTTCGTGCAAATCCCTCTCTAATGATTTGTTTTGGATCAATTTTTTCGCGTCCATCACAATTTTTCATCGCGATTAATGCTAATGTCGCATCACTGCGCTTACCCGCGGTAGCATAGACAGCTTTCTTAACATCATCTACAAGATTTGTTTTATATTTTTGGCAATATTGCATTTTATATGGATTTTGTAACACCTTTTCAATATTGTATCTCACAATCTTTAATAACACTGGAAAATCTGTATTCAATACATAAGAATTTTCACCAACTTTAGTCAAAACAATTTCGCTATCAAGTAATGCTTGTTCTATTTCCAGCGCTATATTTTCAGACCAAACTTCTAATATTAATGTCTCTAATCCTTTTGGTGCAAATAAAGGAAATAATTCATTTTTGTTATTTGTAGCTACCTTTTTACATTCTGGAAGTATTGTGAAATAAGAGAATTTACGCTGAAATTCTTTAAATAAATACTCTCTTTCCTTTACTGTTATACCCGGTTCTATTTTAGTACCTTGAACTTTATAAATTCTCTCATTGTATGGAAATAACACCCTTTTATTTTCTCCTACAATATAATCTTTCGGATATTGGAGAATATGGTCTAAATCCACCTCTCCCCCTATTTGAAAATCATCTTTTAAATTTCTAAATATCTTAATCCATTTCATGCCGGTTGTAGCTTGTTGTATTTTTAGTTTTACAAACCGTATTTTTTTATTATTTGACGCAAACTCTGAGGTAGAAATCAATATCATGCCTCGTTTTCGTCTTAAAAGTAAAGGAATATCTGGATGATTATATTCTTGATATTAAGAATGTTTTTATGAGTATTTCATGTTAGCCCGTTTTAATTGATTATAGCTATTATTGAAGATGACATATCAGCGATAATTTATGTCTATTTTGTATAAGTGTTAGCAAGTTCGTTTGCAAACTTGTTTGCACTTTTTTATTTCTCCTTCATTACATACACCTTCACAAATATAGTAGCTCCAATTAATTTTTATTATAAAAAAAGAGCTTAGCTAAGTAGCCAAACTCTTCTAAAAACATTATCTAGAGAATTATCTTTCCTAATCTTTATTATGTATAAAATAATTCGTGTATTTTAAATATTTATTATCTGACGACTCTTCGACAGTTGCTGCTATCTCAGCATTTTTATCACTAATATCAATTTCAAGGAAGGCGATAATAAATTTTTGTAATTCTTTCTTCTTTTCTATATCCAATACATCTTCCTTTTCTTTGTTTAATTTTTTTAATAATAGTAAAGCATTCTTCAATCTTATAATTTTCCGAGGCTCTACATCTGAAGCGTACTTACATATTGTATCTTTAATAACCTGACGTTCTATCAATGTAAATGACGGAACATCCCTCTCTTCGGGTATTTCTAACTCTGCTGGATATTCGGACTGTTCTTGAGCCCCGGATCGTTGCATTAGTTCTTCACTCTCTATTTCATCATGCCCTTCAAATAATCGTGCCGATTCCTTATTTTTACCCTCATTATCACCTTCTATATCATTTCCATCAAATAAATGATCCACCAAATTTCTATAATCAATACTATCTTCCAGATAAAGAGACAAATCTAGATACTTATCCATGTATTCTTTCCCTAATTTATAATAATTCACATAAACATCTTTATCTTTTCCTTCAACAAATCCGTTATAATTCTTATAACTTTGAATAAATAATTGCTTATCTTCTAAAGATATATTTCGTCCTATAATAGGAAACAGTACGTCATGGTTAAATGAAAATAAACACGAGATTGTGGATTTATTATTCGTCTCGTTTTTATTATTTTCTTGTTTTTCTCGTAATCTTTCTTCATTTAAGGATTTAAATAATTGAATGCATTCAATTATATCTGGCAATAGATCTTTATGAATTCGATCTAATTCATCTAATATTAGTAATATCTTAATATCCTTTTTTTTCGGAACATTATTTAGCAAATTTAACAAAAGTTTATATTCATTAACACTTCTCGAATATGTATTATCTATACTTCTATTATCCGTTAAAAACACATTTTCTTTAAATATTGATGATATGCTTTTCACTAAAGTATAAAAAGCGGTAACTATCGTGATGAGAAAAGTAATCTCTCTTAGACTCTGATTTTCTCCCATTAATAAAGGCATAAATTTATAAATAATAAATCCAAAGATACTACCAATCCCTAAAATACTTATCCATCTATTTTTACCTTTTAACCATTCCCAAAAATTACGGGCAAAAAACCTAGTTTTAAAAGAAATAAATTTCCATTTAAAGTTGAACTTATCTTCTTTGTCTTTATCTTTGTCTTTAGAAATTTCATCTATCAATTGATTAAGTATTTTAACCCATAGTTGATCTTTTTTATCAAATACAGAACAATCTACTTTACATACTACGTATTCGTTTATATTTGAGTTATTATTTCCAATGTACTCTGATAACATTTCCACCAACGAACTTTTTCCCATTCCCCATCTAGAAAAAATCCCAATATAAAAAGGAGATGAGTTAGCTTTACTATATTCAGTATAAAAGTTGCCAAGCTCCCTAACTAATAGATTTCTTCCTAATAGATCTTTGTTTGTTATTTGATCACTTAATCCACCTTCACCATTCGGATTTGAGTCCTGTGTTTCGGGGCTGTTTAAATTAACTCCAATAATATATTGCTCGTAATATTGAATCATCTCTTGTAGGTCTTCAACTAGCTCTTCCTCACCTGGCATTTCTTGAACACTATAGGAAATATAAGCGGCAGTAGAATTTGCATAGCTTCTTGCTATTGGGCTTGTACCAAGAAAGATGTCATCATCCTTTTTAACCTTTTCTGACATCGTGATAACTTCACGAATCTCGCGTTTAATCCTTTCTATCTCTTCTTTTGTATTTTGGAGATGCCCTAGTGTTAAGGTTAAATAAAGTCGCTGCATATCATCACTAAACAAGTACATAATATAGTAACCTCTTTGAGTAGAAGTCGTAATATTTTTATTCAACACTGCAATCCAGGGAAA
The DNA here is from genome assembly GCF_008042345.1 of Bacillus sp. AR8-1. Classification (NCBI taxonomy): domain Bacteria; kingdom Bacillati; phylum Bacillota; class Bacilli; order Caryophanales; family Bacillaceae; genus Bacillus; species Bacillus sp. AR8-1. The sequence goes on from NZ_QNUB01000021.1 coordinate 111,384, forward strand.
AGTTGCCCAATTCCCTTGACCGACTGAGCCTCTTACTATGTATTGATTTTTATCAATAAAGGTTAATTTTTCGATTTCTTTTGTAATTTCCCCTCTAACAAAAGAGCCTAATAAGTGACCAGTCCAACGCTCTCTCTTTGCCTCTATATATTCGTTCATTATTTTTAAAAATCCGGTACGTAAATTACTTACCATTTTGCTCCCTCCTTCACTTAAGGCAGTAAGGTCCCACTTTTAATTAATTACTCCTACATTCTCAAGCCACATTAACAAATTAATCTTTAGTCTTGTTTCCCATCACTAAGAGACTGGGATATCAAACTTTTACTTCTTTCCATTTCCTTAATATTATTTTCAAGATTTTTAATTGTTTCTTCTTGTTCTGCTATAATTTTTTTAATCTCGTCAATAACTATCAGGTTTTCATCTAAAGCTTTTTCCATATCTTCAACTCGGGCATTTCGTTTCTTCTGTTCATTAATTACTGCCCTTCTATTGTTATTACCTATCATCATAAATACGAAACCTAAAGCAATAACACTCGCTGAGGTGCTCAATGAATCAAGTGTGTCTTTTGACAACGATGTAATCATCTTAGAATTAGGAAAAGCTATTATACAGAATGCCGCTGTATAATATAGCAGCCCACATATTACTAATGCCTTCTTTTCTGATTTAGGGTTATTCTTATCCTCTATTGATTTACTGAGAAAATCAGATATCGTTAAGCAAAGTCCAGCTAAAGAAATACCTGTAACTAATGCAGCTGAAATATTTGCTTCACCTAGAATATTTAAAGTTCCAAGTAAAACTATAGAAACTCCCATAAAAATCGTTATTTGTTCCATTTGTAAAAACCAATTTCTTTTCATTAATTCACCAACCAACGTATTTATTATAAAATATAATTATACAATAAATACGTTATACAAATGCTATTTATTTGCTAAATTTAAAATCCCACTATCGCATACCACCTCCAGAGGAACATCATATTTAACTGCTAACTTCTCTAATTCCCCTCTGTATTTGGTAACGGTTAAAAAATAAATAACTAGCATTTTCCCGTTATGCTTCTGTTTATAAATTTGCGTAATCTGTTCATATTTTTTAATCTCCTTCACTTTCTATGAGCAGTCCAACTCGATTGTATTAAACACGTCCTAAAAATAGATACAACCCTTTTAGTCGCGATTAGAATCGCTAAAGTTCTTAATATGCGCGTAGAAGAGATTTGGATAGAAGAAGACTTGGACACGATGTGAATTTTTAATAAAGTATTTGTCCCTTTGAAACAATACAAATATTATTAAAGTTTGATATAATAATACAGTTATTAATATTAATTAGGGGGAAATATTTATGAAAAAAGCTTTCAAATTCGGTTGTTTTGGATTTATTGCATTATTTGCAATCCTTGTTATTGCACTAATCATCGATATATCTAATGACGATCCAAAAGAAAAAAGCAAACCGAAGGAAACTGTTACAGTAACTGGAAAATGGGAAGGAAAAGTTAAAGAAATTGCATCCAGTGATAAATCTACAACTGAAAAGTTTGATGAAGTAAGCAAATATGCTAAGGATTACAAACCATCTAAAGATGAAGTTAAACAATTCGGTGACGAAATTATTAAAGAATATAAAGATAAAAACTATATTAAAGATGTATCTAACCATGAACACATGCTGAAAAACCTTTTCAAATCACAAATTGTTGATAAAAATGCATCAGATAAAAATTTAAAAGATTTTGCTTTTGATTTCTGGCAAAACTCTAAATATAATTACCGCGGTGTAGAAAATGCAACAAGTAGTGCTACTCAAGCTAATGAACGCCAAATGGATAAAGCTTTAAGTAAAATGAATAAATAGATTTTGAATAGAAGAAACAAAAAAAGCCGTCCTATGGACGGCTCTTATTTTTTACTTCTTAAAATACTCGTAGAACCATTTTCCTTCCGGTCTAGTGTCCATCCACCAAGTAATCTTGTCTAATTCCTGATTAGGCAATACTTCCGTTTGTAAGTATGCTACTCCAGTTGAAGAATCCGAGATAACCTTCCCTTTAATTCCACGCTCGTTCATAGCATTTACGACTTCTGGAACCAATGAGACGCCAAACCCACCAGATTTAACATACTGATACCCGCCATTAGAAGCGTTTTGTTCTGGCTGATTCACTTCTGTAAACCAAGATAAAGGTTTGTTTCCGATTAATTCATTCAAATCACACTTACCGATACCAGGCACATTTCCTGTTTCAGTGTATTGCCAAATATCGCATGGATAAGATGGTCTCTTTCCTCCGTAGCGGGGGATCCATACAAAGTCAGCAAGTACATTTGCCATTCCGAATGGAGCATACATATGATGGCCAACATATAAACCGACTTTTTGAGCACCTAATCGGCGTAATTCATCAATAAACGCTTGAGCGCCCGCTCTCATATCATTCATTGTTTTCACTTCAACATCTGCAACCCAGACTGTCGCACTCTTATCTCCGCGGATCCAGAAGTCTCGCGCTTCTATACGTGCATCATTTTCAGAAACAAAACGACAAAATGCATAGTTGCCAAAAGGAATTTTATGCTGCTTCATAGCTTGTACGTATCCTTTATATAGAGGATCTACATAATTTGAACCATCTTGTACACGAGCGATGATGAAATCAATGTGTTGTTTTGCTACAGGCCAATTAATATTACCATTCCATTTTGAAATATCTACAGTGTAACCCATTATTCAACATCTCCTTTTTGATTATCATCATGATCTGACCAAATCCCTAAAGCGATACCAACAGTTAATAAATAAGGTGCTAATTCATCCAAAAAGCTCTTAGCCTCTGGTACACCAAATTTCGTAAACAAAAATCCAAGCAAAGAAAAAACCGCAACCCATGTTTTCCAGTTGCGGAATCGCTTTTTTATATTCTCTTTTTTCATAGTTAATTCGTATCCTTTTCTAAATTATCAAGGCGTTTATGTGCTTGTTTAGCGCTTTCTTCCACCCTTGTAATGCGTTCACCAAATGAAACCATTTGTCTTTCACTTGCCTTTTGATCTATACGAATATCATCAACACCTTTGCTAATGTATTCTAACTTTGCTTTCATTTCAGCCCCTCGCTGACCATCCGACTTAATTTCTTTTGAGCGATTCAATGAGTAAGAAAAATACCCAATTAATGCTGATGCTATTGCTATAAGTACTCCGATTTCAATTGTCATAACTTCACTCCTTTCAAAATAAAAAGAGAGACAAATTTGTCTCTCTTTTGTTAAGCAAACCATATTTTTTAATAATAATTTATTACTCAATTTCTAATATAACCTTATTTCCTTTTTGTTTAACTGTTATATCATTATCCACAACACAACCACCTTCACAGGAGACAAAAACTTCACTTTCATGATCTAATTCCATTAAATATGCAATTAAGTCTTTTACAGTCAAATTAACACCTCCTATGGACTGAATTATTTACCCATATACTGGAACTCCACCAATATACGGAGGTAGACCATTTGGGTACCTTTTAAAGGAGTTGGCGTGATTGCGAATGAAATTGTCATCATTTTTAACAACTTCGAGCCATTGTCTTGCTGACTCTATTAGGTCCTTGCAAAATATTCTCACATCAATGTTTAAAACATCATTCATGACGTTGTTGTGCAAAACAATAGGTCCTCCTGGTTCTATAAATATTATCTTTTTATATTTTGATTTCTCATGTTGTGTACTACCCTGATGTAAGAATGAGCATCTGAAATAGTAACAATCATCAGCGGATAGTCTCAGTTTATCTGCCACATAATTATTGTACCATTCTTTATACTTTTTCCCGCTAGTCTTTCCGTCATCTGATTGCAAACCAGCACAAATATCAGGTATGCATAAAGCTATACCTAAAGATAAATGATATACTCCTGCATCTAAGCCTCTTTCAATTTCATTAAACAAATCTTCCATAAACAAACTCCCCCCTTTTTATCATGAATTTATTATACATGACTATGAGTAGGCAACGTCCATAAAATTTAAGATTTTTATCCGCAATAAAAAAGGCATGTTATAAGTATACTTCTTTTTGTTATAAAAGCCGTATTTTATGCAAATTAAAAAACAGCCTATAGCTGCTCTGGTTTCTTATCAATTAAATTTTGAAGTAACAGTTGTTCTAAAACTTCAATTCTACTGTTCATTTGTTTATTCTCTTCTTTTAACTCTTGAATTTCAGCATCTTTAGCTTGTTTTTCTTCTTGAAACGCCTTTATTTGAATTGCTAATGAAGAATATAGTTCAGCTGCATTTCTTGTTTTTGTAACAAAACACTCTGGAGTATTTTCATCATCTGCAATCCACCCATAGTGAGTTTCTATATCGTTTGTTGTAAGAATTGGGTCCCCTTCAACACGATTCATTCGCTTCTCATACAAGTCTTCTATATCTGTTTTCAAGTTGTATTGTTGGATTTGAAGTGCCATAATTTTTTCTATTGCGCTAAACTGCACGTCACGAATATTTGTTTTGTATTCACGTTTCGATGCCGTTTGAAAAGCTGATGCTGTAACTGCGTTATATGCACTTCCTGACCCATTTTTAACCTGAAGTGTTGTATATCCCTCAACGTTACCATTTCGTAGCATTACTGTTTGGAATCGAAGGTCTGTTTCAGCGTTGGGCGTTGCAACTATATCAAGCATATTTTTTCCTTTTAAGTTGAATACAATGGAAGACTGACTGTCCATCCATACGGATTTAGATCCACCTTTTAACGTTATTCCACCAGCAGAGTCTACCCAAAATGCGTTCGATGGATTAGATACTGTGAAGGTAGCACCGTTGGCTACTTCAACCCAATATGATCCATTTTTTGCATACTGACTTATACCTTTTCCAGAAGTGATAATTGTATGCCCACCAGAATTGACCTCTGTATTCTGATTACTTTTCATAAACAAAGCCCCACCAGTAAGAATATCTACATGGCTTACAGAATCTAAACGAATTGTATTAGTATAAGCGCTAAATTGTTTATCAGACCTTAGGGTAACTCCGTTATTACCAGTAATATAAATATAGTTATCTCCATGAAGAGATACATCCCCTTTTGTATCCACATTTAATTTAGCGCAATAATGTGGAGTTTGATCCGCATCATAACCTTTAACAATACCAAAGGTACCGGTATAGTAATTTTCTCCTTTCACTGGGAATTGAGATATTGTTAAAGTACCATCGCGGAAACGTGATGTATCCACATCATCATGCATAAGTATTGTTGGTTGTATTTGGCTATCAACAGCTCTTTTGTAATAACCAATAAACATTCGCGTTAAATTCGATTCCATCAAGCGTATGAATTGTTTTTGGATGTGGACATAGTTAGTACCGTTGTCTGTCCGTACTGTAGAACCAACTATCTCTCCACCACGTACTAAGTTACCGTTTAGTACACCCGTTGTAATGAAATCAGCGACAATCCTTCCATCCATTGTGATTGCCGTATTATAGGGTCCATTAATGCCTGTGGAGGAATAACCAAATCCATTGATATTCCATTGCCACACTTTTTTAGCGGTTCTTTCATCAGCTGTATCCATAATCAAAATTCTTTCTGGATATATACGAACATGGCCACCGAAACCGCTATTGATTAAATTCGTAGCATTTTCGCGTGCTTGTTCTAATATTGATTTTTCCATTCCTTTAACGTTGTTTTTAATACCATTGACGCTATCTCTAATATCATTGAAGTTATTCTCAACATTATCAACTCTGCCTGTTATATCAACGAATGTCTCTTTAAAATTGCCTAATGTCAATTCGATATACTCTTCATAGATCGGGTCGTATTTGTAATGATTAACTTTAGCTTCAATTTCGAAACCGTCTTCTTCATGTATAACTGTTACTGTATCTCCCATATATACACGTTGTAATACCGCCAAATCTTTATACTCTTCAGTTTGAGATAGCTCTTGAAACTCTACTTTATATGTCGCTTTTGGATAATCAACATGTTGTTCATCGTACATTTTTTTTGCGGCATTGCGTAACATTTCATATGCTTGTGGTAACGGAACTGCGTCTTCGTCGTCAGCATAATCACCAATAGCTGCTTTAATGTGTTCAAATTCAACAACTCTAATCTTAGGTTTAATATATTTACTAGCGTTATAGCTTTCCACGTACTTTTCTGGTAACAGTAGTCCATCAAAACCTTTAGGCATCATTCGAGTTATAACACCTTGCCAATCAACATCGCCTTCATATCCTAATAAATCTTTTTTGTGTTGAATAACAACACCGCGATCTTTTCCACGTTCTCTTAGCATGTGGACGGTGAAATTATCCCTTTTTAATTCCCCGCCCCAACGACTAAGAAAAGAGTTGTCCTGGCTGTTATCAAGTATTGCTTCGACTGGGTTTTTTCTAACCAAACGAGAACTAGAAATTGTATTGATATCACTAATGAAATTAAAATTAGTGTTATATTGCATACGTTCTTTCATTTGTTGTAATGCTGCTTGTCCACCCTTTTCTTGAATAAATGTATCTTCAATCAAGTTATCAACGAGATCATAGAATACGTGATAACAAAATACGTGTAATTCACCCATAGAAGGTGCAGGTCGTGCTACACGAAACAATTGATTGCCATCAGGTGTTGGCGCTTTGATTAAACATTGACCACCTATTTCTAATCCATGCGGAGCGAATAACGGATATTTAAAACTTAAGACATATAAACCATTTAATTCTTCTTCAATAACTGCATCGTAAATATTATCATCTAAAATACCTATACCATTGTGAGTAAAATCCGTTTCAGTTGGTTTATATAATGTGATCATAAGTAACGCCACCTCGGGTCAATTTGTAACTTTGTAACAGTTCCAGTCCATTTTATTGTGTTTGCACCTTCAGAGAATGTGGGAAAATTACCGATCATATTACTATTCATCGGCGTAGTGTTCGAATATGCTTCTTTTAACTCGGAATCAATTACTACTGAACTATTTACATTTTTAATTAAGAATGAAACATCATTTATCGTAACAGTAATTGACCCACTACCATAAATCGTTATTTTAGGTAATGAATACTTAGTGCCCGAGTTTACAAGAGTAGTTGTCTTAGTTATTTCCAAAGGTTGTAGAATAGCATATTCGAATGGATCAGCTACAAAAGTAACTTCGAATTGTCCATATTCTTCTATTTCATTAGCGATACTACCTATTTCCACACTTTTTATTTTTCTATAAACGTTATCATCTGTAAAAGAAAGGGTTTTAGCGTTCAATAGCCACGCTTTTATACGTCGTAACAATGGTTTGATGTTATAATCTTCTAACAAGTTAAAGTCAATCTTGAAAGTAACGTCTTCATAACCATTTTTCTTTGTTAATGATCCGTTTTCTCTACCAGGAACTTCAATAAACTCTATTTTTTCTTTTGCTGTTGGTATGTCAGGGCGCTCTATCATACAAAGAAGATAGTCACGTCCTAATATTTCATTTATTCGAATATCAACCACGTCGCGCCCTCCCTATACCGATATTTAACATTTGTCTTTTCTTTGCAAACCAATCATCAGCTTTTTCAAACATTTTATTTAGATCACTTTCATTTTTAACAGTTGTATTAAAAGTCACTTCATTTTTAATTTCTTGTGGTTGTTGTTGCTGATTAGCGTTAACACCTTTACTCAATGACAATGAATTGTTAACAATGTTAGGTAAATTAGAAAGAATACCATTGCCACCTATTGTTTTAGTAATCCTTTGTACCGTATCTCCTAGTGCACCTCCAGAAGAGAATGGAGCTAATGGAACGCCTTGATTTAAATTAACAGCTAATGCCCTTGGCGCGGCAAACGATGCAGGCGCTGCGAATGATGCTGGGGCAATTCCTTGATTTCCTGTATTATCGTTAACACTTATAGAATAAGAACTGCTAAATGGATTTAATTTGTTTAAAATGCCACCAGCTTTATTCCACGCTCTGGAAACTGTATCGATAATACCGTTCATTACTTTAATAATTGAATTCCAAAGACCATAAAAGAAATCAATCACACTATTAATCGGTTTGTAAACGCTTTGAAGGATATCTGAAACATAACTCCAATTGCTACGAACGATGTTAGAGATATAATTGAATGTTCCAGACACACCAGAAGACAACCTATCCCAAGCGCCAGTTACATTAGATACGACATTGTTCCAAATACCAGAAGTTATGGCATAAACTACATTCCAAGCGCCTTCAATTCTGCTTTTCACTTCATTTACTGCATTACTAATATTCGAAGTTATCGTATTCCAAACTCTCGAAATAGTAGAAGTTATTTCATTCCATTTGTTGGATGTTGTATTTTTAGTTGAAGTCCAACCGCTTGTAACAGTATCTGTTGCTTTATTTATCTTGTTCCTAATATATCCAACAATCTCATTCCAAACATCAGAAATAAACGTCGAAACCGCGTTCCACGCCTTTGATGTTATATTTAATACATAATTCCAACCTTGCTGTATTTTAAGTTTGATAGGGTCCAAAAACGCATTTACAGTATCAGTGATCCATTGCCACGATTCACGGATTATATTAGTAATCCAATTCCACGCTGTACTAGTTGCACTTGTGATTGTATTCCACAATTCTGTGATAGTGTTAACTAACATATCTCTATATTCTATAAAAGTAGAGGAAATAGCATTCCAAGCTTCTTCGATGTAAGGTTTAATCCATTCCCAGAATTGTGTTACCGGTTCTTTTATTAATTCCCATCCTAAAATGAAAGCAGTTAATAACAACTGTAAAGGGAATGTTATGATTTGGAATAGAATATTCCAAGCTATTTGCGCGATCTCTTTCAAACCTTCCCAGAATGCTGAGAAACCTGATTTTACAGCTTCCCATGCGTCAGAACAAATTTGTTTGAACGAATCCCATGTACTTGAAAACCATTCAATCGTTGCTGTCCACATTTCATTTGCTATGTTGCCAACTTCAGCCCAAAAGTTATTCCAATTATTTTTAAACTCTTCCCATTGTTGACTAAACCATTGCGATATCATATCCCATGCCATTTGAATCGATTGGGTTACATTATCCCAACCTTTAGAACAAGCATCGCTAATTGTTGTCCACAATTCTGACATCCATGTTGAAAATTGGCTCCATTTTTCTTTAAGCCAATCTGTAATACCTCCCCAGTTGTTAAATATAGCTATAACTGCTACGACTGCTGCTATTATTGCAGCTATTGCGGCTACAACTAATGCGACAGGAGCGCCAACAAATGCAGCTATTACAGTGACTACTATCCCTATCGCTTCAGCTATAGCTGAAATCCAACCTATTAGAGTACCGATAAAACCAATTACCGAACCGACGGCGGTTATTATCGTCCCTATGGCTGTTATCGTAGCTCCTATGACTATTAATAACGGGCCAATTGCCGCCGCTAATGCCGCAATAATTACGATCGTTTGTTTAGTTTTAGGATCAAGTTTAGAAATCCAGTCCATTAATTCTTTTAATTTTTCAACAACAGGCATTAACGCAGGTAATATTTCAGTCCCGAATTGTACGGCTAAAGTATGAAGTGTTTGTTGTAATTCTTTGAATTTATTTTCCGGTGTGTTCTCCATTTGTTCAGATAAATGTTTAACCTCTCCGGTAGCATTCCGGGCATCATCAGACATTTTTTTAAGCTTTTCGCCGCCACTATGAACAAGTATTTGCCACGATGCTAAATGTTCTTTACCGAATATTGTGGCGATTGTAGCGTTTTGTTGTTCTTGTGTCATTCCTTGTAAACCGTGTTCAAGTTCGTCCATGACTTGAGGTAATTGTTTCATTTGTCCGTTTGCATCAAATGCACTGAATCCCATTTTCGCCATAGCTTTAGACATAGCCTTTGTTGGCTTAGTTAAGTTAACAAAACCAGATTTCAAAGCCCTTGCCGCTACAGACGCTTCAATACCATTAGATTGTAATAAACCTACAGCAGAAGCGGTTGTTGATAAATCTTGTCCAGCTGAATTTGCAGTTGGCCCAATAATTGACATTGCTTCTGTTAGAGAATGAACGCTAGCTTTTGTATGGTTAGCTGTATAAGCGAATATGTCAGCCATCTTATTGATACCAGCTATATTCTGCTCAGCGTTAGTTGTTTTTTGTCCTGTAGCTTCATAAGCAGATCCTAATCCGTCCACAGTTTTTGATAAATCTTCATTCGCGCCACGGGCAGTATGGAGAGAAACAGTCATGATTCGCATCGCTTCTTCTGCTGTGTAACCGTCTTTAACTAACACAAGTAAACCTTCATTTATTTTTTCGGTACTAACACCAAACTTTTGAGAGTTAGCAAGGGAACTATCCCACATTCTGCTCATAACGTCGTTAACTTGTTGAGAAGTTAACCCTGTTGCGTTTACCTCTTTTCGAATATCAGCCATTTCATGTTGGAATTTCGATGCTTCTTTTGCAGCGTAACCCATGGCGCCAGCTATAGGAGCTGTCACTTTCATTGACATGTCTTTTCCTACACTAGAAACACTTTGACCGACTTCTTTTACTTTGTTACCGAATTCTTGAACGTGTGATTTAGCTGTTTTAAAGCTGTCTCCAACTCTTCTTTCTAGAGCTTGCGTTTCTCTGCCTAGTTCAATTTCAGCTTGTCTTGCCCTATTTAATTCGGTTTCTAACCTTTTAACTTCTTCAGATCCAGCCCCGAATGCAGTTTTAGCATTATTTAATTGTTGCGCTAAATTTCGAGACTGTTCACCAGCGTTTTGTTGCGCTTGCTTTAAATAGTCATATTGTAATTTCGCCTTGGAAGTTTCCGAAGCGTTCTTTCCTAGTGAAGCTGCTTGGAGATCGTACGCCGATTTTAATTTATCTGCTTCAGTTTTTAAACTGGAATGGGCTGTTTTCAAACCTTCTAACGCTTGCTTTGACTTACCTATTTCACTATTTCGTAATGCTTCAGCTTGTTTAGCTTCTTTTAATGATTCGGTAGTAGTTTTTATTTTGTTAGAAATTTCAGTTTCAGCAATTTGTGCACGTCGTAACGCTTCTTCAGCCTTCTTTGTTTCTGTTGCATTTTCTCCCCACACTTGTTTTGTTCTTTGAAGTTGTTCCGCTGTCTCTCTTGTTTTGTTTTTAGCGATATCATATTGCTTCTCAAGTGTGGATAACGAAGTCTTATATTTATCAACATCAGTTCCGGTTAACTTCATTTGTGTTTGAGCTAACTTTAACTCTTGTGTTAAGGCTCTATTCGCCTGATTCATTTCGTTTATCTTAGATTTATAATCTGCGGTGTCAGCCTTAAATTTAATTATGGTTTCTTTTGAAGGAGTAGCCATTTATTTTCCACTCTCCTTTTCTTGGATATAGGCTTTCCACCCTTCGTAAGCACTTTTGTTTTCTGCTATTCTTTGAACATCCCTTAAGGGTAAATTCCAAAAGTCACTTTCCGATATTTCAAAAATAAATACGTATAGACTGTATAAGTCCACAACGAATTCAATTTCGAATTTAGGAAGTTTTAAGCCTTTTTTCCGGCTTTTTGTTGAAAACCTTTTGCCATGTTGTTTTTAGCTTCTTTTTTCATAACTGCACCGAAATAATCGAACGCCTCTGACATATCAACTTCATATACTTCCATGAATGCTTCAAATTCCATATATCCAGTAGGATTTGCTTGACGATAAGCCGCATAAACAATACGGAACGTATCTAATAAATCAATGTTCTGAATTCCGCCAGCGTTTAATAAAGTACTTAAAAATCCTTTATCGATAATGCCTTCTTTTTCTAATTTGAATAATGTTAAAGCTGTTAAGTTAGGATTCGCCTTCACTACTTCACCATTTGATAACGTAATTTCTTTTATCATGTAATTTCTCTCCCTATAATCAAAATTAAAAGGCACTCATAAAGAGCACCTTTGATAGAATTTATTTTGTTTGTGCTGTTTTTCGTAATTTAGCCGAATCAAATTTTGTCATCCATTCTTTTGCAACTGTTTCCGGTAGTTCGATACCTTCATAATAGAAACGACCGAATTCGTCAGATAACGCTGTTACTTCTAATTCTACTTCGGCTAGTTCTTCAGCACCGTTTTCTACACTCTTAACAAAACCTGTTGCACTTGTACAATTAGGGAATGCGATTAAACGTGTGTTTTCTTCGAATATGTCAAGCTCTTCCGCAACGAACGCAAAATCTTTTCCTAAGCTGTCGATACCATATGAGTAAACGCCATCGATCAACCCTTCGTTTGTAATACCAAAAATGTTACGAATAACCTTCAATTGCATGTGACCGCTAATTTTTACATTCATTTGTGTTGGTTTTGATTTTTTCTTTTGAGTAAAGCCGCCGCATTTCTTTTCAACTGATTTAATTTCTGTTTCTGCATCTAATTTACCTACACAACCGAATGGGTCAGTTACATGTTCACCTTTAAAAAGTACACTAGCATTTTTAATCTCGACCGCATCAAATACATCAACTGTAACTGGCATATTATTGCCCTCCTAAAGTTTTATTTATTTCTTCTATTAAAGATTTATTTAATTCCTCAATAGAGTGATCGACCTTTTTATCCACACCACGCTCCATGAACTTTTTGGCCGCCTTTTTCTTACTTGTACCTAATCCCAAATCAGGAAAAACTAAATATCTATATTTCGATTTTGGTTTTAATGTTAATGTTAAATTCTCTTTGTTATCGTCATTAATAGATTGATATAGTTTAGCGTGGGCTTTCTTTCTATTCGATATAGGCATTAAGCCAAGAACTGACTTTTTCATTACTGGTGCAATTCTAGACTTTAAATCTTCATTTATTATCTTTTCCGCAACGTTTGGTAATCGCTCAATGTTTCTTTGCAAAGATTCAAATTTAGAAGCATCAACACTAAAATTAGCAGGCATATTTTACATTCCTTGTAAGCTCGAATGTTAATACATCAACAAAAAACTCTGTATCTTTCTTCCTCATTTTTTCTTTGAGCGATTTATTACATGTGTGGCCAGTTTTACTTAGTGAACTCATAAACTCAACTTGCAATACATCTAAATCCTCACGATTTTCCGAAAAATAATAAACTGTTACATCTTGTGTAAATGCGCTTGCCCCCGCTCTAACAAACCCACCTGTTTCAAATACAACATGGTTGATTGTGGATAGATTCGCTTCATCCTCCTGAACTGAGTCCTGGTATACTTCTACAGTGTGGAAGAAAGACTCTAAATGCCGGACTAGTTTACTATTAAACTTTTCAATTAAATCATTCAGTGTCATCTAGACCTCCTACCTTTTGCAAGTATAAATACATGCTATTTTTAAAACGATCCGCTTTAATGATGCTATAAGAATGTCCTCGTAATTCAATTATTAGGCTGTCCACATCCTTATTCTTGAACATAGGAGCGTATAAAGTTTCAATTTTCATATCTAACTTTTTATCAATACTTTCAGCGAATTGAATATCAACTTCACGGCACGAAAGTTCCGAAAATCTAAGTCTGATAATCTCGACATTTTCACGTCCGATTACTTTTTTAGTGCTATTCCGGATCGTTTTACTTTCCTTAACGCTAATAAATCCATCATTAAATGTTTTTCTATGTTGTTCAATTGCCATTATTCTTCTTCCTTTCATCGATTGCGACATGTAATATCAATCGTGAAAGTGGTTGCCTGAAGTTACTTTCGAAACTGTCTAACGCATTGTTATATTCATAACGAATACGGTTAATAACTAGCTCTCTTGCGGATAAATTGACGGCTAGATCAAGTTCAGCGCCTACTAAATCATTGATAAAATAAACGGAACGATCTATAAGCTTTATGATGTCCTTGTCTTCTTCATCCCAAGTGATTGCTAGTGCATGTTTTACATCTTCTAACAAATCAAAAGGCGACTGTAACGTCGCCTGTGATTGATTGTCACTCATAAAGGATCACTCCCTATTTAGTAGGTGCTGGAGTAGTCACCGCTATACCTGGGTCTTTCATTTCAGAAATATCATAAACTAAGAATGATTCATTTTCTTCAGCACGACCATTAGCGTACATTTTAGCGATGTATAAATCTTCGTCTTCGATAGCGCGTGTTTGATCGTAAACGTCTAAACGTTGTGCTCCACCTAATCCAAGGAAGTAATCTTTTGCCATACCAGCGATTAATTTACCTTTAGGAACAGCATTTGATTTAACGATTTTACCTGGAATCGGAAGAACGTTATAAGTGTAAGTTCCATCCATGTTAGGTCGTGTAGTATAACCATAAATTTTAGACCAGTAGTCTACAGGGTTAACGATTAGTAACACATTAGATGGATTACGTTTACCATCTTTAGTAAGTAGAGCCATGATATTACCTAAAGTGTAAGGATTAAGGTCTTTTAACTTACCAGTATCGGCTTTATCAGCATGTACGCCCCCTGTAACAGTTAATAAATCTTTCATCATGCCTACAGGTTGATCTTTACCAGTACCACGAACGATAGCTAATTCTAAAGCGATTTTTAAAGATTCAACTAATACAGTTCGAACGTAGCGATCTAACCAAGTCGGGCCAAGGTCTAACATTGCTTTACATACAGGCATAAATGCTGATAATTTGTATTCCTCAATTTTAATCGTTTCGAAACCTTCATCTAAAAGTTCTTTGTGAGCCGCGCACAATTTACCCCAGAAGGCAGTTTGGATATCACCTTTTTTCAGAATCCATTCAGTTAAAGCACCGACGTTAACAAATGTAATTTCAGATAATAATTCATGATTTTGAACTAAGTCTTCAAATACTCGTTCGATAACAGTTGGTGGTACTAATGCTTCAGTACCAGCAAAAGAGTTACCTGCAATTACTTCATTGTAGTATTTCGTTTCTTGACTAGTTAAAGCACGTCCACCACGAGCAGCTAAGATAGCTTGATCGCTAGATTGTACTGATGCTTGTGCTAAAATTTTTTCTTGAATACCTTGAGCGAATGCAACTAACGCATCATTCACCTCTTCATCTGAACCTGATGCTAAAACCTTACTTAAATTTTGTTGATTTTCAAATTTCGTTTCTAAGTCTTTAATCATTGTAAATTACCTCCTACAGTTTAATAGATTTTAATAGTGAAACCATAAAGTGAGCTGATTTTTCAGCGTTTTGAGTACGTTTGTCACCTTCGTTTTCGATAGATGCGATGATGGGTTGTTCTTCAACTTCATTTGTAATTACAGATTCACTGTCCACACTTGATTGTATTGAATCAGTGATTACGTCACAGAAACCGAATGACTTAGCTTTTTCAGCGGTCATATAAGTTTCGTTGTCTAGAAGTGTTTCTAGTTGGAAAAACTCACCGTTAAAACGGCTGTTATAAGATTGAATTAACGCTTCGTCAACGTCACGTAGCATTTTAGCTTGCTTCTCTAATGAGTCAGCATTACCGAATGCATATGTCGATGCACGATGTACCATCATAGTGGTATTAGAAGGCATTTCGATTTTATTAGCACCCATCGCAATTAATGAAGCGGCTGAAGCGGCTATACCATCAATAACGGCAGTTACATTAGAAGGGTGATTTTTTAAGTAGTTGCAAATTGCAATCCCTTCAAACGCATCGCCACCATTTGAATTGATGTGAATTTCAATGTCATTTGTAACACCATCTAACATTTCTCTTACACCTTGAGAAGAAATGTCACCGAAAGGAGCTTTACCAACATTCCCATACATATAAATGACTGATTTACTATTGTCCTGTTGATTGTTGTCCATCATTAGGAACTTCGGTTGAATCTTTTCCATTTCCAATATCTTCACCCCCTTTCATAGTTCCGCTTATCCTTGCTCTCTCATAGTTCTTAGTAACATATCGTTCATTAGCCCAATCTTCTTTTATTTGTTCTTTTCCTAAACGTTCTAATACATCGTTTATGCTCATGCCACCGACTGCAAATAGCTTGTCAACGGAATTAGCAAACTTAGTAAGGTCGAACAATTTGAAGTTGTCCATGTTGAATCTAATGTATGTTTTACTTAAATATTGCTCTCTAGAGAACATCTTCTTGTTATATTCGTTAGTAATCATTTCCCCTATTGGTCTTACTGCGAATATAATAAAGTTATCTAAATCGCCAGTAGGATTACCGGTAGTTGAAATGCCACCTTCACTTATTCCACTTAGTAATGAAGGAGGAATGTGGAAGGCAGTTGCCACGAAATCTAACATATCTTTTGCAAGGTTTTTGATGTCCCTCGTATCTAAATTACGTGGGTCCTTGCTTTGATCTTCCATTTGTACGTTGTCAGGTAAGAACATGATTGCTGCTAACTTTTCAGGATTCATATAATCTTTTGCTTTCTCTTCAAAAAGTTCTTGCGAAGCTTTTCCGTTTTCATCAGTTAACGAATTCATGAAACGGCCTCTGAACAAATAACGTATTCTTCCATTGCCTTTGTAATCTGACATCGCTTTAGCTAGTAATAGTCCATATGAACTATATAAACTATTAATCACGTTGTTTATTGACTCTACAGAAAGGCTCAAGTATAGAACGTCTTGTTCTCTAAATTCCTTCGTTAAAAGCTGATTGTTAATCGAAACACTTTTATAAACATACTCATTAAAACCATTCGTAGTTTCACGATGAAACGATTCAGCTATCCACAGTTCCTCACCTATAGGTAAAATTAACGCTTCCTTTTCGTAAATTAACTGATGGACAACCTTATACCAAAACTCATGGGCATTTTCATTCTTATTTGGTGCCACATTTAATTGGTAGTAGTTCAAACTTCTTTTTAACTTGCCACTTCTATATGTTTCAAAATCACAAGCTACTAAACTACGAGCAATTAAATCGATAGCAGCGTTAACATACAATTTCTTGTAAGCAATTTCAGCTTTAAGTGTCATCACACTACAATCAACATCCGGGACTGTTCCATTATCACTTTTTCCTAAAAAGGTTTTAAAAACATTACGAATTCCCATTTTTTCACCCCCTTTCTCAGAATGACCATACTTGCATATCGTTTAAATCGACTGCATAGTCTTCAAGATCACCGTCGAAATTGAGCGCATGTGTGAACGCAAAAAACCCGTCAGTTTTTCTTTTGACAGGGTCGATTTTTTTATATTCTTTTGAGCCATTTCCTAGTTCGTCCACATAAACATTCCCGCAATACCAACGCATAACAGGATCGTCGTGGAAAACAATATTATGATTTATGAATAGATGTTGGATTAATGGGTCTAACATAGCATGAATGTACTGCCCGCGCCTTACTATCTCAACTCTTTCGTTAAAACCAGCTTCTTCTAATAAAGGTTTCAAGATTACAGAACGGAATTTATCAATCGCGATACGCTTAATGTCGTATGTTTTCGATTTTTCTAAAAACCAATTGATAACACGTTTGGGCTCGATTTCTTTATCATAGACGATGGTGAAGAGTCCTTTTTCCACACCTATATCTATAATATCTTGATTAATATCCTGCATTTTCAATGCCTGATGCCATATAAAGGTATGGTGAATCCAATAACGCTTCCCTTGCCGTTTGAATAGCAAACCGACGCTGCAGAAATCGCGTAATTCTGCGTAATCTACACCACCAATACATTCATATTTGTGTAAATCATCAGGTAAAGGTTGATCTGTTGCAAGAAGATCCTCATAAGTAGCGATTTTATGTTGAAATAGCTGCTTCGGAATGTTCATCCGTTTTGTCATGAATTCAACATGCATAGGAATGTTGGTTTGACAATCGGCCCATTCTTCTTTCATCGTTTCGAATAATTCCATATTATCTCGAATAGAAGGATTGGCTTTTTCCCAGTTTGCAATATCTTCGACTTCTTCTTCGGAGTCTAATTTGCAGATGAAGGGGAATAACTTACTCCTTTCAACTTCGCCACTTAGAATCATTCGAGCCTTCTCTTTCATATCATCCAAAACGCCACCACGGACATATCCATCCGTTGTTAAATAGAAAGTTCGTCCATCTTTAACTTTACCCAAGGCTGAACGGAATACTTTAATCGACTTATAATCTTCATATTCATGAATTTCATCGAACCAAACTGATCCAGGACGTCGTCCATCTTTCGTTCTAGCATTAGAAGTATTGAATTTCATGTGAGATTTGTTTGTTTTATGTTTAATTAGTACCTTTGTAGCACTAAATGATTTCTTTAAAACCTTATTTGCAGGATTTTCTATTACTTCCTTCACGTCATCGAATGTAGTTTTTGCTTGTTCTTCAGATGTCGCGATCCATTCAATGTGATATCTATCTATACCAAACTGTTTAGATAGCATATAGAAGTTTAAATATCCGGCATATCCGTTTTTACCACCGCCACGTCCCATCAGTATTAATATTTGATTCCAAACAAGACGGTTGGTGTCCTTATAACGAACGCCGAACACACAAGCGTTAACAAAACGTTGCCATGCGAATAATTCGAATGGAAAATATTTAGCTGGGATATTAACACTATCCTCAATAGCTTGAACATCAACATAAACATTTGGATCATCTAAAGTTTTTCGAACTAAGGTCATTAATTGTTTTTGTTCATTACAAGAACGGATAGATCCGCTTTCCACAGCATGCATGTACTCACTAATGAAAGGATGATATTTATAAGGAAGATTAGACTTCTGCATCATCGTCATCATCCTCACTTACCGCCTTAAGTCCTAACTCGTTAAGAATCTTTAACATTTGCGTGTTAGTTTTATTCAACTCGTTAATGCTATCGTTTTTTTTCATAAATCCATTAGCGCCTAGTACAGATACACCGCGATCTTTTACATCAGCTATCAATCTGTTTTTTATATCCCAAAATGACATATAATCTTCTACTAAATCCATAAAATGAGCGTGTATGATACCGTTCGTGCCGAGTTGTTCATATAAATCATCTCTTATTTTATTTCTAAGCGTTTTTTCTCTGTTTTTTTGAAGTTTTGCAACCTTTTCCGAAACATTTTTTAGACCTTTTTCATTTATCATGTCTTCCCAATAACGGCTGCGCCATGATTTAACAGTGCTAACAGATACGCCATATTTATCCGCGATATCCTTGTATTTAACACCTTCTAAGAAATCTTTGAACGCTAATTTAGATTTACTTTGTTTTCCGCTCACAATATCACCACCCCGCTTTTCATTGGATTTTTTCGAAGGTTAATTTTAAAAATGACACTTGTAAAGACGAGAATAATCATGTATAGTTTTACTTAGAAGGAAACAGTGGCGACGGTCCACTGATTACAAATACATATCGAAAATTTTAATCATCCCAGAGAAGGGATGGTATTTTTTTTGCCTTTTTTTCTATTCCCACGCGCGTAACGCGAAAATAAAAAGAGAAATCCCCCCTCGCGTTGCCTGGTCCCCCAACAATTTAATCTCTAAAAAAAGAGTGGGGGGTATTATACGTGTGTGAAGCTAAAAATTTTTACTTAAAATTTAATTATTTAATCGCTAAACCGAAAAATAGTTCAGCGTATTCGATAACTGTTCCAGCTTCTTGTCTTGTTAAGTTTAAGTATATCTCTAGCCAATGATCTCTTAGGTTAGCTTTCACCTTCTCAAGTGATAGCTTCTCACATGCTTTAGGCTTGTGTATGTGTCGTATCTGTGTGTACGTCTTGTATATGTCACGTTGGAATTGAATGAGTGTATCAGTGTTATAAATGATAGCTTCATTCTTATCGTGATTGATTGTTAGTTTAATATCAGTTAAGTCATATGTGTTACCTTGTATCGTTAGGCTGTCCACACAATCACCATCTCTCTTCATCTACTATCGTGCAGCGCTTCTTCACTATGTTCTTCTCTTTGTTGTGTTCCTGATTATGACAACGAATGCACAGTGTTTCTAGGTTGCTTAATGTATACGCTAAATCTGGTCTATCACGTAACTCCTTGATATGATGGACGTTCCTACCCTTGCTATACTTACCTTTACGCTTGCATTCCTGGCACTCGCTATTATCTCGTTCGAGCGCTAATATTCTTATGTGCTTCCGCCAATATGGATGTTTGTAGAACTTAATAATATTATCTTGCTCATATAGTTTATTAATCTCTTGTATTGTTAGAGGTTGCATGAACTATCCTCCCCCTTAATCTTCCTTAAGAATCTTCCCGCGAAATTGAGTATCAAGGCATTTCTCGCAATAAAAACTACCTAAGATGTGAATGGATCTGTTACCCATCGTAGTTGTTTTGCTATCCATTAATCGGTACTTATGTTCACACTCTTTATTTTGCTTAATATGTTGTTTGTACTTCCCTAACTTAAACGTATCTACAGAAGCACCATTACATTTCGGACAAACAGTTACTTCTTGATATTTATCTTCTAATGCTATATTCAGGTAGCCACAAGCTAAACAACATCTAGAAACCGTACTCATCTATCCTCACCTCTTATCTTTCTTAACAACTTGATTCATCATCGGTCCATTGCATTTAGGGCATTTCCACCCGTCGCGTATCTTATGAGAAGTTTCTTCAAATCCGCAACCTTTGTTCATGCACCAATGTTTTGTTAATGGCATCTTCAAAGTTCTTCCTCCTCCAAAATAAAAAGCACCCAAATGGATGCTTTTTTTATCAATTGCTTATTTACTTTTCGATTACGGTATGTGAAGTTTTATTCTTCTTTTAGCTAACAACCGCGACAGACACCATCGAAAAACTTATCAGGTTCTCCTGATTCTGTCTACCTAGGATGTTGTTAGCTCAAAGAAGAGCAAAAGCTCTCCCTAATGACAGTATCATTCAATCATTACCATCTGCTGGTTCCGGATTTTATGTGCCGTCATTACGAAACCGTTTAGACAACATATAGTTTATAAAGGAATTTATGAGTTGTGTTTTCCGCCACTTCTCACAATACAAATATATCACGTGAATTCCAAAACAACCCGCACATTTCCTGCCAAAAAGCGGTCACGACTCTGCCACTTATTTTAATTCGCTAATAACCTTTATTTCCCTAGACTACCTCACTGTAACAGCCATAAAGAATAGATTGAATTTTCATTTAGTTATTATGCTTGATCTGATTGTAGAACATGTAATGGAGGTGGAATAATCCAACCTTTTTTCTTATTCAGACGAAGTAATATAGCTCCAGCTTGTGCTTTTTTCATATGAAATTGACCAAACATCATTCCAACATCTTCTCGAAGAGATTGTCCCATTGCTTGACTACATGCTACTAACCCAGCAGCAAGATCCATAGAAACTTTAGCTGCAATTTCTGCATCATTAATACGAGCACCAGGAGGAATTGTTTCAATAGATGCAACTGGTCTTTCTGGCGGTGCTGGTGGTAATGCTACACCATTCAATTTCAAGATATTTTTTAATTCTTCAACTTCTGATTGGATATCATTCTCTACAAGGTTCTCTAAAAATTTCTTTAAATCCTCGTCACCTGTATGGTTAATAAGAACTTGATATCCAGCAATTGCGCCTTGTGCCGCTGCAAGATAACTCCAAATCCCAAAGACTTCTCCGTAGTGCATTGGTTCATTTTGTGGATTTCCACTTAAAATACCCATAAAAATATTCCTCCTTAAAGAAATTAGACTTTTAGCAACAATACTTACTATAGAAAAAATTTTCCCAATCATGTTCTTGATTAAAGAAAATAAGTTCTTATAACTCATAAGGAACACCTTACCCAAATATAGTAATTACCTCCCATAGAATTTACCGTTTTCAAAAATTTATGCTTATAAAGAATAAATTCATTTCAATTAACTTAATTCATTATTATTAAGTATTTTTGATAATAAAAATTAAAGATATTTATCATAATTTCAATTCAAATGGTTTTATATATTTTCAATCGAATATTGTCTAAAGGAACTGGAGACATTACTAAATACGAAAGGAGGGAAAAACATGAAGAAAAAACTTTCATCTATTTTAAGTGTCCTATTACTAACTATTATGGTTTTTGGTACAAGCGTCCATGCTGAATACGATGGATATAATACGAATAGAGTTAACAATAATAATGTTACAACTCGAGTTAATGACTATAACACGAATAGAGTTAATGACTATCACATGAATAGAGTTAATAATGACGTTAGAACTCGAAATGTAAATACGACAAATGATTTAAATGATAATCGTAACAGAAATAATAATTGGGCTTGGCTTGGTTTATTGGGACTAGTAGGATTATTTGGTCTTAGAAAAAAAGACAAAGATCCAGAAACACGTTAATGTAGAACATTGTATCTAATTTCAAGAGATATTTCTTTATCAAAAGAATACAAAATGATTACATTATGAATCGCCTTTAATTAGGCGATTTTTTATTTTTTTCAAATCCGTAACAACCACAAAAAAAGGATGCAATTAATCAGAAACAATGAATTTCTTAACTTGATGGTAATGAAACATTACGTCCATTTGATGAACTATGCTTCTTTCTATGCCGTTTCTTCACTTACCCATATCTTATATTGTGTGTAACTGACCTCTTTGCTGAATCCCTTGGTATCATTGATTTCATTTAATTTTCTCTTTTGAGTTACACAGTACGAAAATTATGAGTAACTGTATAGGGATACCACCAGCATTTTGCAAAATAACCTATGCTATGCGGAAAAATAAAATAAGCTGCCCATATGGACAGCTTATTTACATAATTATCGTTATCAGAAGTAAAATTCAACTCGAAAATAGCTAATTTTATCAGTTGTTGAATGTCTGAAAAAAATCAAATCAATGATATTGTTGAGATCCTTTGGCAATTTCTTGCTGTGATGACTATCATAGTGACTTTTTCTCCAGCAACAACTATTAGTAGCTAATTACCATAAGAACTTATTTTTGAAATTTGCTATTTTTTAGAAAGTGTGTTAATTTAAGAAAGACCTATTTTTGTTTGGCTTGAGATTAAGAATAAATTTTGTTTTTCGTCTAAGGTATTTGAGCAAGGGTAGTAACATATGTGTGGGTATCCACACTAGGAGGCAACAATTATGGAACAAGGTAAAGTAAAATGGTTTAATGCAGACAAAGGTTTTGGATTCATCGAGCGTGAAGGTGGAGAAGACGTATTCGTACATTTCTCAGCTATCCAAATCGACGGTTTCAAATCTTTAGACGAAGGACAAAGTGTAACGTTTGAAGTAGAAAAAGGACAACGTGGCCTACAAGCTACTAATGTTCAAAAAGCTTAATATTAGCTGATGAAAGACCCTCTTGTAGGGTCTTTTTTTATTTTGTTACAATATTCCGAATACAACTTTTTTAAGAGGATTTTGGGTGCTTAACTTTTAATGAAAAAGAAGATGTTAGAAATCATAGTTTTAGCATTATGGGCTTTTTCTTTTAGTTATCTTGCATACTCTTAACGTAGTTTTTTTCTAAAATGCTGTGATACCACTAAATAAAAAAAGAAATAAGCAATGATTAAATTTTAAATCTAGCCATTGCTTTATCCATTGCATCTTGGTTTACACCTATATAACGTAACGTGACCTTCTCTGATGAGTGATTGAATATCTCCATGAGTAATGCTATGTTTTTTGTTTGCATGTACATGTGATACCCGTATGTTTTTCTTAACGTATGTGTTCCTATTTCATCTAACCCAAACTCTGCTGCTGCCCCGCTTAATATCTTGTATGCCATGCTACGACCAATTGGACGATTCCTACCTTGTCTACTTTGTAATAAGTACTCATTATCTTCCCTTTCTTCAATAAACCATTTAAGTTCTCTTTTCAGTGCTGCAGTAATTTGTATTCGTTTCTGTTTCCCGGTTTTCTTTTCCCTCATAGATATATGACTACCTTTGACATCTCCTACCTTCAATTTCAAAATGTCCGAGATTCTCAGACCTGTATTAATTCCCATAATGAAGAGAATGTAATTACGTAAGCTCTTTTCTTTAAAATAATCTTTTAGCTGCTGTATTTCTTCTGGATCACGTATTGGCTGAACAAAATTCATTATTCATTACCTCCAGTCTCTTCTGTCTCGTAAACTTCTAATCCAAGTGCAAAAGCAAGCTTATAAAATGCTTTAGACTTCCAACGTCGATAAGTACGCTCTGACATCCCTATTTCGTTGTAAACCATGTAATCACATACGTCCTCCTCTTCTAAATAACGCTTATAAATAATATCACTTTGAATCCTTCCTGCACGTCCGTTCCCTAATCGATTTAGAAACTGATCAATACGTGCTGACATTCTTTCAAGCCACTCTTCTCGTTTACTTTGTTGAATATTTGCCATAGCAACATCTTCTAATGGTTTTCCAACTGTATGTGTAGGACCATGCTCACGTATTTCATAAGAAGGAGTGACTTTCATTTCTTTACGCATCATCCCAAATTGTCTATGTATACGTACACTTTCCAACACACCTTCTAATTTCTCTTGTGTCGCTGTTCTATCGATTTTTGGTAAGAAAGATAATTGTTTAGTCATGTAAGACCACTCCTTTTTATTTTTAAATTACTTTTGTCTTATTGCTCCACGTCTTCGTTCATAGCAAGGTCTATGCATCCCCATTAAATCTTCAATGTCACGAGTACTTAATTTCTCTTTTCGTTTTTTCTTAGTTTTCTTTTTCGTTTGATTCGATTGCTTTTTCCATTCACGTAGCTGATCCTTTAACACCTTCATTTCCCCATCCCCCTTTTCAAAATAAAAAGGACACCTATTCGTAAAACAGCCTTAATTGCTGCTTTAATGAATTGGTGTCCTCTAGTTTTCTAGCCGGACTATATTTATTTGCTTTTAGCTTTCTTACTTCCCTTATAAAATCCATATTTATGATCGACTTCTGAAATCAAAATTACAAGTGCCATAATGATTCCCGCTTGTATGAAGCTTTTTGTATTACTAAAGGTCACAAACATAATGATTAAGTAAAGAGCCCAATACATTCCGAAAAACTGTTTACTATTCATTTCCTATCCCTCCAGTACTGTTATTTTATTATTCCAGCTTTCACAAAAATATTTCTCCAAGCGTTATCGATTTGATATTTCTCTACTTCCTTTGTGCGACGCGCGATAGCTTTTCTAATTTTTCTTTTCTTCAAAGCTTTCATTCTCCCAACCTCGCTTTCTATTAAAAGGATTATTTTGTTGAGTTTTTATAATGCTCTCTTTTCTCTTAGTAATTGACTGTTATTGATTATGACTGTATGAGCATTGCATTTTTCTTTTAATAGATCCATTAAATCTAGGACATCTTTTCTACTATTGAGTTTCGAACGACTATTGAATAAATACGTACAATCCGTATTACCGTTATTATGGTAATACTTATAAGAAATCAAATACTCAAATCTACGTGGTCTCATTTCTCTTCCTCTCCTGAATAAAACTCAATGTTTCGTTAATAATAGATACAGGCTCCATTCATCACGAATCAACCTTACACCTAACATCTCTTTTTAAGATAGGAGCCGAGCAGTTAGCTTTTGCTAGCTGCTTTTTTTATTCCGTTCCTGCTCTTGCTTCTTGAAGAATTCTTTAACTGCGTTTTCCCAATAAGTGCACATTTTCCATTCCTCCTCGAATAAATTTCTAAATCTTGTCCATACTATAAATACACTTGAGTTCTGAACTTCCTTCTTAATGCTTTTCTGGAGAGTAGTTAGCTTTTGCTAGCTGCTCTTTTTACGTTTTAAGTGAATAAAATTCTAAACATTGTCTAACACTGTAGACAAGACTTTAAAAAGTCGATTTCTCCCACTCTAGCTTTCTTGGTCGAGAGCCGAGCGGTTAGCAAAAGCTAACTGCTCTTTTTTTAATTGAAGGTTTTCTATAACATAATTTATCTGTTTTATGATTAAACTTTCATGATTCTATCTATACTAAACTTGGGCTTTATAGCTCAAATAATCTTTCATTCACTTGGCGGACAGTTTATTTAATAAATTGTCTGCCTAAGCCATTTAATAATTCAGCTTTATATTAAAATGAAATTTTTATTAAGATCATTATTATTTCCACATAATACTTTTAATTCTGCTTATACTATAGCTGTAACTTAAAGTTACATATCATTTACTTGTAGGGCCTAGTTTCTTTTGTACGACAGGTAGTTAGCTCATTAAGCTAGCTACTTTGTTGTGCAAAAGAAAGTTTTTATTTAGTTTACTTTCCTGCATAACATTTTCAAATCTGTTTATACTATAAATGTAACTTGTGGTTACAATTTGCGTATCCATGTGGAATAGTATTTACAGCAGGCAGTTAGCTACTTTAGCTAGCTGCTTTGTTGTGCAAAAGAAAGATCTGCACATGTATTCATTTCATCAACTGGGCATTGAGAGTTGACACTTTTAAGAGGCTCTTTTAATTTGCACATAATTTCCAAAGTAAAATCCATACTATCTTTAGGTCTTAACATCCAAAATCCCCATTTCGGCCCAAGACCTAATCAATTACCCATCTCCCTTCCTTGGGGCGAAGCAGTTAGCGAAAGCTAACTGCTTTTTTTCACAAATTAATTAGATTAGACATATGTTAATACTGGTTATGATTAGTATTACGCCTACCTCTCAAGAGCACTTATATACAGTGCTCTCTTCTCACATAATTTTCAAACTCACATTAATATTGCTTACATACCAACTAAAAAGTTTTTGGTTTTACTGCCCACTTCTTACACATATCTTAATATTGAAGGGTGTTTATCTACCGAGTTACCTCCTTATCGAAGAGCACTCTTTTAGGTGCTCTTTTTTCACATTGCATAATTCTTTTACACTTGTATAAACTACAGATAGTTTCATTTTTGAGACACACACACTCTGTCTTAACAAGCTTCAATGGCGCAGTTAGTCCTTTGTTAACTTTTCTGTCGGTATTGTTGTCACCTTATAATTAGGTGCTCATACATTAATATTGAACGACAACTCATAGGACATTGAACTACCTCTCCAAGGGCACTTTTCGTAGTGCTCTTTTTGATTTAATATCAAATAGCGTTTTTGTTTGATTTCTTTCTTCATATAATCCTTCCTATTTGATTTTTACATACCATCTAATGAAATTAACGTAACTTACCTTGTTATACTTTCTGTGCCACTTGAATGACTTATCTAATGAATTTTCTATAGAATTCCAATGATTCATTTCAAAATTAATAAATACAACATTTCTTTTCTTTTGGAAATTACATAATTGACGTTTACGTGTATGTCTCATTACGTCACTTCTTTCTATTCAAATAACGATTTTGTTAGGTTCTGCCCCATCCATTTTTTATACGCCTTTCCGCTAAACACATTTTTCTAGAAAATCCTATATTATTGAACAGAGTTATCGACTTTCAACTTGAAAATTTTTACTTTTGATGATGTAACCACCTATAATGGAAATATACTTTTTTTCAAGGGAGGTATCTAATGTATATATCAAATAAAATTGGCTTATTTAGCTGGATTGCAACTTGTCTATACTTTTTAATTGAACCTTTCTTTATTTTCACTTCTACAGCACCTTATAACTATTTGCATCATGCAATGAGTGATCTAGGTGTAACAACCTGCGGAGAATTCACCTACGAAATAGCTCCTTATGAAATATGCTCCCCTAATCACTTTTGGATGAATTTACTCTTTATTCTTAATGGAATAACATTTTGTATTGGAGTACTATATATTTCACAACATCTAGAAAAAACAAGAATTAATAGAATAGCAACATTTTTTATACTTATAATAGGAATCTCTACTATAGTTTCAGGATTAATTCCTGCAGATGTAAACCTAATTGGACATTCCATTCTAGTTTGGATAGGCATGCTTACTGTATTTCCAGGACTATTTATTTTTGCTAAGAATCTTAAAAAAACTAGAAAATGGACATATTTCTGCTTACTAAGCTTAATAGTAATAACAATCCTTATCTCACTTGTTTTTCTTTTCCCCTTACCTGCAGGTCTACTACAAAGACTTTTTTACTTGGTTCTTTTCGTTTGGGGAACTGTATCAACCTATAAATTGATAAAATAAAGATTTTATATAAAAACTGCACATATACTAGAAACATACATACAATACTCATAATCATTTCAGAATTAGCCATTGAGCACCTTTTACGTTGCCCTTTATTTGTACTAAATAATAATTTTGTTAAAGAAGCGAATAAAGTTAAATATTCTGCTAATGCTAATCACAATACAATCTGCTTCTTACCCAGGTTGTATCGAATAGAGCAGTTATTATAAATAGCTGCTCTTTTTAATTTTTGTTTTATAAACTTGAAAATTTTGCCCATACTATACATAACTCACGAAAAATTGATACTCCTTAAATTCGTGGATGTAATGTTCTTATAGCAGTTAGCTTTTGCTAGCTGCTCTTTTGTATTTAGTTAAAAATAAGTTTTAGGTCTTATTCCTTTTCTACATCATATACTTTTAGCCTAAACATCCAGCTCAAAGTGTTACCTCCTATCTTAAAGAGCACTTATGCATGGTGCTCTTTTTTATTTTATTTTCTTTCATTTCCGCATAACATTTTCAACCCTGTTCATACTATTTTTGTAACTTAAAGTTACAAACTATTTCTGTAAGCGCAGCGTTTCTTTTGTACAACAAGCAGTTAGTTTTATTAACTAGCTGCTTTGTTGTGCAAAAGAAAGATCTGCACATGTATTAAGAACATACATAAAATATCATGTGGTATTCTTTTTCAATTTTAGTTTTGGTCATGGAGCGCCTTAAAAAGCGCTCTTTATATTTGGAAATAACCGTTTCGTTCAAACATACACACGATTTATATAAACTAAGCATATATTTACATAGACAAGACATAACTTTTACTTTACATGCACAATTTTTGTGCATGTTTTTTATTTAACAAAATAACTATTTTATTATGTTTCTTAACTTACAGTAATGACCTAAAAAAGACATTCATATATATTTATCAGATGCACTTTGAAATCCCAGAGTATCTAATACTTTTAAGAATTGACTGAACAAAAATATTCGGCTTCTCTTTAAAAAATTATTAAAAATAACTTAGATACAAAAAAGCTACGTTTTATATAGGATAAAAAATTATCTTACGTAAAGGAGCTTGATTATTTGTGAATTATCAAAATGATAACAACTCCAAACCTTGCAATTGTCCATCCCCCACGTCTAACAGTTTAAATGTTGTTCAAACTACCCCATCAATAGTTTCTGTAAATTCTGCGATTCCACTAGATACAGTGGTAAATTCTAATGGAACGGCAATCTCATTCACACCGCCAACAACCGTTTTACTTGAAGGTGGAAGAACCTATTTGGCAATATATGAAGTGCAAGTTATCATTCAACCAGGAGGTAATTCGGCAGGTGTCACTATGTATCTGAATAATAATCCAATCATTGGCTCTGGTACTTCTCTGGGATATACTGCAGGATTCACTTCTGTATCAGCACCCGCTATTTTCACTACACCTCCAGGTATAGCAAGTACTCTTACTGTTAATGTAGGACCATATTCTAATACATTGAATACGTTGGGCTTAACTCTTGCTGTTGTAGCATTAACATAGTAAAATCTAATATTTTCTAAAATAAATTTCTTTGTCCTTTAACTGCGATTTGGAGTTAGCCTCTAAGTACTCCCTATAACTACATATAAAAAAAGAATATTATCTAGACCATTAGTACTGGGTGACTCGGCTGACAAAATTGCTGAGTCACCTATTTTTCTATTAAAATAGCATTTTTGTTTAGTTTCACTCTAAAAGTAAAATTTTCATTTTTCCATTTAACAAAGTTCATAACATATTCTTTTCCTCCGATAAAATAATGATTAGGTGTCCCATGCGCATTTTATTCACTGGAAATAATACCTTTCACGTACTTACGTATTAGAAACTTCATTTCTACTTCTTCTGCAATAGCAATTTTGTTCATTTTTTTGATACATTTATGAAACATTCACATGTTATCTTCAATATGTTCTATTCTTTTTGAAAAACCATGTGAGAATACCAAAACAAGAAGTCCTAGAGCCCTAACTCTAGGACTTCTTGTTTTAAATAACTATTTTGTTAAAAACTCTCTTTTTTCGTTTTCTTACACCCTAAAATACAAATATTATAAAATAAAAGAACACTATAATTTAAGGAGGTGAAAAAATGTCAGTTGGAGCATGGATCCCCATTTTATTAGTATTTGCTGGGTCAATTTACTTTGCTTGCAAGAAAGCAAAAAGTAATTAATTAAAAGAAAACCGTTAATACCTATCAGTTGATTCACTATTTACTTTTAAAGTACATATACTTATACGGACTATAAAAAATAAACATTATAGTTCTTGGTCCAAGAGAACCATACGCCCTAACGGTTCTCTTTTCGATGCAGTATTCTATTACAATTAATTTTTATGTTACAATTATCTACAGCACATATTTTAATAGGCACAACAAATCTTATACATATAGGAGGACCTTAATGATCCCAACTCAAGAAAAGAACATAAAATTAATTATGCATTTTCTTACCTTATTATCTTTTTTTATTCTTATTTTCTTTAGCGTCACAATTTTTTATATACCGTTGATTTTTTATTTTGTGTACAAATCACAAAACATTCGAAAAAATATCCTTGAAGCTATGTTTTACCAACTATTCATTTGGATAATTACAGTGATTTGGAATCTTTTCATAATAAGAATCTTAATGCTATCTTTATCTAATTTAGACTTAGCTTCAAATAACGCTTTGATTATTTTCGGAATAGCTCCCTTATATTTGATACTGTTTCTTTTGTTAATTTTCGGACCTATAAAAGGAATTTTATATGTGCTACAAGAAAAAGACTTTCATTATCCTATTATTTCCAAATGGATTAACAAATAAAATTACGTGTAGAAGAATTCAGAGTTTTACTGAATTCTTTTTTTATGGATCTTTCAAAGCCTTTTACATACTCCTCCGTTCCTTCTTTTAAATAAAATCCAAATTTTTATACCAATTAATTGACTGACATTGAATTTTTTGGGATTATATGATAATATTTATATATAAAATCATTACCCTTATAAAAAAGAGCCATGAGCCTTTCCACTCATGGCTCTTTTTTATTACAATTTTCATTTCATATCTACACGATTTTGACTAGCTTCTCGGCTAAATCCGTCTGGGTATCTTGTTGCCAATTTAGATATATTCATTTGAGC
Source organism: Bacillus sp. AR8-1 (assembly GCF_008042345.1). Lineage (NCBI taxonomy): Bacteria > Bacillati > Bacillota > Bacilli > Caryophanales > Bacillaceae > Bacillus > Bacillus sp. AR8-1. The sequence goes on from NZ_QNUB01000021.1 coordinate 142,634, forward strand.
AATATCTTCTAGGGTATATCCCATTTCATGAGACATGATTGAAATGTAGTACAAGATGTCCCCTAGCTCTAAAGCGATTTTATGTGTATTTCCTTCTTCTTCTCCTGGACAATGAGCTGGATCAAATCCATGACCATGAAAAATTGCTTTTTTTACAACATCAGCAACCTCACCAGCTTCTCCCGTAAGACCTAATGCTGCATTTAAAACACGTCCACCAAAATCGTTATTTGTATTCCATGTACGTAATGCCGCTTCTTGATATTGATCTAATTCACTAATATGATTGATATTCATTACAGCTTGTCCTTCCTTTGATTCACTAACTAATTTAGTTGTTTCATATACACCGTTTTCCATAACGTTCATTTTATTTTCCCCTTCCTATTTAGCAAATCCCTAATCCTATTGGACGATTTTCAATTAAATACTTATCAGCTTGATCTATTACAAGAAGCGCAACTTCCGCTTGGTGTCTCCTTAACGCTTTTGCCATCTTCGGCAAACTCATACCTTGACTCCACATTTCACAAAAACGTACTACATCTCTTTCATCCCAAATGAAGTTAGCTTCTTCTAAAGCGATGTATATTTTTAACCGTGATTCCTTCATCGCTTTATGATTTCTTGCTACACTCATAAGCGAACCTACTTTCTAAAATTGATTATTTTATCTTTTCAGTAAACTTAGTATCTACACGATCAACTTTACCATTTACCCAAACCGCAACTTGCTCACCGAATCCACTCATTGGCGGATTTACTACTGTTACATTTCCGTCCTTCACTATTAAAAGTTTGTTGCTACTAACATCGATTTCTATTTTTTTCATATGTCCCTCTCCTTTTTACTACCGCATGTACTCGACAACATCAGGTTTAAAACCACTTCCTAAATAAACCCGTACCGGAATTATTTCTTTTTTATCCCTTGCTGCCTTACACAATTCTTCAGCTGTATCCCAATTGAAAAACTTATCTACAGCTCTTTGAAATCTCCATATTGCCATTACATACTGTTCAAAAATATCATAGCGATCATCTTGTTTAGTTGTGCGTGGTAATTCATCCGTACACTTTGCATTCGTTGGAACCTGGACGCGTACGTCAGCGTATGTAGTGCGTCCAGTTCCTCTCTTCACATTTGCCTTCATTACATCGAACTCACAAATTGCTGGCTCTACATCAAAAATGTTTAGTTGCTTAGGCATGTGCCAGCCCACTCTTCTGAATAAGATCCAGTAATTCACTTGCCCCTTCCTTGCTTAAAAACATTCGGCCACCTAGTAACTCTATGTTGGCTTCAGAAACTTCACCCGTTACAAAACAAGACTTTTCATGTTTTCTTAAAACGATTTTTTCCTCTTCAACATGAAATCCTAATGCTGTACCTTCAGCAATCCCTAGAGTTCTGCGTAACTCTACTGGAATTACTACACGACCTAACTCGTCCACTTTTCTTGCAACGCCTGTGGTTTTCATACCTTACTCTCCTTTAGTATTTTTATATTTATTTAGAATCTCATCCAAACGTTTCTTATTATCCTCGAAATCCTCGCTTGAAGCTTGCGGTGGTTGTTGTTGCATTGGTTTAAATTCTTTCTGCTGATGTAACCAATCTGGTACAACTTCAGTTCGATTAGCATAACCTTTACCAGTACGTTTTTTGCTTTGTTGTTGTCTTCGAAATGATGCTTGTGCTACTTCTACATCTTGAATTGTTTTAAAACCATGTTGATGCCAATCTTTTAAAATTCCTTTTGTATAAGACCAATTACGTTTATTGTTTTCTAAAGTGATTTTCATTGCTTCAACTACTAACGATTGATTAAGCTCATCTATCCATTGATTAATTTCTTCTCCCATGAATGGAGAGATATGTCCGAAATTTTTCATATAAAAATCGATTGCGAGATTTTCTACTACTAAAGGTACTTCTTTTTCTTCTTTTTTTTCTTTTTCTTGTTCTTCTTCTTTTTCTTGTTCTTCTTCTTTTTCTTGTTCTTCTTCTTGTCCCCCACTCGTGCCACGGTTCGTTAACGTATCGTTATACGAGTCGTGAATAAACGTTTCAATTAGCTTTTTTATGGACTTTTGCTCTATATGTTTGCAGATTGGAATCAACAAAGATATATTTTTCACTTCTTTTAATTCTTTCTTTATTAAATCTTCAACTGGTTTTCCAGCTTTTTTTAGGTTGTATTTCCCCCAATTAAAAATGACTAATTCTCTGGTTTCATTATCGTATTTTATTATCTTGTGATAGTCTTCGAAACGTTGCATCAAAGCCTTTATAGTTTCATGTGAATAACCTGTTTCAAAAGCCATTTGTTTTTTTGTTATTTGATACACACCAATTTGTTTAGTTTGTGGATTAGTTAATAAATATAAGAAAAAGTACTTATCTTCTGGTGTGAAATCTTCTTGCACTTTCACATCATTCCAAAATGAAGTGTGTACTTGTCTAAATATCGCCATCTTTTTACCTCCTAGTACAAATTGCAATATATGCTTGTCCGCTTTTGATAATTCGTTGAATTCTATAATGCGGATAACAAACACTGAAATATTGCTGTATCATCTGTTTTAATTCGTCTTTGCTTTTTGCTAAATCCCAAAACTTATTAGGTAATAGCACTTGATATTCGATTAAATCCATGTACTATTTCCCTACTTTCCGTGGTATACTTAGAACAACTTATTTTTTAGAAAAGGATCCATTGCCGTGGGTCTTTTTATTTTGTTCTACGTCACTCCAAGCCCATTGTTTTATTGGTTCGTAAGTAATGTAAAGCAACCATGCACTACATGCGATAAACATTGCCAATATAACTAATGATGTTGTATCTTCCACTAAATCACCTCCTTTTGTGCTTCAAGCCAAGCTTCTAAATCCTTTTGCAGAAAAAGTAGTTTACGCCCTTCTCTTATTACTGGAAACCTAGGGTGATTTGCTAATTCATACATTCTGCAAACCGCAATGTTGAGGTAAGCTGCGGCTTCTTTCACTCGCATAACCTTATTTGGTTGTGATTGTTGTTGTAAATCAGCTATTGCTGATCTAATTTCCTCTCTTACAATTTCACGAATAGATTCTTTAATAAATTGTTCTAAACCCATTTTCTTTCACTCCTTTTAAATAAGTTTCATACAATGAAACTTATTGTTTAAAATTTTTTTCTTGTTCCTTAAATAATATAGTTGGCTCCTTTCCCAATACTTTAGATATATTAACTGCTACATCATAGTAAACCCTTAAATTCCAATTAATTATTTTATAGCAGTATGACTTCGATATCCCTACTCTTTTAGCTAGTTCATGATATTTAAGTCCAGATTCTTCAAATGCTTTTTGAAGTTCTGTTTTAGGTGTATCGGTTTGCATCTGATCACTCCCTTCTGATGCTTACAAGTTCATTATATGTTTCATTGTATGAAACTTCAAGTGTTTTTTATAAAAAATTTCAGAATAGGAAACTTTTTTGTTCTTTACGTTTCTTGTCAGGAAACTTTATAATAAAATTAATAGGATTTAGGATTATTGAAAAGTCTTAATAAGGGGAGTTTTTTTATGGATATGAAAGATAGAATAAAACAAATTCGTTTAGAACATAAAATGAACCAAGAACAATTTGGTAAAGAAGTAGATCTTACTAAGGGTACCGTTTCTAAATTCGAAAATGGAAAAGCCTTCCCGAGTCGTGAGACAATAGAAAAAATAGCGAAAAGATTTGCCGTTCCTGTGAACTACTTATATGGAGAAAATAACGAAGCAAACCAGGATGATAATAAATATGAGAAGTTTAAAGAAATTATGGCATGGCTAGAACCACTTCCAAAAGATAAAGAAGATATGGCATTAGACCAGATGTTAGCTATTGCTCAAGCTCTAAATAAACATCATAAGAAAATGGAAAAATAGCCTCTCGAATTAAGATAGGCTATTTTTTTTAATCTCTGCAATATATTCCTCTAATTTTTCAGGAGCGAATTCCTTTACTGTATCTAAGAATAGCATTACAATTTCTTCTTTTGTCACTACTAGTTCCCCCTTGCATCCTGTTATTTATACGTGGACTTTCTAAAAGTGGAAAGTTTTTGTCGTTCCAGTCAAAATGTTTCCATTCCCTTTAAAGCAGAAATGACACTATCTAATAGATAGTGTCATTTCTTGTATTTATATAATTATCCGCCTCCGGGACCTGGATCAATCATGTATAGAATTGTTTTTTGTTCTTTAGCGCTTTGTACTTTATCTTTTTCTGTCACTTGAAAAGTTGTGATAGAAAGACAAGCTACAACTACAATAGATAACACTACTTTTACAAACTTATTTTTCAAGTGCTTCACCACCTTTTATGTATAGTTTAATTATAACATTTCAATACTTCTTTTGGTAGAAACATATAGAAAAAATCACCTGATTTAGAAAAACTTTCAAGGGATAGTTCTAAGTATCTTTTTCCTTCTTTGCCTCCAACCGCGAGCCCCATATAATACAATTGAAAACTACTAAGATACCCGTTTTTATTTTTTAAGGTCTGTAAAATTCTAATTGCGTTTTCATTCTCACCTAACCTTACATATAAAAAAGCTCTCTCAGCTTCATCTAAATCATCATAGTTAATAGTATGTAAATCTCTCTTATGGTATATTCTTAAAAATAAAAGTGTATTAAGGACTTTTTCCCTCCTTAATTCTAATTTCTTGTTAGATGGATCACCAATAACTTTTAGTGACTTTTCCATGTACTCTTTAGCTTTCTGATAATCGGAGAAAACATAACTTTCTCCAATTTTACAATACGCTACCGCCTTAGTACTGACATAACAATTTGTCTCGTCGTTTATTATATCAAAACATTGTTGACGAGATTCTCTTAACTTATTTTCATGAAGATTCACAAAAATCTCCATTTCTTTTATTCTTAACAAAAATGAATCTCTTAAAGAGCGACATTTAATTTTTATAATATCAGGTAATAATTGTTGAATATATTCATTCACCATCTTGTAATTACCTAAATCAAAAAAAGAATATATTGTGTTTAGAATTAACATTATTACAAGTTCATTATCAATAAATTTTTGATTTTTTCTCATTTTTTCAACTTTCTCAAAGAACACCTTAGGTGTAATCGTATTTTCACTTCTTTCTCGCAATGTTTGGTATAACGGAACCAAGTTTAAGTTTATTCGTACTGTTTTCGAAATACCTTTTTTCATTTCTTTTTCGCTCTCTGTTTGGTTGCTCTTAAATTTATTTATCTGTTGCATAATCATATCTTGAAGTTCATATTCTCCAAACATATCTAACACTTCTAATGCTAATTTTAAATTTTTGTGTGAAAGTGTTGGTATGCACTCTTTGATACAGTTTCTTCTAAACTTAATATCTTTAGGCTTATATAACCTAAGTGCATCCACAAAGTGCATAAAATCAAATTTACCCTTTTTATTAAAATAGCTATTTACAGTTGTGTGTGTTACTTTAAAACGCATCGCTAACTTCCTATTTGTATAACCGGATAATTTTAGACTTTCTTGCATATCATTAAAATCCAATAAAACTTGCACAATCTCTGTCCTCCTTATGGACAAAAGACACGTCATCCCTAGTTTTTACATTTACAGAGAAACGTGTCATTATATCTAAGTTGTGTGTTATACTAATGTTAGAAGACTTATGACAGTTGTTTTCCCTACTGTGGTTAGGGAGACGGTGTAGGGGTGTTGCAGCACCACTTACACAGTCATGGGTCTTTTTTATGTCCATTTTTAGTTATTTTCATAATATCACAAAAATTAGGAATTTTATTTATTTGCTAATCTGAAAATTATTGAGAAAGTTTAATAATTAATATAACAAAGTATTCTTTTATATTGGATAACAATATCTCTTCCACTCATTAAACTTAATATATATAAGATGGTTAGCAAGTGATTTAACAACCACATCACATGTATTATTGCAGCTATTTATCAAACGCTTTTAATTTTATTTCCATGAATACAGCAAAAAAAGAGGTCTTATGGCTCTTTTTTTATTCCTTAATAACAATCTAAATATGGTAAAATATACCCATCGCTGATATGTCCAAACATGTAATTTTCATAGCAGCAAAATTACAACTAGACTTATACAACATGATTCAAAACAAAATGAAGGAGTGTTTTAAGTGAAAGGACATATTCGAAAAAGAGGAAATAAATATTGCATCGTTATTGATATCGGCCCTGATCCAGAGACAGGAAAAAGAAGACAGAAGTGGTTTTCTGGATATAAGACAAAAAAAGAAGCACAGGCCGATGTAGCAAAGAAGATTACAGAGTTGAATGAAGGAACTTTTATAGAACCATCTAAAGTTACGTTAAAAGAGTATCTAAATCACTGGCTAGAAATTAAAAGTATGAGTATAGAAAAGAGCACCTTTGCTGGCTATAGGGCATTTATCAACCAACATGTTATACCTAGTATAGGAATGGTCGCGCTTCATAAATTAAATGTTATGCACATTCAAAAATGCTATAAGACTACGATAGATAAAGGGATTGCAAGCAATTCTATTCTGCTTATGCATAGAATTTTAAAAAGCGCTTTAAACCTAGCCGTAAAACAAAATATTATGTCTCGAAATCCAGCAGATTTTGCTGAGATACCTAAAAAAGAAAAAACCCCTATCCAGACTTGGACAGAGGAAGAAGTAAAAAAGTTTTTAGCTCATTCACAAGAATCACGATATCACATTGGGTATCTACTTGCAATAACTACAGGTATGCGTCTGGGAGAAGTTTTAGGTTTACGATGGCAGGATGTTGATTTTGAAAAACATACCGTTACAATAAATCAAACATCTGGTCATGACAATAAGATCAAAAAAACTGCAAAAACAAATTCGTCAAAACGTACAATTCCTGTACCTAATGAAACAATAGCCGCCTTAAAAAAACATAAAATTTTAATTAATAAAGAGAAATTAAGGTTTGGTTCTGCTTATCTAGATCAAGATTTAATAAATTGTAATGAGTTTGGAAGAATCATAAAAAGAGCACCTTTCAGAAAAAGTTTCATTAGGGCGACACACAAAGTAGGTATAAAAGAAATTAAATTCCATGATTTAAGACATACACACGCAACTATACTATTGAAACAAGGAGTTAACCCTAAAATCATCAGTGAGAGATTAGGTCATACAGATATTTCAATGACATTAAGTGTCTATTCTCATGTTTTACCGAATATGCAAGAAGAAGCCGTTAAAAACTTTGGTAAAAGCATCTTTGGATAACGTATGTTTGCAAAATGTTTGCAATTCATAAAAATAGGTCAAACAAACGTTGTTATATCAGGGTTTGTTTAACCTATCATCTTATATTCTTGATAAAATCTCCGAATCCCTATTGAAATATTTAATAATGGAGCGTTCTCACCACCGCGGGTTATGCATTCGAATCGATATACATAGGAGAAAAAATCTTGTGTTTTTTCATCTTTTATCGGCCCTGACATCGCCTCACAAATATTTTGTGATCTAAGAGGGGAAAAATAGATTTCTTCTTCATTTGTATTTTCTAAATATATAGGACGCTCACAAAAAATATGTGAGATTAAAGCGGGCACCCACTTAGAATACGTTTCATTATCATGTAGTACTGGCAAATTAGAAATCAAATCGGATTGCCATTCATATTTTGGTGGTTCTACTAATCTATTTGGTTTCCAATCATGAATAATCTCATACCAACTTTGAAAAATATAATCGAGCTGCTCTTGTCTAATAGGTTCTTTCGATACAATCCATGGTGTATTTTCATTTAATACGTACGGGTTATGCTGAATAAACAATATATCCGAAAACATATCATACAATCTTTCATTCAAACGTTTCAACTTACTCGTTAATAAAAATGTCTTATAATGTATCTCTACGATGTCCAGCCATTCAATAGGAAAGTATATAAATGATACCTTTTCATTTAAAAGGGGTTCTACTATATTTTCAAATGTTAGCAGCCTTAATTTTTTCATAAAATGATTCCTTCCTTTCTTCAGTTGTCTTGATTATCAAAAAGCTAGAACAATAGTTACTTAATCTAATCCATTTAAACCAAGTATTTAAAAGAAACGTAAAAACTGTTTATCTACATAAATTATTATCAAACCGACTCTTTTAAAAATTCAAAGTAATTATCATGTATAACACCTCTATTATATTTGAATTTCGATACATTCGAATTATACATTACACTTAATGCATTGTACTTATCATTTACAATATCTTTACAAAAAAACCAAAAAAGAACACCTTAATTCGGTGCCCTTTTTACAAATATCAACCTTTATGTAATTGAACATATAGATAACAGTAATCCCCCAAATGAAATTGCTCCTAGTAAACCTACTACAACTCCTGTTAAACAAATACAATCAGCAAGACAAATAGAAGACTGCGATAATGGAACAAATGACCTACTTGTACTCGAACCATATTGTTTTATTTTCTCATAATTCACATCTAACATTAGATGTAAACATGTTACACCATCCTCAATAGTATGTAGAGGTTCTTTTTCTAATCGCTCCAATAATTTACTATCAAAAGCAACTGATAGAGGATACTGCTTATCTAATTTCATATTTTGATAAATTAGTTGCAAACGAGATAATATATTGTTTTTCTTCTTTTCAGATGTTACTGTACATTTCATTTTATTAAATTCATTTAATAACAGTGTCAATTCATCTCTTTTTCCGTATAAATCTTTAGCTATTTTTCTCTTTAGTTTATACGAATGGATAATAGATTTTAGTTCAATCATATTCATACACTTCCTAATTACATATTATTTACCCGATTATTTTATAGATAAACAGTACTTTTTAATCTTATTTAAATTACACTCAAGCATCTTCATTTACTATCGATTAACATTACATTAACCTTACAAAGTTGTAATAAATTCATTAGCTAGAAGAAATCAATCCCTAAACCAGACAGATATTTGATGATAAAACCATAAGAAAAAAGCAATGATTAGATTTTAAATCTAGTCATTGCTTTATCCATCACCTCTTGATTACACCTATATATCTTATTGTTACTCTTTCACTTGAATGACTGAATATATCCATTAATAATGGCTATATTCTTTGTCGGCAAGTACATATATAAAACTAATGTTTTTTAATTGATAAAGTGAAGCTTTAATCAGCTCTCACCAATCGGGCTTTTATGGACAGTCCGCCACCTAACTTCTCTTTGCTCTCTCTGAATTTTAAGGGAGATTTTATTACCCGCAAATAGTGGGATAAATGTAATTAATATTCATACGTTACAATAGTACCAGTAGTATCAGTAGTACCACTAAAACCATCAAAACAATTAGAGCAACCACCACAGCCGCCACAACCTCCGCAACCTCCGCAACCAAAACAACCGAAGCAACCAATACAACGGAATCCACCACAACGGAATCCGCCACAACGACCTCCACCACAACCACCACAACGACCACAACCGCCACAGCGACGAGCAGCATCTTCAATATAGTAATATGGATATTGGTTTTGCTGGTCCCAATAGACAATATTTCCAGACCGGTAATCATTAAGACTTAACGCTTGTAGTTCTTGTTGAAACTGATTCATTTTCATAACCTCCGTTTATAAAATACAACCTCATTGATGCTTCCCTATATTTCTGTTCGTTACATCTAAGTAAAAATAGTGCTATAAACTAAGTTCAATACGTACACCAACAAAGTATGACTTATCACTAAATGATGCACCTTGTTCATATACCTATTTTTGCTATGGGCTCATTTTTATAAAGTGAAACTTTAATCAGTGGGGGGGAGTTCATCCCCCGCTGATTATTAGTCCTCACCAATCAGGCTTTTACGAACAGCCCGTTAATGCGGGATAAATAAAAATTAAAAAATATGAATTCTAGCGTCATATCTTCATACCTACTAAATTCAATTAATTTCTCAATAATTATGTTGTCATATCCTATATATTTCCGTCTGCCGCTTAGATTTTTCTGTACTGTAAATGCCTTTCACTATAACACCTCCAAGTAACCGGTTTCTATGACAGATAAGAAATTCCTACAAAGAAAAAAGCCCTTATTAGGGCTTTTCATTCTATTTCTCCAGCAAAACTCTCTATGAAATTCCTAATAGAAAAAAGACACACTTAGATTGATGCGTCTTTTTGTGATGCCTCTTTTGTGAAATCATATAAAGCAATTGCGCCTAAAAGAACAAGTATACCTTGAGGAACATCTAGTAAAATAGTTTTCCAAATTTCTGGAATTACCCATTTAATATCTGCTGCTGTTTCAAGATATGTTTGGAAATAGCTGATTGTGAAATTAATTATCCCTAAAAATACAAACAACGATAAACCAAATCGAATTAATTTCTTATTTGTAAACATATAACACCTCTCAAAATTCATTGGATATTCCTGCTTTTGCTTCTTTATATTTCCATATCTTTATATCTAATTTTAACACATAAAGAACTCAAAAAAATACGATATGCATATTTGCATATCGTATTAACCACACTCCATGATAATTTAGAAGTTCCTGCAAAGAAAAAACAACTCCGTTACAGCTAACAGCTCAGGTTTCTTTTCTTATTTAACTTCATACCACCAACATTTACGTTCTTTGATTGTAAAATAAATGTGACAGAAGTTTATCCAGTTAATGCGTAGACAAGTAAATGAGCTAAATTATCGATATTCTATTTCGCCATATCCGTAGCACTAATGACTTTACGCGAATTTGACAAGAAAAAATATATAGATAGGTATGATCCATACCTATCTATAACATTACTTCTATTCTTTATCCAATTACGTCTTTTACGTCTGTATCCACTGGCCACTTTTCTAATGTATAAGCCATTTCCCAAAATGAATATTCATATTGACTGCTAATAATAAAATGCTGTTTCATACGTTTGCGGTCTGCCTCTGTTACTTTTTCAGCGATAGTATCTAAACGTGTAATTTGTTCTTCAACTAGCGTACGGAACCAATCAGATCCATAAGCAGAAATCCATTCGTTATAAATTGGCTCTTCCGGCTGGCACTCTTTTAAGCGTTCGCCAATTTCATAATACAACCAATAGCAAGGTAAAATTACTGCAATGATATCTCCTAAATGCCCTTCATACGCAGCACGATACATATGTGAAGTATACGCATATGCAGTTGGCGCAGGAATAAAATTATCTTTTTCTTCTTTTGTTATCCCTAGCTTTTTAGCAAAATTCTCATGTAAAGATAACTCGGCCTCATATGTATTTTGAGCATGATGTGCCATACGAGCTGTCGTCTCTAATTCAAGAGCTTTTGCAGCTCCTAAAGTTTGTACTCTAGCAAAATGACTCAAATAATATGAATCTTGAAGCACATAATAGCGAAAACTAGCTAAATCTAATGTTCCTTCACCAAGTTTTTTTACAAAAGGATGGTTAAAACTCGCTTCCCAAATTGAATCTACTTCTTTACGTAATGATTGTGAAAAAGTCATTTAAATCCCTCCAATAATGTATAAAATATAAGTATTTATCCACAATTATTAAAGCTGTAAAATAAAAAAACTTTCTTTACAGGCGTAAAGAAAGTGAAATTGACAGTATTTATTTACTCATTAAATAGCAACGTCTTTCCCACTTCCCTACGCTGGCATTAACCAGATCAGGTACTAAGAGTCTCAAAATCACATTTGATCTCAGCCTATAAAAGGCTCCCCTAGTGGATAAATATTTTGTTTTTATAATGTATTCATCATAGCATACTTCGTGAAACTGTCAAAAGAATTAGTTATATAATCTCCTTAAAACCCTTCTTCATTTCTAACTTTTAATGATGTTTCAATAATTATATCTAATAGTTTGCTATAACTAATTCCCGCTGCTTCTGCACTTTTGGGCAATAGGCTTGATTGTGTCATCCCTGGTAATGTATTAATTTCCATTACATATGGAATTCCGTCCTTCACCATCATATCAACTCTTGCATAAACACTACATTTTAATGCTTTATAACAAGTCAGTGAAGCTTTATTTACACGTTCATTAATTTCTGCTGGAAGTTCGATAACTTCCTCAACTGTACTAGTATCATCATATTTTGCATTGTAATCAAAGAACTCGGCTGCATGTCGAATTGAAACTATAGGTAACTGTTTTCCATCCAGAATAGAACATGTAATTTCATCACCTTTTATATACTTCTCAATTACTACTTCAGAATCCCATTCGAATACAGTTTCTAGCATTGAGATCAATTCATTTTTATTGTAAACGATTTTCACCCCGACACTCGATCCGCCAGAGTTTGGTTTTACCACTAATGGAAATCCTAACTTATCTAACTCATCAAGATTTAGATCCTCCATTTTTGTAAGTTCAATCCAATCTGGTGTTTCTACACCTTCATAACGTAAAATCTTTTTCGAAATATTTTTATCCATACATATACTGCTAGATAACATATTACTTCCGCTATAAGGAATCCCTAAACTCTCCAGTGTTCCTTGAACTGTCCCATCTTCTCCGTATTTTCCGTGTAATGCGAGCAATGCAAAGTCAATGTCTTTCGCTTTTTCAATTAAATCCATTTTTTCGTTTAATGTAATTGGAACTATTTCATACTTATTTTTATCTAAATGAGCAATCATTTCATTCCCCGTCATAATTGAAACTTGTTTTTCAGACGATACCCCGCCCATAATAACACCGATTTTCATTTTCTCAACTCCAAATTTCATTTTTTAATGTATCACCAATTATTTTAATTCCCCGAACTATTTCTTCTTCTTTCAAGCGCGAAAACCCTAATCGGAAAGTGTTTGCTCCTTCTCCATCAGAGTAAAAAACATCTCCAGGTGAAAACGTAACGCCTTTCTCATAACACTTTTGTAAAAGTGTGCGGGCATTCATATGCTCTTCTAGCTCTATAAATAAATGAAGTCCACCATCTCCAGTCATTCTTTTAAAAGGAATGTACTGGTTACATGCCCCGACAGCTAACTCATATTTTTTCTTATAAACAGATCTTGCCTTTTTTAAATATTTTTCAAAATATCCCTCATGTAAATATTGAAACAGAACAGCTTGATCTAGCGTAGATGTGTGAATCGTTCTTGCTCTTTTTACGCTTTCTAAATAATGAATCAGCTCTTTATCTGCAATAATCCAGCCTACACGTAAACCAGGGAAAAGTACCTTTGAAAAGCTACTAATATAAATCACATTATTGCCAGCTCCAGCAAAAGTTAATAATGGAGCTAAATGTGAACCTGAATAACGTAATTCTTCATTAAATCCGTCCTCTATAATAGGAACTTTGTATTTTGAGAATAACCTCATCAATTCCGTTCTTTTCTCTGAACTCGTAACGATACCGGTTGGATTATGATAAGAAGGAATTAAATAAGCAAAATCAAAATCTTTTTCACACAAGCTTTTTTCAACTTCATTCGTATCAATACCATCCTCACCCATATCAATCCCATGAACTTCAAGTCCATGTAAGCGGAACAACTTTAGCGCAGCGTGGTGAGTTGGATTCTCACAAATGACACGACCGGATTTTTTTGATAAAGAAGAGATTACAATATCCAATCCTTCTGTAAATCCATTTGTAATTAGAATATCTTTATTCGAAATGTCTACACCTTTCATTTCCATGTAATGAAGTAAATAATTCATTAACGGTCTATATCCCTTTGCATATCCGTAGTTCAATACGATGTCCCCTTCAATGGACATACGAGTAAGAAAAGCTCTTTTGAAATTTTCAACATCAAATAGCTTCTCATCCGGGGCTATACTATTAAAAACAATCATTCCCTTTTCCCAACGAACACCATGTTTCATTAAATCTAATTCATCCGCTAATGCGGTCACTGTATTAAGTTTATTTTTCCAATCTATTTCAACAGACGAAGTGTTAGATATATCCACCTTCGCAACAAAGTTCCCTTTTCCTTTAACTGCATAAATGAGTCCTTCTTGCTCTAAATCTGCATAAGCAGCGAGTACAGTGTTTCTACTCACACTTAGTAATTCACTTAGTTCCCTTGTTGATGGGATTTTTTGATCCCCGAGCAAATGCCCTTTCATAATCATCTTTTTCAAATAGTCTTTTAATTGAATATAAACGGGACGATCTTTAACAACTTTAAAATCCTTAAACAATTCCTTACCCCCTGCAATCATTTTTGCATATTTATTTCATTCTCAAAAGGTCCACGATATATGTATTTTTTATAAAGGGCGGTACGGTCTTACAAATCTTTTCGATATAAGTTAATTACATCTTTTAAAGCTGCAGCTGCTGCGCCTCGTGGATTAGAAGCCCCGCCAATTGTAGTAACTTGCCCCATCGTATCTGTAAAGAACGTAATTCCTTTTTCGGTCCCATTTACTTTTGCTAACGGATGATCTTTTTCTATTTCGCACGGTTCAACATTTAAATTCACATTGCCACCCTCATCCTTATATATTGATGCTATTAATTTAATAATTTTATGTTGTTTCTTAGCATTTTGTATTTGCTGTTTTGTAACGTGCTCGATTCCTTTTATATGTATATCAGTAAGTGTTTTCTCTGTTTCCATTAAGCTGTTAGTCAAAAGTAACAATTTACACGCACTATCTGAACCACTTATATCTAATATAGGGTTTGTCTCAGCAATCCCTTTATTTTGTGCTTCTTTCAGCGCTTCTTCAAATGTCATATCTTCCTCATACATTTTCGTAAGAATATAATTAGTTGTTCCATTTAATATTCCTTCTATTTTATCAATACTGCAACCGGCTAAACTAAATTGTCCAATATCTAGTGTCGGTAGTGCAGCGGCTGTTGCACCGCTATATCGAATTCGTACATTTGCGCCTCTTGCTGCTTCATTTATTTCTCTCCAGTTTGTAACGAGCGCACCTTTAGAAATTGCTACTATATCCATCTGTTTCTCAATCGCTTGTTTCATATATTGTTTCCCTGGATTTCCATCTTTAAGATTTGTAACCGTTGATTCTACCAATACAGTACCACTTATGCTAGTTGTTGCACGTTCCTTCGGATGATACTCTAAATATTTTTCAATTGCAGCGGTACCGCCACCATACATCAATAAATGATGAAGTGATAAGCCGTCTTCATTATGTATTGCAATATTTCTCCCTAATACTCCGCTTACAACTAATTGAATCCCATATGTTTCATATATATATGAATATTTTTCATTTAATAATTTTATAAACTCTCTGCCTACTGTTCCGTATCCTGATAATATAACTTGAATTTTCATAATATCCCCCCATATTTTTCTATCAAATCCCTCTTTCAATATAATATAAAGCGCTCTCGAATTCCATCGAGAGCGCTTTATTATTACCTATTTCGGTAAACGTGATAGCTTTTCAGCAATTGTTCTATAAAACTCTTGAATGCTAGAAAAACCTAACGAGTCTGAAACACTTAACCCTACCATGTCGAGATGATCCCAATTCGCTTTCGTTTCGATATGATTCCATTTTCCAATCTGTAATGACTCATTATTATTTACAGTAACATTAGAAGATGGTGCAATCATAGAATTTGTATTTACTACACCATCATTTTGCCACCAAGAAGTATCAACTAGCGGACGGTTTTCTTCATATCTCGCATAAGAACCTAAGAAAAATGCATTTCCCATTAACACTTTATTCATCGTTATATGAGGCAAATGTAAACCTGTTATAGGTGCTGCTTGTGATGCATGTCCACTATAGGATAAATAATACACATCTGGTTGCGTCTTTACCCAATTATTTAACTCCTTTGCACCATCTGTACTTAAATCCCATTGACTTATATCTTTTGTATTTTTCCAAAGTGAACTATTTAGAATACGATTACTATATTGGAAAAAGGACTCTCCAGTATTCTTCTTTATACCCCATTGATCCAATTTAAAATCATATAATGATAAATTATTGTTTCCTCCAAAGCTTGCAGCTGTAATGAGTAAATCTTTAACGAACGGCAGTAGAAGACTACCATCCGCAAGTGTTGTACCGTTGTGAGGGGTTGCTAATGTTGTAACACTATGAACGTATGATTTTCCGCCTTCAAATAGTGGTGATATTTTGGTGTCTGGGTGATTTTTCACATAATTCTTTTCTTCAAAACTACCTTCTTTTAATAGCTGTACTAATGTTCTAATCGTTTGTCCACCCATGCTATGTCCAACTAAATGAATTTTATTTGTTTCACTCCAATTCGGCGCAAAACCACTATAAGTTCTGCCAAAACGATTATGTCCATGTTTCTCAGCATGTACTGCACCATAGTCTACTGTCCCACCGCTAATTTGTGCATACAATTCACATGCACGATCCCAGTTACTAGAAACAGGTCCAACAGCTGCGGTATGTACCGTATAACCATTGCGTTTCAAATCTTCCTGTATATCATGAACACCACCCCAATATTTTACGCCAAGCATTTCTTCTCTACCCCATCCAGCAAATCCATTCACCAATATGATAGGATAATTATTTTGTTGCCTCTCTTCAGCGTATGATATTTTCGCTGCGAATGAACATACGGTCACTAATGCGAAAAAACATATTTTTAAAAATAACTTCCCCATACTTTCTCCCCCTAATAAAACGTTTACATTTTTCTTTTCAAAAATTAACAGAATAATTTAACAACTTAAACATAATGTAAAGTATTTTATATACGTTGTATATATAGAAAACATATACAAATGTTGATAAATATTAATTCAAGTAAATATTTACTTTTTACAATATAACTTGTAAATCTATTTATTTAGATTTATAATTAGATATAGTTTCCTCATGTTAAAAAGATTTAAAAACCATAAGAAAACTAATCTCATTGCTTCAAAAAGGAGGAAAAAACATGCAAATCGGATCAAATATTCATACATTATCTCAACCTACTAAAATAACTCCATCTACTCTTGAGCATAATACTATCTCTTCTACTAAACTTGAAAGTAAGAAAGTAAATGAACCTATCAAGTTTGATATTCGTTCATCTGAAAAAGAAATGAAACAGCCTGAGCATAAATTTAATGAATTAGATTTATGGAAGATGTTAAAGGATAAAGGTGTTCCTTTATGGATCATCCTTGAAATGCTACAAAAGGCTCGTAAAGAAAAAGAAGCCCAAAATAATTCAGTTCAAAATTCAAATGCGATTGAGGAAACAAGCGAGACTCGATTAAATGAAGTAATGTAAAGCATAATAATTGATTTGTCTATAAACTAAAAAGAGTTCGAAGCTGATAAACTATCTATCAACCTCGAACTCTTTTTTAAGATTTTTCTCCGATCGTTACAAACTGAACTGATACTTTCTCTTTAAAACCTTCAATTAGCTTTCTTACTTTTACTTTTTCATTAATTAATGTATTATCTGTCGACATTTTAGGTTTTTCATCACCTAACGACTTTTTTAAATGTAGAAGTTGCATATTCGTTTCATTCGCTTTTATTTCTTTATACACACTATTTTTCGCCACAATGATATACCATAGTGCTCCATAGTCACGTTTATTGCCAAGCCAAGCATCACTATCATATGCAACTGGTATCTCTTTTCCTTCTATTTTAATACTTTTAATATTCTTTTCTTCTTCATTTATATATAGTAGTGAGCTTTCTTTTGGAAAATTAGGTAACGTATCTACCAGTTTGGAAAGGGCTCCTTGGTCACGTTTACGAAAAATCTTTGCTTTAATCATCGCTTGTGCAGTAGATTCATTTAATATTAATACCTTTCCTTTTTCAAATTCCCCTGTTTTCACTGGGAAAATTTCATGTTCTTTCGTATTTTCCTTATAACGATTCATAATTGCTCCAGTATGATTCTCATCTCCAATGATTAATACACCGTTAGCTGGAAATAATTCTTCACTTTTAGCACATGCACTTAAACTAATTAAAATTAATATACATAATATGAAAATTGATAATGTTTTTTTCATTACAATTCCTTTCATAACTCATATTGTTTTTTTACATGCTTTTCTGCAATGTTACTTGCTGATGTTCTCTACTGTTCCATAGTTTTATAAAGCTTTTGTAGGTAACGCCAACGAGTGATAAAGAAGTATAAAACTTGTATACATATAAATGAAATTAAAATGGCGATAGAGCTATTTATGATAGAAAAGTCGACTAATTGTTGTAATGCCATATAAGCGACTACAGTATGAATCACTGCAACGACAATTGGTAAAAAGAACATTAATAATAACTGCCTCGTTACAACCTTTTTCAACTCACCTTTACTTAATCCCATTTTCGAAATCATTTTATATTGCTGTTGATCGCGATCTAAATCTGTATATAATCGGAAATAAATAAAACTAGCGGCGAATGTAAAGAAGACGATTCCGACTAAAATACTTACCATAAGTAATAAACCATTCTTTTGCTTTGCTTCCAACAAGTTTAATGTTAAAGCTTCAAAGTAGAAATCTCTGTCCCTAAGATCTTTATCAAATATACTCTTTAATTGATTGGAAATCTCTTTCGTTTTTATCCAATCATCTACAACAAATCCGTAAGTACGATATGAAATTTCTTCATTAACTGGGTCACTAGTAAGAGGCATTCCATCATATACTTGATCTTGAACAGCGATATAAATAGTTCTAGAATCATGTGGTAAAACTAAATTTGCTACAGCTTTTTTCACATGAAATGTCTTTGTCCAATCACCTTGAATGACTTCTATATCCTTTTTATACTCGCCATTTTTAAATTCTTGTTTTTGTGATACAACTCCAGGGATTAATAAAATTTCATCTTCTTTTTCAATGGTTTCTTGTTGATAGCCTAGTGCTTTAGCAAGATCGTTGTATTCACTTAACTTCATTACATTTACGCTATTTTCTGTGTATATATATGAAGATGAAGCCATTCGATACGGAATATTAGCATCAGAAAGGTGTTTTTTTATAATAGAAAGATTTTTATTCAATACTTTGTCATTTTCCAAACTTCCATACAAAAATGTATACGGATTTGTCATCCTTACCAAATCCCTATTTCCAATTGCGGCTGTTGTACCAATTGCTGTAAATGCAACTGCTGAAACAATAGATACTATAAAAAACATCGTTGCATTATCTTTCATACGGTAAATTAATTCTGAAAATGTTAATATATTTGTTCTCTTTAAAAAGAAAGATTCTCTCCTTTTAGCAAGGTGCAATATATAAACGCTACACTGAGTATATAAAAAGTACGTTCCTATAATTACTAGAAGCACACCTATTCCAAGCGTAATAAAATTGGTACTTGGTATAAAGCGAAATACTGAAAAATATCCATACCCTATACTAATTAAAGAAAGTATCGATAATAAAACTGAAGATTTCGGTTCAGGTTTTGGCTTTTCCTCTGCTCGAATAAGTTCCACAAGTTCCGTTACTTTTATCATTTTAAATGTAAATAATGAAACAATTAAAAACAAGAAAAGAAATGTAATAACTGTTAATAATACAGCTCGGACTGGTATATAAAAAGGTAAACCATTATTAATCATTAATACACTTGCACTTATCAATAAGACTAGTTTAGAAAATATGAGTCCAATGAAAATCCCTATACAAATTGAACCAAGTCCAATCAACATATTTTCAATTAATAATAATTTCTTAAGCTGTCTCATTGACATACCTTGCATCATTAAAATGCCAAATTCTTTCTTACGCGTCTTTAAAAACGAACTAACTGAATATAAAATAAAGAAAAATGAAAATACAAAAATCAATCCTTGCGAAACTGAAAATCCCAATGTACCAAATGCACTTATTGTTGCACTTGTCGATTTCAACTCACCTTGTAAATCAGGATGAAATAATAAAAGAGCATACGTAAAGAAAATCATAATAGAAAATGCACTACTTAAAAAATGGGCAGCATATGTACGCTTATTGCGAAAAATATTATTAAATGCGAACTGACGAAAAGTCATGCCTTTTTCCTCCTAACAAAGAAAGGACATCCATAATCTTTTGATAAAAAGTTTGCCTACTTTCACCACAATAAATTTCGTTATATAGTTGACCATCTTTAATAAAGATTACTCGGCTGCAAAAGCTCGCTGCATACGGATCATGTGTAACTAACATCATCGTTGCTTTTTCTTCTTTATTTAGAGTATCAAGCATCTCCATTACATCATTTGAAGATTTAGAGTCCAAGTTCCCTGTTGGTTCATCTGCAAGTAATAATTGCGGCTTATGAACGATCGCACGAGCGATTGCTGTTCTTTGAGCTTGTCCCCCTGATATTTCAAACGTTCTTTTACTCAATATATCAGTAATGTTTAACTTCTTTGCAATCTCTTCTACTCGTTTATTCATTTCTTGGACGGAAACACCATCTAAAGTCATCGGCAATACGATGTTTTCTTTTACAGTAAGTGTGCTAAGAAGATTAAATGATTGAAATACAAATCCTAATTGTTTTCTGCGGAATAACGCTAATTCTTCTGATGATAATTGAAAAGGATTTGTACCATTAATAAATATTTCTCCCGATGATGGAGAATCAATAGTAGATACCATATTTAATAACGTTGTTTTCCCACTACCTGACGGGCCCATAATTCCTACAAATTCACCTTCTTGAATTGATAAATCAATATCTACTAATGCTTTATAAGGTACTTTCCCTTTATATACTTTACTAATACTATTTGCCTGCAAAATTTCCATTTATATTCTCCCTTCATTTCCACTGCTCACTATAGAGTGTAAATGAATTGTCTTACAGCTCATATTGATTCACCTTTCATTTATCTTACACGCTTGTAAGATTTCTAAAAAAACTGATAACAAACCTATTTTCAAATCTATAAACAAAGCATATCTATCTTATAATATTTGCATATTGGTTAGAATTACAATGCTATTTTCTAATCTTTATTTTATTAATAAGAAAAGACCGATTTTTTATCGGTCTTTTTACTTTCAAATATTATATTTTAACTATTGTATGTAGTTGAAGCATATTTGAGTTACCCATTAAATACTATTTCACTTTATAATAACCTCTGCAAAAAAATGAGTGCTTCGGTTTCATTGCAATCAAAAACGAATTGTAAATATCTGAGGCGGAAATGAATGCGTTTATCCAACATATAAATAATAAAATTGATTTAATATTTCCTGATACAAAGAACGATATCATGGCAGGAACTACTGATAATACAATTATAGGCAAGCTCATAAAGACCCAAAATCTCGTTTTGGGTAAGACTGCATTTGTATTTAACCAAAAAAATCTTTTACTAAATGTTAAGCTAATATCCCCTTTTTTACTTATTACTAAAATGTGTAGACATTCGTGAATGATGAAGACTAAGATACCTATTATGATAAGATAAAATATATTAATATGAGTGAAACCTGTTTCAAAAAAATAAGGTATTATAAAAATGATTATCTGAAGTAAATATACAAACTTCATATAATGTTTTCGGTACCAATTATTCTGTATAAAAGGAGTCCATTCTGAAAAATCCATACTTATTTGTGGCAAGTGACGAAACCAAATTATAATATGTGTTCCCCTCCCTCATTTAAACTAATTCCTGGCTTATAGATTTAATCTACCTACTAGCACTCAACCGTAAGTTTTATATGTAGCTCTTTAATAGACTTACCAGCAATTTTTGTTGACTAAGACTAAATGCTTCTTTATACCGCCCACTTTTCTTTTCCCTTCCATTTTTTAAGTAATTGATTTGTAGAATGATTTGAGTAAGAAATTTGTATTATCATTGATACATAAATTCGACAAAATATTCCAATCACCTTTTCATAAATGATTTTCAACTGGATATCCCATGTACAGCTTGATTTCCCTATTTTGTTGAAAAGCAATTCCTTCAAGAAGTCATTACAATTGTACCTTTCTTATGTCAGCAAGTATAAAGTGAAACTTTAATCAGTGGGGGTTTTACTGCCCGGTAATGCGGGATAAAATGAATATAAAAAAGCTTAGAGTTTTAGCTCTAAGCTTTTTTATGATTTCGTTTTAATTCCTTTTACAGAGAAATATTTTTTATCCATTCAGATTTACTCAATACATAATGATTATATAGTTGATTTTCTATCTTCTGTTCACTCAAATAAGTAAACCCGCATTTTTTAATAACTTTATTTGATGGTGCATTGTTAATTAAAGCAATTGCGTTGAGGATCATTAAATTTGTTTCTTTAAACAAATAGTCAATTAAACCTTTAGTCGCTTTTGTAGCATAGCCATGATTTTGATGTTCATTTGAGATAGCATACATTATCTCTCTGTTTGGTGAAGGGAGTTCTTCTTTCATGCCTGTGCAGCACCATCCAATGCATTCATTTGTAGCTTTCTTAAATATTCCTAGCTTTAACATACGATTATCTATGTTATTCGTAGTTTTCACTGCCTCAAGAAATACTTTATTTGCTGGTATTTCATAATTTGCAATCCAATTCATCCTTTGTTCTTTTGTTGATTTCCAGTCTGGTAAAAACTTTTCTATTTCCGGTTGATTTGCTATTTTATAAATACTCTCTGCATCTTTGACCATAAACTCTTGCAAGTATATATCTCCACAATCTATTCTAAATAACTTAGTCAAACTCTCTTCTCCCATATTAATCCCCCTTACTTACGTTATAGCGCCTTAATCTGCTTCGTAAGTTCTATAAATCGTTCATCAAGTTCTTTATATTCTTTGTCGTTAGAAGTTAAAAAGCTTAATTTTCCTAATACTTCTTGTCTCTCTGTTTCTAACTTTAAACGTAGCTCTTCAATATCATCTCTTGTTTTAGTAGGTTCTTCTAGCTGCTTTTGTATCGTATTGTTTGAAAACACGAGTTTTGTGTTAGTTGTTTTCTCCAGAAAATATCGATCGTGAGATACAATTACTAATGTTCCGTTATACTCAGCTAATGTATTTTCAAGTTGTTCACGTGAAGGTAGATCCAAGTGATTCGTCGGTTCGTCTAAAATGAGTACATCTTTTTCATCTAAAATATAAGCCATTAGCTTACATTTTACTCTTTCTCCCATACTCATATGCTCAATCGGCTCTTTCCATTGAGACGCTTGGAATCCTAAATGTTTCATTAAATTTTGGACTTTTCCTCTTTCTTCAAACGTCTCTTTAAAAAATAAATTTTCCGGTGTTCTATCAAGCGGTAAATCAAAAACTTCTTGTGTTAAATAGCCTATGTTTGCAGATGGTGAAATCCATATTTCTCCTTCAGCAGTTTCCGTTCCCATAATCATCTTCAGTAATGTTGTTTTTCCACTACCGTTTGGTCCAACAATCGCAACTTTCTCACCGTGCTGAATTGTAAAATTAACGTTTTCAAATAATGCTTTCCCATGAAAGTCTTTTTTTAATTGCTTCACTTCTAAAAAGCGTTTTCCTACTTTTTTGTTCGCTTGAATAGAAAACTCAACTGAATATTCTTCTTTCACACGTTCTACTTTCGTTTTCTCCAGCTCTTTTTCGAGTCGTTTTCGTTTTGACTTCACTTGTGCATCCATTCGCTTCGCTTTTACACGATAGAATTCTTTCACACCTTCTTGTTTTGTAGACTGCGCGTGTGCCTTTTGTGACCATGAACTCAATTCTTTTATATGTGTTTCTACTTGTTCTATCTTTTTTTGCTGCTTTTCATATTCACGCTGCTGCGACTTCCTTCTTTGCTCACGTACTTTCATGTAGCTCGTATAATTACCACTATGCTCAATTAATTTTTTGTCCTCAATTGACCATATTTTTGTTGCGACAACATCTAAAAAATATCGGTCATGCGATACAACAATAACAGTACCTTTCATCTTTTTTATTTGTTTAATGAGAAATCCCGTACTGATCTCATCTAAATGATTTGTCGGTTCGTCTAATATTAAGACATTAGGATTTTCGGCAAATCCTTTTGCTAATCGAATTTTCAGCTTTTCACCACCACTTAAAGTATGAAAATCGTTCGTTGGCACGCCCCATTTCGCAAGAAGTTCTGCTTCTTGCGAAATCACATCATTACTAATAAAAGATTCTATTTCTTGCTCAACATATGCGGTTGTCATATTCATTTGCTGCCATTCAACAATCCCTTTTGAAGGCTCAATCTTTCCATTTATTAATTGAAGTAACGTTGATTTACCAGCACCATTTTTACCAATTAATCCGATAACATCCCCTTGTTTCACTGCTACATTCATTTTTTCTAACAAAGTATTTTCCATTATTTCAACGTAAACATCATTTAATTTTAAAATTTCTTTCATATTACCGATCCCTTTCATTAAGGGAGAACAAAAAAATCCTCCCAAAGTAATTTTGGCAGGATTAGTCGTTACATTATTTATACCCAAATAAGCTATTACGCAAATCAAATAGCAATACCGTTGTTTGGAATTGGGCAGACTAATCCTAATTTTTATAAATTGAAATTTATTTCATTTCAACATTTAAAAATAAGATTAGTTAATCATCGTCCACCCATCATTCCTTTCCGTCATTAATAACCATATTGTACCATACTAGTACTGTATGAGTAAATGCAATTATTTGTGCTGTTAAAAAGATTGCTTTCTTTTAGGCTTATTTATCATTTCTTAGCTTCATATTGAACAAGCACAAATTACATTGATTGTAATACGTCCTTTAGATTTCCCCAGTAGTAAACTTCTAAGCACTCTCTCTTATATAAATTTTATATAAAAACAAAATGTTATTCGTTACCCAATAACCACTTATTGTTTTTCGATAAATTTTTATTGATTATTCCCTTGTGATAAGCTATTATATCTTTACAGAAAATAATAATGTAAGGATTGAATTTATGGACAGGACATTAAAAATCACAAAGTTAAATATGTTTTTAAGGATTTTTCTCATCCCGATTATAGTAGGGATTATTGTTGGTATACTAACTAAATTGGGGCAAAGTATACTTCCTGGACACTGGAATTCATTAGCTAATCTAGGAAGCGTTTGGTTAGTTCCATCCTTTTTTGTGGCTAGCTTTAGTTATTCTAAGCGTTCAGCTATACTTTCTGGTATCCTTGCACTACTCGGTATGGTATTAGGCTACTATGGTTATGCAATAGTTATTAAAAATGTAGCTCACTCTATTTATTTTATATCTGTATGGATTGTATGTGCATGTATAGGAGGAACTATCTTTGGAATTGCAGGTTTTCTATGGAAAGATACTACAAATCCACTTCATAAATTCGGAAGCGCACTTTTAAGTGGAGTTTTTGTAACGGATGGACTTCACATTCTTTTAAATTTTGAACACTATAGTCACATGTTACCTGTTGGATATACCGAAGTCATAGTCGGGATTATCTTGATTCTTGTATTAGAACGCTCTAATGCTAATCGAATTTCTTCTTTCTTAATGATGGTTCCTATTACTATTTTAGGATTAATTGGATATAAATTATTAAGTTTGTTTGTTTAATTACAATACTGTATCATGAAAAAATAAAAGACTAATTCTATTATAATCCACAAAAAATATCACGAATTTGAACATTATACTTATTCATGTTAATACACTTATTCAAAGGATGGATACATAAAGCTACCTCTTTCAAAGGGATAGCTTTTTTCTTACAAAATCTATTTATCAATTTATTATTAAATCCTTCTAATTTAACAACCGTATTTATTAACGTGTCATTATACATACTAAGATGACCTTTTACTATTTCATATAATTGCTATAAAATAAGGCTAAAAAACCTATCTCCAAAGTTTTTTAGCCTAGATCACTTATCTACACATTAAAAAATTTAATTCGTACAACTGTACCTTTACTAACCTCTGAATTGATTTCTACACTATGTCCTAATTGTTTCGTAATTTCATATACAAGATATAGTCCCATCCCTGTTGATTCTTTAAAATCTCTACCATTTTCTCCTGTAAAGAAAGGTTTAAAGACTCTTGGTAAATCTTGCTTTGGTATTCCTACACCATTATCGATAATTTCAAGCACAACTGTATTACCTTCCTTACAAGCTTTCACTTTAATCTTTTCTCTACTACCTGATGAATACTTAATCGCATTCGATAGTATTTGTCCGATTAAAAATTGTAACCATTTCACATCACTTTCTACAGTAATATCCTTATCAATTTCAAGCTCTGGATATACAAAATTCCGGATAAAGAATCGTTTATGTTCATGTACCGAATCATTCACTATTTTATGTAGTTGTACCCTTTCTACATAAAAGTCTTGTGTAAACGCTTCTAAACGTGCGACATACAGAGCCATTTCTAATCCCTTTTTTAATCGATCAGTTTCCTCATTTATACTTTCAAAACGTGAATCTACTTCATCCTGTGTAATTAATTCTATTACAGATAAAGGTGTTTTCATTTGATGGATCCACTGATTCATAAAGGTTAAATGGTCATTATTTTTTCTCTCTTGCATTTGCAGCTGATTTTGATAATGTCTATATTGCACCTCAAGTAATTCTTGAAGAGCAGCCGATACAGCTGCAAAATCAGATTTTTGAACAGATTCATCCAAAGATTGCATGGGGTTTGCTAAGCGCTCATAAAAAGAACGATGTGTAAAATAACGAAACATTAAATAACTTCCCATAAAGAAAACACCTAGAAACATTGCATATAACGCCGTTGTAATATGATTATGCCCATCAAACCAATATACGAGAAATATAGCTAGTAGTTGAATTATGGTAAAGCAAATAAGTGGTATATGATCACGTATAAACAACCTTATCATTTTTCTATACCATTATCCCAAGTAATATGAAATCTATATCCAACACTACGAATTGTTTCAATCGCACCTTCTATATGCAACATTTGTAACTTTTTACGCACACGTGTTGTATTTACACTTAATGTATTATCATCAACATAAGATTCACTATCCCATAATTTATTAAGTAACACTTCTCTACTCACAACACGCGGATAATTTTTCATTAATGTCTCTAATAAAATAGCTTCGTTTCTCGTTATATCAATCTCGTCATTTCTAAGTTTCAATACAAGTCTTTCAGGATATAAACAAAGGCCATGTTGCTCAATCATTCGCTCTTCTAGTTTCGGTGCATAATCTCCATATGCACGTCTTAAATGACTACGAATTTTCGCCACTACAACTTCATAATGAAAAGGCTTCGGAATAAAATCATCGCCACCGTTTTCTAACGCCATAACTTGATCCATCGTGCCTTCACGGGCCGAAATGAATAGTATCGGACATGTTGAAACTCCGCGAATTTGACGACACCAAAAGTACCCATCAAAACTCGGTAAATTAATATCTAATAAAACTAACTCTGGTTGTTCTTCTAAAAAAATGTTTAATACATTTTGAAAGTCCGATACAATAACTCCTTGATAACCATATTTCGCAACATGTGTCGATAATAGTTCTGCAATTTTCATATCGTCTTCTACAATCATAATTTTGACCATTATTGAACTCCTTTTTAATCCGCAATCTCAAATATACTTATATAGAATAAATACTACCTCTTTTCACAAAATCCGTAAATTAAAAAAGGATGCTTTTATACAAAAGTATCCTTTTTCGTCCCTTATCTATTTAATATGAAATTTACTAAAAATAAATCCTAGTTTCTCCACATAATCCATTCCTAGTTCCATACGCGCTGTTTTCAGCGGATCCACAACTTGGCAAACTTTTAAATTACCTGCTGCCGATAATAAAAGCGTTGCATCAGCTTTAGACATTGCTAATTCTTCATGTAAAAATGTCACCATATTACGTACAGCACGATTTGCTGCATCATCTAACAATTTCTCTGAAGCAATCGTCATCATTTTTTCTTTTTGAATAGCCATTGGTAATGGCCATTGTTTTCCTTTTATAATTTGAACTGTTACCGTTACCTCACCAGCAACCTCTACACCACTAACACCAATTTCACCATCACCCATTGCTGCGTGTAAATCACCTAATGCTAATAGTGCTCCTGGGACATTAACTGGTAGTAGTAATATTGTTCCTTCTTTAATTTCTTTACAGTCCATATTCCCGCCGTGATCATGCGGTGTGCCACATGAAATGCTCTCTTCTTTCGGTGCAGTACCAATTACCCCAATCATTGGATTAATCGGGATTTGTAGTTCACTTGAAAACAAAACATATTCATTATGTATTGGGACAATTTTCACTGTATTTTCATTTAACTCATCACCCATTACACCAAGGTTTGCACCTGTAGTTAAAACGCCCTGCTCTGCAATTTCAATTTTTTCAATCGTTACGACTAATATATCGCCAGGTTCTGCTCCTTTAACATATACAGGTCCAGTCGCTGGATTAATTCGGTTCCAATCTAATTCTTGAAACACAACATCTTCAGAATCGATTTGATTTTCAAAGCAATCATATGTTTCAAATACAAGACTGCTCCCAATTTCTACTTCCATACACGGCTTATTTTCTGGTGACATTAAGTAAATGATATGGTCTTTATGAATTCGATACATAATACCTCTCCCTTTTATATTTATCTACTATTACTAATTAGCTTTTTTTATACAAGCTCCTCTTAAAATTAAATGTTATTTTTAAGTAAAAAAGCACGCAGATTGTTTTATAACATACACTCTTTACTATAACAGAAAGGTGGTATCACTATGCCCCTTATTCCATACAACGAAAGTGATGTTGATTTACTAGCTCGATTAATTCGTGCTGAAGCTGAAGGCGAAGGTCGCCAAGGTGAGGAGTTAGTTGGATGCGTTGTAGTAAACCGTGTATTTTGTGATTGCTTAGATTTTAAACAACTCCGTACCGTACGAGACGCTGTATATCAAAGCCCCGGCGGATTTGAAGCAGTACAATATGGATATTTTTATCAACGCGCTCGTGAATCAGAAAAAGAAATCGCACGAAAAGTTTTACAAGGTCAATGGCGCTGGCCTGCACGATGGGCTCTTTGGTATTTCCGTCCAGTTGGAGCTTGTCCGCCTGAATGGTATAATCAGCCATTTGTAGGACAGTTTAAAAGCCATTGTTTTTATGAACCAAGTGGTGATGAATGTCCGAAAATGTATTCACGATAGTAAAATTTGCAACGCAAGTACTTAGAAATTTTGGTACTTGCGTTGCTTTTAACTGTGTTTTAGAAATCTAATAATGTGATAAATTTTTCTATGCCTACTACATGTATTAATAATGGTATACGAGGACCATTTGATTGATTCATAATGAGCTTATATATAATAGTGAATAATTGTTTTTGATTTTCTTTCATTATTTTTTTATTTTCATGATGACAAATCGCATATAATTGCTCCATTAAGTTAGAGTAATCTTTATTAGAACGAAGTATTTTACAAACTTCTACTAGCCATTCTTTCTGCCTTTCATCTAATGTGTAGTAAAACTCTGCATTTTTCTCCTCATTTACCGCGATTAATTTTTCAGATTGAAAGTTTCTTATCCAATACTCTGCGCGATTACTTATCGCTCTCATTTCATCTAATGCATAGCTCCTATCTATTTTCTTTAATATCCTCTGTAAAATAGTTGAATCAAAATTTAATAATGGTAACGTTCCTGCTACTTGATTAAATTTCGGATATTCTTTAAACTCACTATCAACTCTAGAGATTTTAATTGCATCAAATAAATCTTCATTTTTGAGCGTTTTATTTTCATAACTATCTTTCAATCGCTCATACTCTGTATAATTACGAATCACATCTTCATCCAACCCAATATGAAAAGCAGCGCCTGGTTTGTATTTTGCAAACATAAAGAGAATTACTTCTGGTATATACACTTTCAATAAATCGCTTGGTGTAATACTATTCCCTGAAGAACTAGACATTTTTTCATGATTCCCTTTAATACCAATGAAATCGTAAGCAACGTAATGAGGCGCTTCACAATTGAATATTTTCCTTGCAATTTCTTTTGATACATTATAACTACCCGTTTCTGATGAATGATCTCTACCGCCCGGTTCAAAAATAACATCCTCTATCATCCATCTCATCGGCCAATCGATTTTCCAGTTTAGTTTCATTTTATTTGTATTTAATACGGATAACTCTTTTTCATTTCCGCATTCACATTCATACCGCACTGTTTTTAATACTTCATTAAAATGTGTAATAGTTGTTGTATCTTTTCCGCACCTCTCACAATATAATGTAGCTGGATAAAAGCTCTCTCGCTCTTCTTCACTACACTCTCCAGTTTTAAAACCCATTAAAATATCATATATTTCTTTTCGTTTATACAAGGCCTCTAATATATTTTCGTTATATCTTCCGCTTCTATATTCATCATGTTGATAAATAAATTCTACTTCAATTCCAAATGCTTGAAGCGATTTTTCAAACTCTTTTTCAAAATGCTCCGCATACGAGTTATGACATCCATACGGATCTGGAATATCACAGTATGGCATACCAATATACTTTGCAAAAGATGGATCAATATTTTTTGGAACTTTTCTAAACCTATCATAATCATCCCACGAAAATATAAAACGAGTCTTTTTCCCTAAATCTTGAAGTGCTCTTACTACGAAATAAGTCGTTACGATTTCACGAAAGTTCCCAATATGAACAGAACCTGACGGACTAATTCCAGATGCACAAACAAACATTTCTTTATTTGGATGTTTCCTAATTAATTCATGTGCTACTTCATACGCCCAATGCATATATTACTCACCTCAATTATTTTTTGTTTCTCATTTCCAGTTTTATGCAACAAAAAAACTCCCACCCCCAAGATTATTCATCTTGAGGACGAGAGTTGTTAGCTTCGCGGTACCACCTCAGTTTGTTAATATGTCACCATATTAACCTCTTCAGGTACGGCAAAATATGCTTATACCCTATCTCTATAACGGGAGAACCCGTCGCACCATCCCTAAATAAATTAGTTCCTTGCGCAGCTCCAAGTCTTTTTTCATTAAGATGTATACCGCTCTTTCTCAGCTACCAGAGCTCTCTGTACGTATTCTTTCTTAACTACTCTTCTCTTCTATGCCTTAAATATTAGTTTTTTAATATGATAATTTATAACACTTTTATTGTCAAACTTTTCCGAATCGAAATCGTAAAATTATCTAAAAAAATTCTTTATCGCTTCTAATTGAATTTTGTGGCTACACTCATCACAACAATATGCCCCTTTTGGTTTCTCTTTAAATCGCTTATATTTTTCACTACCTTCGTAAACACGAAATATATTCTTACAAGAAAAGCAAACAATCTCATAAAACATCATATGCATTTTCCCCTCCGTGTTTATAAACCTTTTAATCACTTGAGAAGATTAGTTTTCTAGAGCACAAATCATAATATCCTCTGACTAAAAGGTTTACCTCTATTCTTATCGAATTATATTAATATCTTATAACGCGAGGTGAACATCTTGTTCAGTAATATAGACTTAGCTTTAAATGTTAAAGCAAGTTTAGCTGAAGGACCATGTTGGAATGAAAAAAAGCAACTTTTATATTGGGTTGATATTATGGAGAAAAAATTATGCATATATAATCCTACTACCAATACGAACCGAGTAATCGCTCTCAATCAACAAATTGGCTGTGTTGTTCCATATTTAGAGGACATATTACTCTTAGCTATGGAAAACGGCTTTTATTCTATTAATTTAAATACAGAAAAACTGACACATATTTTTGACCCCGAACCTCATTTAATAGAAAATCGTTTTAATGATGGAAAATGTGATCCAGCTGGTCGTTTCTGGGCAGGTACTACAGATACATACGGTATGAATGCTGCAGGTTCCTTATATTGTTTACATAATAATTTGAGTGTAGAGAAAAAAGTTTCACATGTAAATACTTCAAACGGAATCGCTTGGTCACCTGATCATACATCCCTTTACTTTATAGATACACCTACTAAAAAAGTGGTTCGCTATCAATATAATATACGTACTGGAGACATTCATAATCCAAGTGATGTAATCATTTTCTCTGAAAATGATGGTCTACCTGATGGTATGACAATTGACGAAGAAGGTTGTTTATGGATTGCACATTGGGGAGGTTCAAAAATAACTAGATGGAATCCCTCTACTGGAGAACAAATATTAAGTATTCCAATTCCTGCGTTATATGTAACATCATGTACATTTGGTGGACCTAACTTAACTGATTTATATGTTACAACAGCCAGAACAAGAATGACGGATGACGAATTAAAAGAGTATCCACATGCTGGTGGTATTTTTCGAATTCAAACAAATGTTAAAGGCTGCCCCACCTATTCATTTTGTAATAAAAATATTGGAGCTGAAACAATATGAACCGTATCGATTACATAAGACAAGAAGAAAAGAACTATCACGATCTTTGCTATGAACAATATAAACTATTTGAAACTGGATCTTGGCTTCACAAGCCGGTTAAAACAGTTATAGATTTAATGGACTACTTTGAAGAGAAAAACAAATTACAAGTGCTTGACCTTGGCTCTGGCGTCGGTAGAAATAGCATTCCAATTGCACAAAAGATTAAAAATGCTAGCGGAACTGTTACATGTGTTGATTTACTTAATTCCGCTTTAACAAAGCTACAAATTTATAGCAAAGAACATGACGTATTCGAGGTTATAAAAACAGAACAAGCAGCAATTGAAAACTATCATATTAGACCTAATACTTATGACTATATCGTTGCAGTATCAAGTTTAGAGCATGTTAAATCAGAAGAAGATTTAAAAAACGTGCTCCAATCTATGAAAAGAGGTACAAAAAACGGTGGTATTAATTGTTTAATTATTAACTCTAACATACAAGAAATTGATTTAAAAACGAATGAAGAATTAGAGGCTTTAATTGAAATTAATCTCCTAACTGAAGAAATGATACGCCTATTAAAAAGTATTTATAAAGGATGGAAAGAAGTAAAAGTTGAAATAAAAGAATTAGCTTATAATATAGTTCGTAATGAAAGACACATTCGATTAAAAACAAATGCCATTACATTTGTCATTCGGAAATAATACTATAAAAAGTAAGGATATTTCCTCATATATTCATAGGAATACCCTTACCTTTTATTTTCATAAAATTATTTTGTTATTAGTTTTCGCATCATTTAAAATATAATTTTCTTTCGACATACTACTCAGCTATTAATTGAATTCATTAACTGGAAGAAATATTCTGCTTCATGAGTCTCATTCAATTTATACCATGAATGAAGTGTATCCGGCGCAAATACATCTAATTTTTTCAGTACTTCCATGGCAAATTCTAGAGGCGCTACACCCGATGCAGTAATAAGGTTTCTACTAGACGCTACAGGTCCCACTTCATAAAAATTTTCTCCTTTATAAGTAGGACAAACCATTTTCATATACTCTAAACTATTACTTGTGTGATTTATAGAATCCAAGTAACCGTAATTTGCAAGACCTATAGTTGCACCGCAAATTGCTGCTACAATTGTACCAAGTTTTAAAGCTTCACCAACTGTTTTCAAAATAGGTTTATGTATTTCTTCACTCCAAGTATTCCCTCCAGGTAAAATTAATAAATCGTTACTCTCAAGGATACATTCATCTAGGGAAATATCCGGCTTTATATTCAAGCCCCCCATTGAAATAATCGTTTCTCTATTTATTCCAACTGTAACTACTTTAAAAGGCGCTACATCTTTTTTGAAATATCTCCCTGTATTAAGTTCAGCAATTAAATGTCCGTATTCCCAATCAGACATCGTGTCAAATACATATAGATAGGCTTTTCTTGTTTGCATTCAATAACACTCCATTCATATACTACACTCTTAATTAAAACAAGTGCTCTTTTCAGTTTAACATTTTATTCAATATTTATGGTTTAAAATTCCAAATAAAAGAGCACTTGTTTCCGCAAGTGCTCTTTTGGGGATTTTGAGATACCCTATTAACGAAAGTTAAGGTTACTTAAAGTTAAAAGGTATTTATATTATATGCTTGTCCTTTTTATTTGTGCATAATCAATATATAAACATCTTTAATCATTCTTAATAACTTTTAGTTATCGTTCTTTCTTACATTTTATCATTAAGAAATTGATTGAAGGTTTATTTGCCATGTTCTTATTTGGTTCATCAATTTCCGAAACTTTTACTAATCTATATTGATTAAAATCTTTTTTTATAGATTCAGAATCATAAAAGAACATTTTTACACCTTCCATTATCTCATAATAATCTTTATCCAACTGTTTTCCTTTTCCGTACATGGGAGCTTTTTTAGAAACAGTTGTAAAAACCATATATCCGCCTGGTTTTAACTGATTATAACAATCTTCAATAAATTTCTCTCTTTCCTGTTCATTCAACAAATGAAGAAGTGCATGACTAAATATCCCATCATACAGTTTATTATCAAAAGGCATTTCGTTTACTGAACCGTGATACATACTAACATCTTCTAGTCCGTTTTCTCTTGCTAAATCGATCGCTGTTTTCGAAATTTCAATACCTGTTACATTTATACCATTATCGATAAAAACCTTTGCATTTCTTCCATATCCAATACCCGGAACTAATATATTCTTAACGTTCTTTTCAAGAAAAAAATCTTTTGTCAAAATTGCAGATTCTGTAGGTTCAAATCCCCACATCGTTTGTTTTTCGATAAAACTTGATTCCCAAAATTCCATTATGTATCTATCTCCTTATTTTCAATCCATTTTTAGTATCACATTAAAAACTTATAAATTTTAACGCTGCGTCTACCTATGCCAAATTAGTTTTTTACCACATTCACTATAAGTCCATTGAATATAGCACAATTATAAGCCTATATCTATTATAATGATTGGTTTAAAATCCACCCTATTTTATTAATCCTTACGTTTGTAGAAAAATAAAAAAGCCAATACTTCCGTTATAGTATTGGCTTTTTCTCACGAGAAATTATCTTTTTATATTGTACCGATCTAATACTTTTTCTAACATTTCTAAAGTTATTGGTTGTGCTTCTTTTATTAATTGATAACCAATACGACCATTCGGTTCCGCTGTAACTTGCTGTAAACTCTTTACGTCATGAATCCCTTTTTCTCTTAATTCCATATAAAGTTGTTGTTCCGACATTTTTGCCTGCATCAAATTCTCTTTTACAATCTCTCCGTTTTCAACAATTATAATGCTACTTCCATTTAAAAATTGTTCCACCTTCCTTGATTTCAATTCAAAGAAATGAATGATAAGTAATATGCTTGCAAATATGATAGCCGCAAATATAGATGGGACTACTTTTCTACTTAATACAGGTTCTACAATAATACGGCCAATTGATACAACTATAATGATTTCAGCTCTTGTCATTTGGCTCACAGATGTACTACCTGTCATTTTCAAAACAATTATTCCAGTAAAAGTTAATATAATACTTTCCAAAATTATATTCATAACTACCCAATCCTTTAATGGTGTATTTTACTATCATTCCCATCAAAGGTGTGTTTTACTTACCTATTAAGTTGTTAAATCCTTCAGACCATGATGGAAATAAAGGTGTCCATCCATACTCTTTACGTGCCTTATTATTGGAAGCTCCTCTTTCCCAACTATTTTTCCCATCTTGAACTTTAGGCTGAGGTGCCCCTATCGCTGCTGCATATATTGGTAACCATTCTTTACTAGTTGCTGGATAATTATCTACAATATTTACGATTCCTGAAGGCCAATTAAGGGCTAGCATAGTAGCTCTTGCAGCATCTTCAACATGTATAAACGAGCTTATCCCGTCTGATGCGATAATTTCATTATTACGAACTTGATTTGCTATTAATCCGTTTTCCGCATACCATGTTCCTGGTCCGTATAATGTGCCGTAACGAAGTATAACCGATTCAGGTAACTCAGTAACAGCTTTTTCTAATTTCAATATGCCATTAACAGTGACTTGCCGAGGCATAGAAGCAGTAATATGTAGTGAGTCTTTTTCAGTCGCAAATGTATCCCCTGATTCATACGCCCATGAAATACTTTGAGCGATTATTTTCTGTACCCCTACATTTTTAGCGGCATCGACAAGGTTACGAGTGCCTTTTGTTCTAATTTTTGCATTATCCTCAAAATTCCATGAAGACAATGACGTTAATTGATGAATAACTACATCGGGATTTGTTTCTTCTAATACAGAAAATACAGCCTTTCTATTAAATACATCAGCTATTACTGGTATGGCACCAATCTTTTTCATTGCTTCTACTTGCGAAGTATTACGGATCATCGCAAAAACTGTATGCCCATTTTTTATTAACATTGGCAATAAAGAACGTCCTATTACACCAGTTGCACCTGCTACAAATATTTTCATATATGTTCCTCCTCATTTAGTAATCATAAATGTGACGAAACATTTGTAAGGTATGTGACAAATATTTGCTTATTTTTTTCGTTATTCATATGAAACATATACTTTTAATGGTTTAATTATCCCTAAACTCAATTCATCAAAGCATTCTATGAGTGAAGTATAATGTATTTCATGTTGAAAGATCTCTTCTATAAATGGTGTTTTTCCTATTTCTTTAAAAAACCAATCTGCATGCTTTTGATAATCGTATCCGTCACTTGATCCAATGATTTGCAATTCTTTCTGATAAAAGTTAGCAATTAATGTTAGTTCTTCTATATTACCATCAGACAGTATACATATTTCACCATTAGTTTTAAGAGCTTTTTGCAAAGTATGGAACCCACTATTTGTAGCAGAACATTCAAAACCATAATTATATGTTTCTATTATTTTCTCTTCTGAATCATATATGTTTTTCGCACCAAACTTCTTTGCAAAATCTTTTCTATTTTTATTAGGCTCAACAACATCCACGTGCTCAACGCCTACATAGTATTTTAAGAAATAACAAGCGAGTAAACCAATAACTCCCATTCCAGTTATAAGTACTTTTTCATCCTGTCGCGGGTTTAGTTTCAATACTCCTTTAGCGGCATCACACGAAAGAATAGATAATAAAGCAACTTTAGGTTGTATAGAACTAGGCACTCGAATTACTTTATAACCCTTAACTATCCCTATCGTTTCATGTCCATAAAAAGAAACTACTTTATCGCCTACGTTTACATGTGTTACTTTATTACCAACTTGAATCACTTCACCATAACTTTCATATCCAGTTTTTCTTGGATAAAAAGGATTCGTATCTGTAACATCGGATCCATTATACTGTGGTAACTCGGCCCCAATGCTTATCGCTCCTGCGATTGTTTTAACGATAATTTCATCGTCCTGTATGTCCTTAATTTCATTTGTTTCCCACTCAAGTTGTTTAGGCCCTTTTACAATTAACTTATATTGTTCCATTTATATCCTCTCTTTTTATAAAGATGTTATAAGTAATATTGTTATCCATCTAGATTTCGACTAAATTTATTTACCTAATAGATGATAAATTACCCTTGCCCAAGTTTATACCTTTAATGCTCCTGTACATTTCTGTTCAGCGTCTAATACTTTAAAATTACTATTCTGATAACATTTTAAGAAAAGTTGTTGCCGCCCAAATGAAATACGCAAGTTGTGTCACGATATACATCGTAATTTCAAAACCTGTAAGCTTTCTTTCCCTTTTTATTTTCTTTAAATATCTATAAAAACAAAATGAACATAAAATCAGTAAAACAATAGACATTTGATATAGATTTTCCACTAAAAGAACTGCCATTTATTTCATCACCTTTCCAATAAAGTGAAACTTTAATCAGTGGGGGTTTTGTTCATCCTTCACTGATTATCAGCCCTCACCAGTCGGGATTTAACGGGATAAAAAATATATAGTTCAAGCATATCATTTTAACGGAACGAATTACCACAATTTTCAAATTGAATAAACTTCCTAAGTAAAAGAAGTCACTTTTTGGAAATGTTTCAATACAATATTATGTAATTCAATACTCACTATATAATATTAGATTAGGTTTTCTTTTACTGTACATGCTTAGGAGGAAGTTTTACATGCAATTGATTCATAACATACAAAAAACGTTTAATAACCTATGTAACTACGATACGGTCAATTTAATACACGCTATTCAATCATTAAATATTTCACTTCATAAAATATCTCCTTTTATTACTTCACCAGTTAATCTTGAATACGGAAGGAACGTTATCTATCAGTCTGAATTTGTAGAGATTTTAGTATTAAAATTCCCCAGCAAAGCAAAGACTTTTGTGCACGATCACGGAATATCTGTAGGATGTATACTAATAGTCAATGGTACGCTACAAAATATAACGTACGAAAATAATAGCGAGCGGATTGAAGAGTTTACAGAGGGAAATATTTTCACAGTAAAAAAAGATACTGTGCATAAAATGTATAACGCTACAGATTCAACAGCAATAACATTTCACGTATATTCCCCACCATTAAAAGATGTACAAATATATGAGTAGCCTTTAAAAGGAGGAAATATGCAAAATTTGAAGGATTACTATATAAAGAGCTTACAAGATGGTCGTAACGTTTGGCTCTATGGACAAAAAGTAGATGTAACTACAGACAAACATTTTGCAGGTACATTAAGTACCATTTCTAATTTATTTACATTGTTTGATGACCCCATACGAAGAGATTCTATTGGATATGTGAGCCCAAAAACGAAAGAATTTGTTCATACTGCATTTTTAGTTCCGAATTCCTATAATGAATTATTAATGAGAAGAACTGCATTTGAAACGTGGAGTTATGCTACAGACGGTGTAATGAGTAGATTATCTGATTATGCAAGATCGAGACTTACTGGCTGGTACGTATCAAGATATTTTTATAAAAAATTCGATGCACAGTTTCCAGATAAAATTACATCTTATTATGAAAAAGCGAGAGATAATCACTTGTTCTTAAGTGTAGTTCAACGTGACCCACAAATAAATCGTTCTACAGAATCAATATTGAATGCAAAAAATTTAGGGTTACTAAGAGTTACGAAGGAAACTTCTGATGGAATTTATTTAAATGGTGCAAAAATGGTAGGTACTGCTTCTCCTTATTCAAATGATTTATTAATCTATCCATTAGCAAAACTGACTGATACTCAAAAAGATTTAGCTCACTTTCTCATTGTGGCAGCCAATTCCCCTGGATTACATATGGTTTGTAGAGAACCATTTGCGAATGCAAACTCAAGTACAGTTGATTCCCCTCTTAGCTCACAGTACGATGAAATGGATGCACTATTAATCTTTGATAATGTATTTGTACCATGGGAACGTGTCTTACTGTATAACAACCCTGAA
This sequence comes from Bacillus sp. AR8-1, assembly GCF_008042345.1. Taxonomy (NCBI): domain Bacteria; kingdom Bacillati; phylum Bacillota; class Bacilli; order Caryophanales; family Bacillaceae; genus Bacillus; species Bacillus sp. AR8-1. Next base: position 181,997 of record NZ_QNUB01000021.1, read on the forward strand.
GCATTATGGAAATTAAAGTCAGATATAGCTTCTAGTAGTTTAGCTTATCATCAAGCAATTGTACGATTAGTAGTAAAACTAGAATTTATAACTGCAATTGCTTGTGAAATTGCTGAAGCGATCGGTGCTACTACTTATTTGCATGTTCAAGAGAAGCTTGGGGAATTAATTATGCAAATCGAAACAATTCGCGCACTTTTAATTGCTGCTGAAGTTGAAGGTACTACAAATGAAACGAAAACTTATTTGCCGAATTTTAAATATATCGAAACTGCAAGGAATCTTGGTTCCAAATATTATCCCCGTGCAATAGAAATTTTACAATTAATTGGAGCAGGTGGGTTCATTCAACTTCCTTCGAGCTCAAATGACTTCCAGAGTCCTATAGCTGATTTATTGAAAAAGTACTTTAAAGGAACTAATATAGATGCCGAACAACGCACAAAATTATTTAAGTTAGCCTGGGATACCATCGGAAGCCCCTTAGGATCTAGACACGAATTGTATGAAAGATTTTATGCTGGAGATCCAATACGAAATACAGCTATGCAATATGTAAATTATGATAAAAATCACTTTAAAAAGATGATAAGTAAATATTTACATTGATGAAAAAGAGCACTCTTTGCTAAGAGTGCTCTTAAAAAATATATAATTATCCAATTACATATATAATTGCTCCGGCCACAACTGCTACTTTTCTCTGTAATGGTTTCATCTTATTCACTTTTATTTTTATAATTCAGCTTTATTACTTCTGGTATATACTTCCTACCATATTTTCTCGTATAGATTTCTCTATCAGGAGTAACTAATTGTAAAACAATCTCACCACAAACCCCATCTAGTATTTCAAATTCACCTTGTGCATTTGAAATACTGCGTTCCTTACTTTCAATTGAATCTTCATATATTTTCACATTAAATATAGGTTCGTTATTTTGATCTACGATAATACCTCTTGAATACTTAGCAACTGCTATGCATTGATCCTCTTTTTTATAATATGTAATCACAACAATTGCACCTGCCACTATAGCGCTACATACAAACAAGAGAATGATTTTGCGCCTCACAACGAACCTCCTAATTCAAATTATTCTTTTCTAAACTGAAAATTAAACTGTCTTAATTGCTTGATTTCCTCAATTACTTTACGAATACCTTCTTCAATCTTATCTTCTTTTACATTCGAAACATTTAATTTTAATAGTTTTTCTTTAGGAAAATTCCTCATATAATTCTTATCAATAGTATCGACACTTATTTGCATGTCACCTAATTTTTGTATAAGTGTTTCTGTAACTGTGTTTTTCTGCATTTCTAAACAAGTGTGTATTCCAAATGTGTTTTGTCTATTATATGTAAATAATGATTGATCTTCATTTTGCACTTTTTCTAATGTTTCTGCTAGTTTTATTGATCTATTGTAGTAGGAAGAATTAATTTTACTTTTATGACGTTCAAACATACCGCTCTTTATATAAATTTCTAAAGCCGCTTGAGAAATCATTGGACTATCAATATCTAGTATCTTTTTGTATGTATAGAACGCATTTGCAATGGATGGTGGGATGACTGCAACTCCAACCCGTAAACCAGGAAAAATAATCTTCGAATAACTTTTCAAATATATGATATGACTATAATTATCCAAGCTATATAACGGATCTGCTTTTGAATCAGTTTCTAAATCTGCTAAATAATCATCTTCCACTATAAATACATTGTATTTCTTAGCCAATAGTGCGATTTTTTCTTTCTCATCTTTAGAATAAGAAGTTCCAAGCGGATGATGATATCTCGGTATCGTATAAAAGAATTTTATTTTTCCAGTTTGAAATATTTGCTCCAATTCATTCAAATCGATACCTTCATTCGTACGTTTAATACCGATTACAGGAACTTTATTTATTTCTAGATAATCAATATATAGATGATATGTTGGCTGTTCAATTAATACAGTTTCATTTCCATTCGGAAATGGTATAGAAGTTAATATAGCAAGCGCCTGCTGCACACCTGATGTTATAAAAATATTGTCTTCTTTCGTGAACACTTGATAATTTGCCAACTGTTTTTGAATGACTGGAATTAAAGATGGTAACCCTTTCGGTGTTCCGTATACGAACAAATCATTTTTATAAGTATCAATAGCCTTATTAATGCAATGCTGAAAATCTAAATATGGGAAAACATCTGGATCTGGTGCTGAAGAAGCGAAATCAATTATCTCGTTATTTTCTATGGTACTCCCAGATTTCTTAACAACGTAGTATCCACTTTGAGGGACAGAATATATAATGTGACGCTTTTCTAATTCATGAAGCGCACGTATAACTGTTGCCTTATTACATTCATATTGCGTAACGAGTGACCGTATAGACGGTAATTTCTTTCCTTCTTTTATATCTCCATTTTGAATCTTATTTTCAATGTCATTTAAAATATGTAAATACTTATACATATTACACCTCCTCCAGCAATTCTATATTTGATTCCATCGGTTTTCTATTCATATAGCATTCATTCCTCAATTAGTTAATTTTCCGATCATCTATATCGTAAATCCCAATAGCATATGAATCATTTTCAATCCATTTCTTTACTGCTTCTGTTTTAAGTACACCTTCAACTTCTTTTTCTATTTTCTGTCCAAGTTCTCTCGCCCCTACTTCATCATCGCTAATCTTAGTTTTTATATCAATGGTAACAGGTTGATTCTTTATATAATTTATTTGCTGAATACTAAACCCTTCATATCCGTTTTTTCTGAATGCGTCATCAAATATATGTCCAAAAACTTGATTCCATCTACTCTCTGCCTTTACAACTTCTCTATTTCTTTGAGTTATATTGATTTTATAAGCCATTACACCTTGTATCGCCAACCTTTTATTAATATCATTTTTTATTTCGTTACTATCTTCGCTATCAGCAATCTCTAAATCTACTATCCTTTCTTTTTCATCTCTTATAGCAGCACTAAAAAAAGATTCCTCCTTTATCGCTGCTGTGGCAATATCCATCACTATAGAATCTTCACTTTTAGCATCTTCAATGTCATTCTCACAGGCACATAATAAAGCAAATGGAAATAATAATACAAGTAACTTCTTTCCCTTTCTCATGTAGCACCCCTCCACACATTTTCATTTACGATATTTTTACTTTGACATATAAATACCTTTTTTAATTATTAAATTTAACATTATTTCACATTTTCCCCACTTAACAAGGGAATTACAATTAATAAATAGAATATCTCCATGAATAAATAAAAAGTGAGGGATATATAATGCAACGTGTAAATACGATTGATATTAGTAATGTACTACAATTGGAAAAAACTCTTTCGACTTTATTAAATAAAATGATTTCTTCAAAACTAGACCTTGAAAATTGGTTAAAAGAGCAGTCAAAAGTAATTTGGGACATCGAAGAACAAGTAAAATCACATTACATCGCCTTTCAATGTAATACGGATGATGAAGAAATAAAGGATACTTTTGAACATGATCAACAATTTGTAAAGCCACTTTTAAAGCGGTACCAAAATTTATTGGATAATAAATATTTAGAGTCACCTTTTCGAATGGAATTAGATTCTAACGTATATGGTTTATTAGATACAAAAATAAAAAATGCTCAAAAGTTATTTTGTGAGGAAAATATCGAATTAGAAATAAAGGAAGACAAATTAATCACAGAGTACTTTGAAATCACTGGAGGATTAAGTGGAATTTGGGACGGAGAAGAAAAAACGATAACAGAATTACAATCCTATTTACAAGATTCGAATCGTGACACCCGTAAAAAGGCAAAAACCATTATTTCTGAACAATTTTTATCTGTTGAAAAAGAACTCCAAAACATATTAAATCAATTAATTGAAATTCGCCATCAAAAAGCAAAAAATATTCAACTAGAGAATTATCGCGATTATATGTTCAAAAAATACGAGCGTTTTGATTATTCAACGAAAGATTGCTATGAACTAGCTGAATCCATACGTAAGTATGTTGTGCCTCTTAAAGATAAAATATTGCTAGAGAAAAAAGAAAAACTGCAATTGGATACGCTTCGCCCGTGGGATGTATCAGCTGTAACTCCAGATCAAAAAGTACTTAAACCTATTGCAAATGAAAATGATTTAATTGAAAAGAGCACTCATATCTTTAATAAACTAGATGTTGAATTTTCAGCACTTTTAAACCGAATGTATAAACACAATTGTCTTGATTTAACAAGCCGCAAAGGAAAAGCAGCTGGTGGCTTTTGTGAGTACTTACCAGCTTCACAATTATCTTATATTTTTATGAACTTAAATTATACACAAGATGATATTGTCACTTTTATACATGAAATGGGTCATAGTATTCATAACGAACTCATAAAACCATTAAAATTACGACAGTATATAGAAATTCCAGCTGAAACAGCTGAGCTAGCCAGTATGACAATGGAGTTATTCTCGCTTCATTATTGGGATACATTCTATACAGACAAAAAAGATTTAAAACAAGCAAAAATTAACTTCTTTAAAGATGTTATTTCATATTTACCTGTTATGCTTATTGTCGATCAATTTCAACACTGGCTGTATGAAAATCCAAGTCATACTTCTGAAGAAAGAAATGAAAAATACTTACAACTTCAAAAACATTATCAGTCTAGCGTCATACATATTGATGGCTACGAAAACTGGATAGCAACGAGTTGGTTACCTGTACTCCATATTTTTGAAGTACCATTTTATTATATTGAATATGCAATCGCCCAACTTGGTGCATTACAAATGTATAAACAATATAAAGAGGAACCTAAGCAAGCACTAGAAAATTATAAAAAGGCATTATCACTAGGAAGCTCGCAATCTATAAAAGAAGTGTATGATGCAGCCGGTATTCGTTTTGATTTTTCTGGTGAAACAATTAAAGAACTAATGCTATTTGTAGAAAAAGAATTAGAATTACTTGAGCAATTATAAGAAGAAAGCTGCACCTATATTTTTGGTGTAGCTTTCTTCTTTATTTTATTAATCAGCTCTATGTACTGAGTATCTCCATATCCGATTGTTGGAAAAAGATAAAACAACTTTATTAATAATTCACGAGTTGATAAATCTTTATTTTTAGAGATGAATTTCATTACTGCATTATCTTCTGTTAACATTTCTAAAAATAAGTCTATAGCCTGATACATTACAGGTGGTACCTTATGAGAGGTCTTTTTATGGTTTACTAATACTTCATTGTATATAGAAGAATAATTCCCCAATTCAAGTTCAATTTGATTTACTTTAAATTCATCCTCTCTAAAGCTATTTAAGTATACCTTCCCTTCATAAGCAGACTGTTCAAGGTGAGAAAGTATGGTAAGTAGGTTCATTTGGCAAAACATATCTTCACCAAACCATAGAACAATACATTTATACTTTTTCGTAAAAAGGTTTTCTAACGGATCTATAACCTTTTTTATATAACTTTCTACTGAACTGTTATGTCCTTTCGCTCTTGTTTTAATAAACTCTTCATTAAAAACTTGAGTAGTAGCCGAGTTCACACACATTGCCTCATTAAATGGTGCATAATCAGAATCACCCATTAGCTTTTCGTTTTTAAATTCTTCATACATAACTTGACCATTTAATATGTTAAGTACCTCTTTATCAAATAGCTCACTCTTCCTATTTCGTAACTGTTCAACCTCTATTTTTCTAGAAATATTCATTTTAAACACCCCTTCTTTATTTAAATTTAGTTTAACAAATGATTGAATAGGCATTTTGTTAAGTTGGTATTCTCTTGGATTCATTCCAAAAACATTTTTGAAAGCTCTACTATAAGCCTCTTGGGAAGAGTAATCGTAATCCAACGCTACCTCAATTATCTTCCTACCTTTCTTTAAATCTTCCGTAGATAAATACAACCTTCTAAGAAGAATATAACGTCTAATACTGAAACCCGTTACTTGATGAAATTTAAAAGAGCAATAATAAGGAGAATACCCCATGTAACGAGATAATTCATCTAATGAAAATCTCTTTTTTAAATTGCTCTCAATCCAATTAATCATCTGCTGTATATGTTCATTCATTTCCTTCACTCCTTATTTAAAAGTATAGGAGAAGTGCGTTTCTTTCTTTTGATATTTCTTGTGTTTTATAACATGAGCCTTTCTCTAAAGTCTTTATAATCTATATATAAGTATTAATTTTATATTTTTTCATCTATCTTATTTTGTCATACCTTCTATTCATTTTTCAATTTAGCGTTAATGAGTATGTTGGCAACACCTTACTAATTATTAAAGGTCAATTTACATCATATTTCATTTTAAAGGATTTCAAAAATTAAACACGAATTTTATAAAATAAAATTCTTTTAATTCCCAAGTTAAAAAATTAAGGTTTGGAAAGGACGTTTCAATGAACAAGCTAAAAAAAGAAATACTTCAATTCATAAATGAACAGTATCCGTTGAATTTTATTAACATTAAGCCAATAACAAATGAGATGTATGAATGTCTTACAGAACAAGGTACATACTTCAGTAGAATTACAAACTACAAAACATATGAAGAACAGATAGAGGAAGTTTTATATACAAATTTTTTATATCAAAATGGTTTAGGTGTTCCACCAATAATCCCTTCATTACAAGGGAATTTTGTAGAAAAATTCACATTAGACAAGGAGATTTTTGCTGTATTATATAAAGCTGCTCCTGGTATACATTTACCAAGGTCTGAATGGAATTCTAATATATTTAAAAAACTTGGTAAACAAATTGGAAAATTACATCGTATATCTAAAAGCTTTGAAAAGATTAAACCAGTAAAACATATAAACGATTGGTATGAAAATGAAGAATATAATTTTCTTAAATATATCCCTAAAGAAGAAAATACAATAAGAGAAATTGCATCTGACGTTTTAACTTCCATAAAAGAGCTACCAAAATCCCCTTCAAATTACGGCTTAATACACGGAGATTTATGGTTAGAAAACATTTTAGTCGAAAATAATTCAAACTTAACAATGATAGATTTTCAAGACTGCGAAAAACATTTTTACATATTCGATTTAGCCGTTCCTATTTATAGTGCGATAGAATATTCATTTGCTGGAAATGGGAATATCGTTGACTATGAGTATTCTATTACAAAAGCACTATTTGAAGGCTACCAAGAGGAAAATGAGCTACCAAAAGAGATGAAAGACAAGTTTCCGTTATTTATTAAATTAAAGGAGATTTTTGAATATAGCTTAATGCATATGTATTGGGATAAAGAAGAATTAACGGAGGAACAAGTACGGATTATGAACCTTTATAGGATGAAGATCGAAAATAAGAATACCTATATCAATATTTAAGAATGCTGTTGTTTAACTGCAAGGAAACTTTGGTTAAACAACAGCATTTATTAATTAGCTGACAACCTTTTTTATGACTTATAAATACTGATTCAATAATCTTCTCAAATACACTTCATTTTGCGGTGATACTTTTTCAGAAAATCTAGCTGCAATAATAATAGGAGCCCATTGAAAAACTTCATCTCTTGATATGCCGGTACGACTGCAATATATATGTAAATACATCTCAGCTAATTCTACCGAAGATTGTGAGTACAACAAGTATGTTCGAAATACATCTGCGCGAATATCACCTGAACTAGCATCTACCCAATCTATAACTTTCACTTTCTCTTCCTTACTCAAAATCAAATTAAATGGATGAAAATCTCCATGACATAGCCTAAAATCAAATGTAATAAAATCTAATTTTTGTAATATATCCTTCTTTTTGCGTTCATCCAATTTATGCACAGATTTAATTTGACGCTCTAACCTTCCCCTCATTAACTCCATTTCATCTGTATTCACATGTATAGCATGGATCTTTTTTTGCTCATTAACACAAAGGCTGATATAACGCTCTGCCTCATTTAAATTATTAAGCAGAAGATCACCAATGTTGTCCCCTTTTACATGTTCCATAATAATTGCCTGTCTATTTTGTATCTTTTTCACTTCAAATACGTTTGGAACTGGCAACCCACATGAATACGCATATTTTTGTTTTTTTGCTTCATTCATAGACTCTGTATCTGGGAGGTAATCTTTCAATAATTTTACAACCTTATCATCAGTTAAATAAATTTCTGCTGTATTCCCTTTTGCAATTGGATTACCTAAAACCACTTTATTTCCCCCCTTAACATAAATTAGAATAACACCTTATACTTCTCTTTAAATTCACTATAATCCTAGCTAAAACCTTCTTCACGAATATACAAAAAACTTATCGCTTTCCATCCTTAAATAGAAAGCGGTAAGTTTAATTGTTTAGGAATATCCGAATGAAACTCTGATGTATGCACAATTGAAAATGTATATCCTTGCTCAATAAATGATACTTCATTACGTTTACATTCAAATGATACACTATTTTTCTTAAAGTTATTTTGGATTCGCTGTAAAAATGCGACGTCTGGTGTTCCGAAAGAAACGTATACTTTCGGTGATAGAGCTTTCATCGCGATTGGAATCCAAGGTCGCTGCCACCAAGTCGCGACGATATATGCAGTGCCACCTATAACAAAGTTAAAAATATCCCCATCTTCCATCGTTTTCATATTTAGATTTGATTTTAACCATTCCGTAAAAACAGGTACACTTTTAACAGGAAGACCAATTTCCCTTACGTATAAAATGTTTAAAGGTGAGTGTGGTACTAATACATCCTCTTTAACATAACTATGTGCGATAATTTCGAGTAGATTTCCATCTCCGTCTTTAAAGTATAAATTGAATAGACCATTCTCTTCACCAATTACATTTCCATTTTGCCATTTTACAATGAGTAATCCAGAGTCCTTTAACCATCTTGCTGTTTCATGGAATTTTGAATATGGGATTTCAAAAGCAAAATGTGCAGGTGCAATTGGTTCATACACTTCTTGAAAACTAATTGTTGTATAAGGTGTTACTTCAAATTGAATGAAGGATGTTGTTTCTTTTTTTATTGGAAAAGATAATATGTCCTTATAAACTTGTTTTACCCCTTCTATGGAAACCGTTTGTAGTTTTATATCTGATATATGTGTAATCACTTTACATTCCCCCTCATTTCTTATTATCTATTCGTATTGTATTACACTTATAAATAGATAAAATCAAACGGAAGGATGGATTTTTCATATAGAAACTACAACTTTAGTATGAATATGTTAGCTTCTTTTATTGCTAGTACACTAACGTTTCAAAACAAATATCCTCCATATTTCGGTTTTTAATTAACACTTTACTTATTTCTATTTTTTCAAATTTCCCCTGCATTGTTTCCATATAAAAAAGCTGCCTTTCCTTAAATGAAAAGCAACTTTTACGATAAAATACATTAAGGTTTTACAGCAATAATCATAAATCTTTTTGAATTAGTACGAATCCCTTTTTCAGAACTATACGTATCAATGAACTTTTGTAAAATAGTAAAATCCTCTTCCTGTTCTCCAAATCTAGGAATAATAGGAGTATGTTTTAATAAGAAAATGAGATCTTCAGACCTACTGTAATAATCAGTAACATCATATTCACGTACTTGCACGAGATCAAATCCTGCACTAATAAGTTCATTCATATACTTTTCTTTTAAAGTACCATCCCGTTCACCTAAGCATTGTCCTCTACCAAATGCTTCTTTCAGGTTTAATTTATCATTCTCACTTACTTGTTGTGTTAAGAAAAAGGCACCCTTTTTCATTACTTTTGCTAACTCAGATGCCAGAAATGGGGCATGACAACTTGAAGTAATATCAAAATGTGCATGTGGAAATGTTAAAGCTTCAGAACCCATTTGAAGAAACTCAACATTTTGTACACCTGATTTTTTCAAGTTAGAATGTGCCGTTTCAATCATGCCGTTAGAATTATCAATTCCAATCAACAATTTAGCTGATGATGCTATGTTAAGTACATTTTCTCCTCCGCCTGTACCAACATCAAGTAAAATATGTGATGGTTTACACCTTTCTTTTACCTCACTATAAAAGTCCCATGTATCTCCTACAGTTTCACATTTTATTTTGCTAAAATCCCATCCATTTAATCTTCCTACTTTATCATAGAAGCTTTTATACTCTAATTCGTTCATCTTATTACTTCCCCTTTGTAAAAATAAATTAAATATGTATAATAACCTACGACACTCCTTAATTATATATTATAAAATACAAATTATTAAAACAATACTTCCCTTCACACTATAATAAGTTTACATAACATTTTTATGGTTTATCTTTATCTATATATTCTAAATGCCCTCTTCCCCAACTACACATACTATCCAAAACAGTACTGACTGTTTTTCCATGTTCAGTTAAGCTATATTCTACTTTAGGTGGTATTTCTTGATAAATTTCGCGTTTTATTAGTTGATCTTGCTCTAATTCACGTAATTGCTTTGCTAACGTCCCTTGAGATATATCTGGTATTAATTTCTTTAATTCACCAAAACGTTTCGTTCCATCTGTTAGCAAAATAAATAAAATGAGTGGCTTCCATTTCCCACCGATTATTTGTAATGTTGCTATTACTCCTTTTAACTTCGGTTCTTGTAAATCCATTTTTCTCACCTCTCCTCAGATATCATAAAGTGAAACTTTAATCAGTGGGGGTTTTGTTCATCCCACACTGATTATTAGTTGAACCAATCGGGCTTTTACGGGCAATTGATCTCTTACCTAACTTCCTTACATTTTCCTAACTTTGAGGTGGGAGTTTTACTGCCCGTTAATGCGGGATAAACCATATTTAGAAATTTTTCCTATTACTTATCCGCATGTATAGCGATTAGTACGAAATTTGCGACTATGTACATACAAAGTGCGTACTTTTCACTTGCTACCTTTTAGCGAATAATAAAAGCATAGCAGTTATATTCTAATTTTTTTATTAAAGGAGTGGCTAAAATATGTCTATTACTACATTAAAAGATAGTCGTATCGTTATTATTGGCGGGAGTTCTGGTATTGGATTAGCAACAGCAACACAAGCAATTAAACAAGGTGCACATGTTATTATTGCCGGACGCTCGGAAGAAAAATTAAAAGTTGCTCGAGAAGTAATAAATAACAATCATCTTCAAACTTATATATTGGATAATCAAAATAAAGAGCAATTACAAAATTTTTTCAAGATAGTTGGGAACTTTGATCATTTATTCACACCGGGAGCCTCTTACACACTTGGACCGATTACCTCTACAGAGGAAATTGCTGAAAGTAGCTTCATCGGAAAGTTTTGGCCTCAATATTATGCCGTAAAATATGCAATTCCTTTTCTTTCAAACTCTGGATCGATTGTGTTAATGTCTGGTGCATTTAGTCAAAGACCACTTAAAGGGGCACCTGCTTATGGAGCTTGCAATGGTGCTATTGAAAGTTTAGGGAAAGCTTTAGCTGTAGAATTAGCTCCTATTAGAGTTAATGTTGTTTCTCCTGGAACAATACAAAGAGAGAATGAACAAAACGAAAATAGACTAGCTGCTTATGAATCTTATAAATCTCTTTCTCTTGTAAAAAGGCCTGGCCATAATAATGAAATTGCACATACTGTTCTATATTTAATGCAAAATAGTTTTACTACGGGTAATGTATTGTTTCCTGATGGAGGGTACACATATCATTAAATTATTTAAGACAAAAGCCCCTTATTACGGCGGCTTTTGTTGCTCATTTAAACATTGCTGAAATTTCCAAATAGATGATTACATTACTTTAGTACCAACTGGTTGGTTTTTAGATGATTCATTACAATCCGCTCATTTTGTACATTTGCAAATAAAATTGTGCTAGTAGTTGACGAATCGAATCTCGAAGTAATTTGTCTTGATATTTATGGATAAGTTTCCAAAGAAAAAAGGCATATAATTAATGCCTTTTTTCTTTATCATTATTTAACTGGATAACAAACTTCTGTAACCCACTTATTAGGATCCGATTCCATCGCTGGGCTCACATGATAAATATTAAACATCGGGCCTGCTAATTTGTAACCTTCTGTCTCAATCCATTTTGCCGCAGCCTCATTTACAGCTGTCATCTGTTCATAACTTCCATTAACTGTTATAGAAGCTACATTGGTTGATTTCATATTTTTAAATGTAACGTCTTTTGTATTTTCGTGCTTACCTAGAATACTTAGCTGTATTTCTATATCTACATCATTTTCTTTGTATTCACGATCATGGAAAACCGCAATACTATAACTCGGATGGGCAATACTAATATTTTTCATTTGAATTTCTTGCATTAATACACTCCATAAATCACCTTCGCAATTATACGATGGAATAATCTTTCTAACACTAGCTACAGTTCTTTCTGGAATTTCTTTTATTGAAACATGATAATTCATCTCAACAACATCCTCTCTCATCGTTTTCATTGAGTCTTCGAGGAGACGTAATTGTTTTTGGAGGTTATTCATGTCTTCTTTAATTTGAGCACTACGATTTAAAAATTGCTCTTTTATGCTATCTACATTATCGCATTCTATTATTTCTTTGATGGTAGCAATATTAAACCCCATAGCTTTTAATGTTTGAATTTGATTTACCTTTTTTAATTGGTCAGCTGAATAAAATCGATATCCACTCTGCTCATCGACTTTTACTGGTTGTAATAATTCCACTTTATCGTAGTGTCTCAACATACGTATACTAATGGAAGATAGTTTCGAAAAATCCCCTATTTTAAACATGATTTCCTCCTATAAGTTACATCTACTTTGAAGCTCAACTTCATCATAAACAATGACATTATGTGAGGGTCAACTATTTTTAACGATTTAAATAACAATTTAACATGTTATATTTATATAATTAAAAACCTATATTCCTGTTTTTATGACTACTGCAATTGACAATCCATCACTAGTTATTTTTCTCAAGACATTCATAAACCGCCATCATATCTCGTTTATCCAACTCACGAATACGATTAAAAATTGGTATTTGCCCAACAGCTTCTGTTAATACGCTTTCATTCACAACATCACTTACTTTTCCAGTTAACCACGTTTGTACATCCACGCCCTCGACAACTTCTTTTAACCCTTCGTCATTAATACCACTTGCATTACAAGTTACACATGGAATTGTTAGTTTAAAGACACCATCATGTAGATTATCTTCGGTTATCACTTTCTTACCTTTACAAAATGGACATGGATTACTTTTTTTAATTTTATTAATTTGGGTAAATATTTTTTTGTATCCAAACGCTTCGTATACATACGTAAGTTTTTTATATTTACCATTTGTGAAATACTTATTTATAATGTTTTCTCTCGTTTCATAAACATTAGGGAAATCACAAACAGTTACTTGATTATTAACACTAATGGATTCGATATTTCCTTTTATTTCACCCCAGAATGGTAAAACATTTTGTAACACCATTTCATAGTTTGAAAAGCTTGCTTGTTCTAATTCAAACATTTTCAATGCAACTTGTGCTTTTCTTGGCAATAAAGAAACATCTTCTGTCAATACCATATCGCCACCAACAATAGATTTCAATTTAACAAGTGTCGGTAAATCACCAACTGTTTTCAATACTTCATTAATAGGCTGATTGATTATTTCACGAATATCTACGTTACCAAATTTAAGTGGTTTATGATGATTTAAAACCGTCCCCTCGCAAATTGGACATTTCATCATTTTTTTTGAACTTTTAATTTCTTCTTTAATAGGTGCTTTTGAAATAACAATATATCCACCAATAATTGTATTAAATCCTACCCATGTTCTGCGTGTCTTTCCTTTTTTATCATAAAATGATTTTTCAAAATACCCGTACCAAAACGTATGCTTTTCTTCTTCTGACATATCATTATAGCTCTTTGACAAATCGTGACCAAGCTCATTTTTTATTTCTTCGAATAGAAATTCTATTTTTTCATGCTGATAAAATTTTAATACCTTCATGATTTCTGGATCGAATAGCCCATCCCAAAATGGAACACTTTTATCTTGAATGGCAATATCTTTATCAAAAACTTCAATTTGAAGACGTCCAGAACAAGATGGACAATGATTGTCCTGTGAATAGAAATCAAAACTTCTCGTATCTTTATTAATTGGATGAGCAGCTACAATATGATTAATTAATCCACCAATCTCATATAAGAAACTATATTGACTATATAAATGTCTTTCAAGATTAATAGCAATAACAGGTGCGATTGTATTAGATTCATATTCACCATAAATTAACCTAGCCATTGATGATAAACTTTTTAAAATACCGCCCTTATAAATATTTTCGGCATTTTTAAAATAGTTAATATGATTTTCTTCTAAATAGTGAACCCCTTTTTTCTGCTTAAGCATTGAAGAGATGTGTATTTTCTCTGTGCTATTCACATTACTTTTTTGACGATAGTAATCCTCATGATTGACAACATCCAAATGCTCTATAGATTCATTCTGCCTTTTTCCAAAATCAACTATATAATCAGAGCTTTCTAACATGTAACGATTATGCTCAATCATAATGATCGAAACTGATTCATCTTGCAGAATACCTCTAATACTATCGATAAATTGATTTAAAATATTTTGTGATAAACCTTTTGAAGGCTCATCAAAAATAAATAATGTATGTGGATTTCTAGTGTTTGCAAATAATTCCGAAACTAAATGAACACATTGAAACTCACCTGTCGATAATGTTTGTGTTTTTCTCTCTAATGTTAAATAGCCAAGCCCTAATTTAATTAGTAGGCTCAAACGTTTATAAGCGATATCTTCATTTGGAAGTTCATCAATAATATCCTCAATCGAGCGCTCAAAAATATCATCAATGTCTTCACTATACTTTGTCAGTTTCTTTTTAATATCTAGGAAAGTTGCTACAGTTGATCGACTTGTAATTGATTGATTTCGGTCTTGTCCTACCATAACTAATTTATCTTTTGGATATCGTTTCAAAAAATCTGTAGCTAGACATTCGTTGACAAGTGTAGATTTCCCACATCCTGATTCTCCTGTAACTGTTACAAGCCTGTTTTTAGGAATTTGAAACTCAGCCATTTGGATATTACGGCAATATAAATCATAGAATGTATAATATTCTGTTGGTATTTCTTTATTTCGATCCCACAGTATTGACTTTGGTCTTGGTGATTCTTCCACAATTTTCCCGCCATATTTTCCGCTACCAGGTCCAAAGAACAATTGCTCATCAGTTGTATCTAGTACTGTATCTGAATGATCAATAAGCCAAATTTGATTTTTACACCCTAATCGTTTAATCTCTTCTAAAATTTGTAATAAAGTTTCATGATCAAGTCCAACTGAAATCTCATCAATAATAATTACAGCATTTTCACTTACTGCCATGAATTCGGCCAAATAAAGTCGTGTTAACTCTCCACCTGATAACGTACCCATAATTCGATTTAATGTTAAATAACCAATGTTCATATTAATAATATTTTGCAGTATATGCTGTTTTTCTTCACTAATATTTAACTCTTTTGCTAGTGAAAGAATAGATTCAATACTTAAATCATTAATATTTGAGATTGAATGTGGCTTGTCCAACAAATCAATTTCATGTTGTTCAATTTCTTCACTATAACGTTTTCCCTTACATTTTTTACACTCAACATTTTTTGTAGTACCACGGCCTTTACAACCAGTACACCAGCCTAATTGATTATTAAATGAAAAGACCTCTGGAGAAAGATTAAATACCTCAGCAAGTTTTTCCCGAACCTCTGTAAAAACACCAGTATGAGTACCAATCGTTGAACGCGGATTAGACGAAATCGATGATTTTCCTAGAAAAAGTACTAAAGGTATTTCTTCCATCTTAATGGCACTAAAATTTGTTTCCATAATGTTAGGAAATAAATATTGATATTCAGCCTTTGGCAATAAAGAAACTAATCGTTTTTTTGATTCTTCACCAATTGTTTGGCAAAAAGTTGTTTTACCCGATCCAGATAAACCAGCAATTCCAAACGATTTATTAAACGGTATAGTTGCATCTAATTTATTTATGTTATTAGCAATTAATTGATTTACTTTCATATTAACCTCTATTCTTATTTATTCACAAAAGCATTTTTACAATATAATAATTACATAATGAATATTACCTATTATGCAATTATCCTCTCACTTCATGAATCTTATCCTTGTATATTTCAAACCACTGTTGCCATTCATCTTTAGAAAATTCTTTCTCTTCTCCTTCTAAAACGTAAGAAAAAAGATTTAAACAAATATGCCAACCAGCTATATCTCTCGGTGTATGATCTGTTAATTCATGAATGTACTCTTTTAGGAATAAAAGAGTACCATTTTCCTCTTTATGTATTTCAAATCGGACACGGTCTTTATCCCAAGTAAATTCAAGTACTGAGTTTAGTTGACACTCTAAAATATCAATGTTTATGAATGAACCGTCCATCATGTCGAACTTTATTATTCCACCAGTTTTAAGGCTTTCAATCTGTAAATTGGACATCCATTTTTTCAGCTTACTGTTTTCTGTTAATACAGACCAAACTTCCTCTACCGTATATGGAAATTCGCGTTCAAATTTTACAATATATCCACCAGTTAGTTTCCCAATTTCAGCTATCATTTTAATTGCCTCCTTATATAGAATATATGTTCTCATCTCATTTTACACGAATATAAATATAAAATAAATATTTATGTCAGCGAAGTGTTAATTTAAAGTGAATGGTGCTGAGAAAAACTTAAATATTTTCTAAATCGAGTTATATAATATTGAAAATTAAATATAGATTTGCGTACAAATAAAAAAGCCGCATTTGCGACTTATGAAATCATAGGATTAACTCCTGTTTTGTTGAATGATTAACGCTTAATCGCATCGACAATTAGCGATGGAAAACCAAGTTTATCGCCTTTATTTCTAGAATCATACCTTTTCGAACGGAAAATAACACCGTCGTTTGCATCCCATTCGTTGTAATAAAACCGACCATTTTCATCACAATATTCAAGTAAAACTACCTCGAATCCAGCAGTTTCAAACATTTTCGTTAATGTTATATAATTATGAACGATTTTATGACTTGCTGCTGGATGATCTTTCGGACCGGGTCCCCCTATTTGAACTATATTTTGATATGCCTCATCCTGAAAGAATGCATCAGGGACTCCGCACCGAATATGACCAGATGGTTTTAAAAATTCATAACAAATTTCAGCTGCTCTTACACCTTCTTCAAAAGTAAGGTGTTCCCATACATGCTCAGCTAAAATAGCTGAAATAGAGTTGTATTCAAATCTTCCTTCCCACGTAGCTTTATCTAGTAAGTTAAGTTCATCTTCTTGCGTTTGAATCCAACCTGGATTATTATTAAACACTCCAGCTCCGACAACTACTTTAATTTCGTCTTGTTTTATCGCCACCATGTTCACCTCTTAAATATTTTAATTCATTAATATATTCTATGTTTACTATTATCCTTCCTCCTTCAAAATTTAGTAACATGAGTCCAGTACAATACCGAACTCACGTCCTAAAAACTCTCTAACGCAACGATCTGTCTAACTCTATAAAATTAGTTCATAATATACGATTTTTCTTACAGAAATATAGCACAGCAAACATTAGCATAATACCAATTACGTAAAAAATTGTTGTTCCGCTCCCACCAGTATTAGGAATTACCCAATTATTCTTCGCATTTTTTACTGTTATTTTTTGTGTCTTTACTGCTTCTGTAATTTCTATTTCTATTGGATCCCTAAGTAACATGTATCCGTTCGGTGCTTTTATTTCTTTAATCGTATACTTTCCAATTGCTAATTGGTTGGAAATTACCTTTCCTTTTTCATCCGTTATTAATCTACTAACTTCTTTCCCTTCTTTATCTAACACTTGAAATACAGCGCCTTTTAGCTTTAATTCACTATCCTTATCATCAACTTTTTCAATTTCAAATTGCCCAGTCGGATCTGGCAATTTCTTATTTTCTATTTTAATTTCTACTACTGTATCTTTTTCTATTTTTACAGTTATTTTTTCTTTTAATAATTCGTAACCTTTAGGTGCTTCTACTTCCACTAAGGTATAGTTTCCTTTTGGTAAGTCTTTTGATATCGCTTCTCCTTCTTCATTTGTTACTAGTTCTCCAACTATTTTTCCTTTTGGATCTTCTATATGAAACTTTGCCCCTGCTAGCTTTTTATTTTTATCACTTATGTCTACTTTCACTAACTTCATTTTTCCCCTTGGATCTGGCAATTTCTTATTTCCTATTTTAATTTCTACTACTGCATCTTTTTCTATTTTTACAGCTATTTTATCTTTTAATAATTCATAGTCTTTTGGCGCTTCTATTTCTACAAGGGTATAGTTTCCTTTTGGTAAGTCTTTTGATATCGCTTCTCCTTCTTCATTTGTTACTAGTTCTCCAACTACTTTTTTATTTGAATCTTCTATATGAAACTTTGCTCCGACCAATTTTTTATTATCATTATTACTATCCACTTTTTTTATTTTTACTTTTCCAGTACTAGGCTTGTTCCAATGTTGCCAGTTAAATTTGAAATTGTGAAATTCAAATCCACCAGTTTGTTGTACCGCACCGACAAATGCTTGTCCATTAATCGAACCGCCTTTTGTTTCTAATACAGCATTGGGGGCAAACACACTACCAACGACACCATATCCCTCTGTTATAATTTTTTTCGCATTTGGAAAAACCCAAATCACTTTCCCATATAGCTCAGTAAACGGGGAATTAGGAGAATATGGTTGTGATGTAGGAACTATATCTGTAGCCCTTCCAATATTGTTCGTGTCATATAGAATAGACCCATTTTTAAATGTAACCTCTGTTGCATCCGAATACATAACAATAAAATCTTTGTCCTTAGCATTTGGTAAAAATACATCTCTTATATCTAAATTAATTTCCCCTGTCAATTCTGATGAAACATAAATATTAGGATTGTTTATATCTTTTCCGATTCCATGACTCATATTTGGAATTGGGGTATTTGTTTTATATTGACCTGCATTTTTACTGACTTGGTTCACTATATTGCGAAATTCATTAAATTTCGCGTCAATTTCTAGTTTTTCTTTATAAACGATACGATCATAAGAGGATTGTATGATGCGATCTGGATCACTCTCTTTTGTCATTACTACTATTCCGTTTTGAATGATAAAAGATTCTTCTCTTGATTTCTTAAATTTTCCAGACAACAACAAGGACGGATATCCCTCATCAACCCATTTTTCACCTACTATATTAGATGTTCCCGCTGCAGCACCTACAATTGTATACCCCGATGCATCCATATCACCTTGAACTGCAGTTGCTCCTTCAATGTCGCCACCTATTGCTTTATGGTTACCAAAGACAACTGCATTATAACGCGATATATCACCTAGACCTTCTAAGTTTGTCGTGGATCCATATACTTCTTTTGGTACATATATGACAAAACTTACACTTAACATTAACAAAACAATAAAATGAATACTTACCAGCTTTAATCGTAGCCTCAATTCCTTTGTTCCCACCTTTACCGTATTTTTTCTATAGTCGAATAAAATGACATATTCACCAATGAGGATTTACTTCATCTTTTATATACTTTATATACTTTCTTTACTTATCTCTGAATTTCCGGTCCCACTTCCCATTAATGCAGGATAAATAAATACATTCTATCGAGTTAACCTTTTCTTATAAATTACGACTAGAAACACACATAACAATAGGATTGGAACTATTACAGTCCACTTATTAAATATAAATATCTCTGTACTCACTTTTTGTTTTTCTTTCTCGTTTAACTCCACACGCACACCTCGAACTAGCAACCTATTGGTGTTTACTCCATAAGGCGTACACGTAATTAAAGTTGTATAATCTTTATTTTCTACAATTTGTAGATCGTCCGTTTCGTGTGGTAACACTACTTTAATTCGATCTACTTTATAAGCAAGAACTTTGTCTAAAGAATGAATATAAAAAAGATTTCCTTCACTCAACTTATCTAAATCTGTAAATAATTTTGCTGATGGTAAACCACGATGCCCTGTTAAAATAGTGTGCGTATTTTCTCCACCTATCGGGAGCGAAGAAAAATCTAAATGACCTATCCCGCGGCTCAATACTTCCTCAGATGTCCCTTGATAGATTGGCAGTTTTATATTAATTTTCGATATTTCAATATACCCCATTACATCTCCTAAATTTAACGCATCAGCATATGCTTGATGATTACTTTTTTTTTCAGAAAATGGATCAGTAAATGTTTTCGTGGAAGTGTGAACTTGTTTATTATATTCGGCTGCTTCTTTTTCCCTACGTTCGACTTCTTTCTTTTGTAATGCTTTGATATTCTTATCGTAAGAGCTAATCTCAGAATAATGTGCACGAGTCGCCAACCAATTACTAATAGTAGGATATAAAAAAACACCTAATCCAAATAAAAAAATACCTCCCAAAACAAGATTTCGTTTCATATTTCCACCTCTGTATATGCTTAAATATCGAAAAGAGGGAAGCATTTTGCTTCTCCCCTTTTCCCATAGTTACATGTTCCTAAAATCTTAATTATTAGCAGACTTTTTTCTAAAGAAAACAAATGCCGCTGTAACCATTAACGTAAGACCTATTACAGTAAAAAGAGTCGTTCCTATGCCACCCGTTACCGGAAGAACCCATCCACTTTTATTATTTTCAATCGTTAATTTAACCGTTTGATTATTTTCGCTAATCTTTACATCAATGGGATCTTTTAATAATTGATAAGAAGCTTTTGTACCATCTTCTTTTGTATATGTTGGAGCTTTCGTTTCGAAAATTTGATAGTCTCCATATGGAATGTTAGACCATTTAATAACACCATTTTCATCTGATACACCTGTTACTTCTTTTCCTGCTACAACAACTATTTTTCCATTTTTATCTTTAAGTACAAACTCTGCACCTTTTAATTTATTCTTATTAGCACCATCAATTTTTGTTAACTCAATTATTCCAGTTGTTGGAACAACAACTACAGGTTTAGATTCCTTTTCTCCAATTACATCATTTTTATTTGTAAAATGTATTTTTGCTGTATTTAAAATTTCCGAACCAGATGGTACTCCTTCTTTTACTTGAGATTTAATTTGCAAATGAAATTCTTTTTTACCATCTAATTTTGTGAAATCTTTTACTGTAGCTGTTACCTTTTGACCTTCTATAGCTACCTCTACAATGCTTGCATTTACTTCTGCTCCATCAATTTTCACGATTGGCTTTCCTTGAATCACTAAACGATTATCCAAAGTATCTGTTACCACATATTTTTTGTATTCCTTAATGTCTTCTGGAATTAATGTTTTAATATCATAATTATAATTAGTTAACGGATTGATTGGTAACGCTTCCAATTTTCCGTTAATCTTTTTATCAATTGTTGGTTCTTCATAGTTTTTCACTTCTAATTTAACTACTGTACCAGAAGTAATAGTTCCATCTTCATTAATTGTTCCGGAGTTCTTAATAAAAAACTCACGTTTAGTTGGATCTATTACATAGCCTTTCGGAGCTTTTGTTTCTTGGAAATAGTATTCTCCATACACCAATCCTTGCACGCGAATATGACCATTAGCATCTGTTACTAACTCTTTTTTCACTTCTGTACCGTCTTTTTTAAATAAAGAGAATACTGCACCTGCTAATGCTTTTTCATTTACACCAGTTTTTATTAAATCCACTGCACCACGTTTAATCTCATTTTTTGGATACATGTGAACATCATAGTTTAGCACCTTACCCTCTTTATTCGTTAATGGAATATCCACTGTATACGTATTGGGATTTAGATTCACATGTGGAGGTCCTGCCACTTCTTTCACCTCATAACGTCCTAGCGGAAGATCTTTTAATACAGCTTGTCCGTTATCATCTGTTACTACTTGATTTGGAGTGGCTCCCATTACAGGTTTCACGTCTTCTTTTACGATTTTCCCATCGTTTGAAATTTTTTCAAAAGAAGCAACCCTTTTTACTTCAAACGTTACACCTTTTAATGGTTTCGCATCTTTTGGCACCTCTTGATTTGCAGAACCGTCACCTTCTAGTCCCTGCGCTCCATCTTTTTCTTGTTCATACTTATGAATCGTTAAAGTACCTTTAGATGGTGAATCCGCCTTTACTAATACACTAGACCATGTAGAAAATGTTAAGAAAAACACTAAAAGCACACTAAATATTCTTTTCATTTCTCTTATCCCCTTTACTACTTCTATCATTTTAAAAATCTCTTTATTACTATTACCTTCTTAAAAGCAATAGTGTGCCAAGTATCAGATTTAAACGAATAACATAAAACATAGTCGTCCAACAATCCATTGTTTACAATCACTTATTCACTTTTCTTATCTTCTATTATTACGTTGTCTCTCCACATGATATATGTAATTTTCTCCCCTAAATTACACTTATATCCCTATTTCAAGAATCATTACATTTGTTACATAATAGCTTTCACTACTAATTTCGACTAGTCACTTACTGTCAATCTATTAATTTCTCACTTCCTATCCCTATTTAAAATCCAATCTTAATCATTTTTTAATACATATAAGTAATAACCAACAAATAAGTGTGACGATTCATATTTTACGCTACTGTCCAAAACTATTACCTGTATATTCAAATAATATGTGCTATTCATGTTAAATTATGGTATTATTCTTAGAAGTTTATAACTTTTATTTATATTTTTTATTAATAAAGGTTTTCCGTTTCTACTTATGAAAAAAGGAATATATGTTTATTTAACTATTACGCATAACTGTAAGGAGGAAGAATATGACTAAAAAGCTCAATCTAGTTGAGATAGAGTACATTTGCAATATGTTTTTCCAATCTTTTGAAATTCCAGTTTGTTTTTTAGATTGTAACAAAAATATTCTTTTAGAATTCACATCAAAAAGTGATTCACATTCGTTGTATACATCAAAAATAGAGCAGTTACATGTGCTTTTTCAGAGAAATGATACATATAATTTCCCCATCTTCAGAACTCACGAACATCTAGGGCACTTCATTTTAATTCACATAAAGAGCGATTATATGGTGAACGGTACTGTTATTATTGGGCCCTTGGCACATGTAAATTTTTCTACAAGTAAAACGGATAGTAACCTTAATTTCATTCCAAATTATAAAAGAACAAGAGACCATTATTTTTCATTGTCAGTCAAAGATCAAAATTTCTTTGTAAATATAGCAATATTGTTCTATAACATTTTCTATAAAAAAAATTCAGATGTAAGCACCTTTTCAAATAACAGTGACTCACTTCATATAAGTCATAGCAGAATCTTAAACGAAGATGTATATATTTCAATGCAAAAAGACGAATCCGTTTATCATAATTTGTATATAGAGCAGCAATTACTTGGTTCTATAGAAAACGGGGATAAAGAAACCGTACTCAAATATTATTACGAATTCCAACAAGAGACTCTTTCATCTTTATCTTCATTCCATCAATTAAGACGTCATAAAAACATTTGTATTTCATCCATCACGCTCGCTACTAGGTATGCGATAAAAGGGGGACTTCCATCTGGGATTGCTTACAAAATTTATGATTTACATATTCAAAGAACAGAAGATTTAAAAGACAAAGAATCTGTTTGGGATTTGTTAAAAAATGCTTTTTGTACCTTTGCAGACCGTGTAAAGGCACAAAAAACACAGCAACATTCACAGACTATCGCTATTTGCAAAAACTACATTTTTAAAAACATTTACAATCCAATATCTGTTAAACAACTTGCTAAATTTGCAAATGTGAATTCAGATTATTTATCTATATTATTTAAAAAAGAAGTCGGTATTTCATTAATTGAGTACATTCAACGTGAACGAATCGAAGAAGCAAAGAAATTATTAACTTTCACCACCTATCCCTTATCAGACATATGCGCTTCGCTTAATTTTAGCGATCAAAGTTATTTCACTAAAATTTTTAAAAAATTCACCAATGAAACACCTGGTAAATACCGGAAATCTCATGTTGTCATTTAGAGTGACACTTCCATTAAAACAAAGTGTTTTCAGTAACTTATCAATGGCAAATTAGAAGTACTCCTATATTCATGAGCTATAGGATTTATGCTATTTTCAAATCAAAAAACACGTTACTATTCTTTTATTTTAATGAGAATAGTAACGTGTTTTATATGTAATATAGTTCTGTAGACAGAATAGTATCCAACTGCAAATTTTTATAAAAGCCAAATGTACCGCTTAACTATTAAAATCTTAATAAGTAAAAAATCCATATTTCGTTTTATTTACTTTCTACTTTATTTCTTTTGAATACTCAACTCTTTTCTTCAAACGAATAATCCCTACTATTATTTTTGTATCTTTCTAAATTTGCGAATCAAAGTGAGTACTGTACCTGCAATAATCATCAATATGCCGATTGCTGCACTGTTAGTTGTACTTACACCCGTCTTTGGCAGCTCCTTATATGTATATTCTTTTTTATCGGTATTACTGTTATTTGAGATATTATTGTTATTTGTCTTATTAGCAAGACCATTAGGTTTGCTAGTTTCTTTATCTTTCACTAATACTTTTTGTATTGTATTTACCTCATTACCCACGGAATCTCTTACACTATATATTATTTCATAAGTACCAGCTTTAGTTGTATCTATAGTTCCTTCATACGCTACTTTAGAAGTAAGGTCACCGTCTTCTTTGTCAGTAGCTGATACTCCTACCAACGGATCAAATTGATCACCCTCAGTAATTGAAGTTGTAGCAGGTACTTTTAGTATTGGTTTATCATTTTTAACTTCTTCTCTAACTTTGACCGTTACAGTTTGCTTCGCCGTTACTTCATGACCTTTAGAATCTGTAACCGTGTACGTTAATATGTAAGTACCGGCTTTAGATGTATCTACTTCACCATCAACTTTGATTTTAGAAGTGAGATCACCGTCTTCTTTATCGATAGCTAATACTTCTGCCATTGAAACAAATGAATCTCCTACATGAATTGTCGCTCCAACAGGCACTGTTAATTTAGGTTCTAAATCTGATGTTTCTCCATTTTTCTCTACAATTACAGTCTGTGTTGCCGTTGCATTCCGCCCTTGAGAATCAACAACCATGTATTCCATAATGTATGTACCTGATTTTGAAGTATCTACATCGCCTTTATGCTTTACTTTATTTGTTAAATCACCATCTTCCTTATCAACAGCTTTTACATTTCTCATTGGATCAAACGTATCTCCTACACGTAGTGTAATGGTAATCGGTACAGTTAACTCTGGAGCTTGGTTTTCTACTGTTTTTTCGTTTTCTTTCACTGTTCCTGTAATTTTTGCCGCATCAAAAGCATTTTGGATTGCTTGAACTTCAATTGAGTTCGTTCCATATTTATTAGTTGCAACTGTAAGGCATGCCAATCTCAATTCAGAGAAATCAGAAGTCATGTTTAATTCATCAGTATTTGCATAATAGAAAATATCAAACATTTTATCTTCACCAATACCATTTACATTTACACCGTTATGAGTACCACCTTGTGCAATTAAATACGCAACTTTATTAATAATACTTGAGTTAAAATGAACGCCTCCATAATCCTCTCCATTTAAATCATTATATTTACTATAATCATCAGGATACGGTAGTCCTTCTGAAAAATTAATTGCAGTTGGATTTTTCATATTACGAAAAGTCGATCCAGTTTGTTCTCCTATTGTCCAGTTAAATTCCCCATTATTTATGTATTTCTCTATAGCCGTTCCCATAATATCAGATAATGCCTCGTTAATCGCCCCAGATTCTCCTGAAAATTCAAGGTTAGATTCGCTTGATGTAACTGCATGTGTAAATTCATGACCCGCTATATCGAATGCTTTTACCATAGGATCTCCATATAAAAGCATACTAATGTTATTAATATTAGTACTAAATGCATTCTCCCAATTTTCAGGATCATTTGTTCCTCCAGAATCCCATGCATGTACAACTGAAACTACTTTTTTTCCTTTATTATCAAAACTATTACGCTTATATTTTTCTTTATAAAAATCGTATACCTTTGTTGCTAAGAAATGAGCGCTTACCGCCTTTGGATCATTAAATGTTGTTGAAACACTAGTTGCTAGTATACCAGGATAATAACTTTCTTCATTTGTAATATCTCTATAATTTACATCATATGTCTCAATTCCTTGTCCTCTTGTGTAATCAGCAAGCGCATAATTCCCACTGGTCTGTTTAGAAATACCAAATGTACGAGTTACGCCTAAATCATCTTTTCCTGTTCCAGTTAATGATGTAAAATTGCTAGTTTTATTTTCCTTAACGGATTCAACATACTCTTCACTTATTTTCAAACTTGATTCTTGTACCATATCTTTTAACATTTCACCATTATGAGCATTCACTAAATAAGTTCCAGATACATAATTTGGTGTTGTAGCAGCAAATGTAACTTGATATGCATTGCTAGCCTGCCCATGATTTTCATCAACAAAAATAACTGCCTTAACTTCTGGCTCAGAAATAAATTTAGTATCGTTTCCGTACTTTTTATAAATATATTGTTTTGCTTCTTCTTTTGATAAATTAATAGGTTTCTTTAAATCTTCTTGTGTTAAATTTTGTGCGCTAGCTCCTGAAATGCTTTTAATAATACCTTTTTTATCTACGTGAGCAGTCAACTGGTGGCCATATACTTCTTTTCCTTCATATATTTGTTGCATGCGCACAAGTGTAGTTCCATTATAAGAACCACGTTTTTGAAGAACCTTGTAATCTACTCCTGTTTCTGCACTAACTTGTTTTGGAGACAAAGCATGCTCCGTATTTTCCTTAAGTGCATCTTTCACTACATTCTCTGGTTCCTTTTTTGATGGTTGTGTCAGATCACCTGTACGGAACGAATCCTCTTGAATTTCAACTTGCATTTGACCAGGTTCCTCTGCATGACCTACTCCATATGGTGTTACACTTGTTAAAACGAATCCTGTTGTTAATGCTACTATAGCTATTTCTTTTTTATTTCCCATGATATTTACCTCGTATAAGTTTCTATTATTTATATGAAACTGCTAAAATGTATACAATCTATTCCTAACATAAAAAGATGACTTTTGTAATCTACAAAAGCCACCTCTTCAATATGTAATATCCCTAAAATGTTTTTAATACATAATTTCTATACAAAAAGAAAAAAGCATTCATTAACGAGCATTTTGCAATACTTTTATTAGGTCATTTATATTTTCAACTTTCTGCTGAAACTGATCAAGTCTGCTATGTAGCGATGAAGGATTTTTATCTTCAGTTGAAATAACTTGTTTTAATTCGTTTTCTAATTTATCATACATATCAAAGAAATTATCAAATTCTACACTTACAAGCTCTTCATTTTCGCGATAGAATCTTTTTGCTTCTATATAAGTCATATATGATTTATTTAAAAATCCTAATGAAATTAAATATTTAGAAGTGTTTTCTTGATAAATAGCAATATCACATGCCATTTTAATATCAGAATAAGTCTTTTGAACGAGACAATGCAATTCAAAAATCTTAAACTTTAATCCATTATTCATTTCATCCCCTCCCATCGTATCTATTCTACATAAAATTAGAATATTATACAAAGAAAATTATTAGTATGAAATTGACAATTTAAAAAATAACTTAAGGATAAACAAAATCCCTCGCATTATAAATTATAGTTACGGAGCATTTACCAACATAACAGCAAAATAAAAAGCGAAAAGAATAAATCTTTCCGCTCTTAGAGTAATAAATACATTTCATATTGTGCTAAAGAATTCTTTTCAAATCTACATTTCTTTAAAAAACCCTCCAGTAAATTATTGTTAGGAAACCCAATTGATAAACTTGATAAATGTAATTCTTCTCTTGCTACTTCTAATAATTTCATCCCAACACCAATATTTCTATAATCTTTATCTACGAAAATAAAACTAATTTTACCTTCTTCATTTACACATAGAGAGCCTTTTAAGTCATTAGTGACATATGCACCATAAAATACATTATTTGTTTTTTCGATATAATCAACATCATTTTGCCAATTTATATGGAAGTTTAACCATTTCTGAATTTCATCTTTAAAAGTTGGAAATTCTAATTGTTTTACTTCAATATCCTTACAATCTTTATTCATTATTTTAGTCAAATCATTTAAATTATAATAAGAAAGATCGTACACTTTTTCATAGCCCAACTTATTATAAAAATGAATCGCTCGGTCGTTTCCTACAATGACTTCGAGAAAAAGTTGCTTACATCCATGTTGAATCGCCTCTTCTTTATGCAGTTCAAATAATTTTTGACTCACACCAATACCTCGGTAATTAGGATGAACCGCTAATGTTCCACAGCGCATAGTCTTTATACTTTCATAATCCTTTATACCACCTAATATTACGCCAACTGATTTGTCACCGTCTAAAGCAAGAAAAGAATGTTCTAGCAAATTACCTTCTGGTCCCAAAAAACGGTGTATAAAATCACCTTTTGAAACTTCCATCTTAATAATATAATCGGAAAATCCATCTTTAAAAGCTTCATATACTAAATCAATATTTACTTCACTACATCTTTTATATTGAATCATATAAAATTGCCCTCCAATTGCTTGTATTAACCGCAACATGTACCCATATAATATATTCCATCTATTATAAATTTCAGCTCTTAATTTGAAATGAACGGACATTTCCCTACATATAACCCACTATTAATTTGTTTTATAACAAACTATCTATTATTTACTACATTAATCTCATAAACACGCAAAAAAGCAATTAAATGCTCACATGCTCTTTCGCATGCTAGCATTTTAAAGATTTTTTGTTCTTCTTTCGTTTTATCATTTGCTTGATCTGAAGCAGCTTTTAAACATAGAAATGGTTTTTTATTTATTTGGCATACATAGGCGAAAGCTGCTACTTCTTGATCAACTGCCAATGCTCCATATACGGTATGGAGTAAATATCTCATTTCTGAACTGCGAATACGTTGATCTCCGGATAAAAATGTACCGAAATGTATTGGATCATATGATCGTATTTTTTTTATTCTTCTTACAAGTGATTTTGTTGTTTCAATAGGTGCTGTTCTACCGTTATATAAATTAAAAACATCTTCCCCTGAGCCAGCTGCAGTAACATCGTGTTGTATTGCGTTTAGTGCCACTACAATATGACCGTTTTTCACCTTATTTGATAAACTTCCGCATATTCCTGTCATAAACAACTCATCTGGCTGAAACTCACTAATTAACAATTGTACACAACTAGCGCAGCTTACTTTACCAACACCAGTAACAACTGATATAATTTCCAGCTCATTAATAGTATGAAAATGAAATTCCCAAGCTGCTCTTTTTTCAACACGTTCACTCGGATAATGTTGATGCAAATACGTCAGTTCTGGTTCCCATGCAGATACTATTGCAATACGTTTCATTACACGCTTCACTTCCCCTATTGTCATTTAAATAAGTTATCTATACTTTCTCGTTCATAATCTGGAATCCATTCTTTGTATTTCTTATATAAATCTCGTATTATTTCTTTATTCTTCGCAATTACTTTACATCCTCTATCATCACACATAAACATGACAATATCTTTCGTTGCATTTATGAGAAATACATCTGGATAAGAAATTTCTTTTTTTCGTCCAAATCGAGGATACAGAGCAGAGAAATCCTCGTGATTAGCAGCTTGTATAAGCAATTCATACTTAATATCTTCCGCAAGACATTTTAAAGAAAAATGATATGTACAATATAAATCTGCTTCTTCATCTTCAAATAGAAACGGTAACGTTTCTTGTCTTATATGAAATCTTAAATCTCTTTTCTTAATATATTTATTGTATACATTTATTTTCTGTGGAGTTTTTATGTTTTCCTTTTTAAATCTATAAACATTTGTCACTACAAACACTACATCTTCTTTTGAAAATATGTCTTCAAATAAGAATTTATTATATGTATATAGTTGAGAAAAGTATTCCATATTTAAATCG
Source organism: Bacillus sp. AR8-1 (assembly GCF_008042345.1). Lineage (NCBI taxonomy): Bacteria > Bacillati > Bacillota > Bacilli > Caryophanales > Bacillaceae > Bacillus > Bacillus sp. AR8-1. Next base: position 212,139 of record NZ_QNUB01000021.1, read on the forward strand.
TCGGTTCCTTCTACAATTTGATATTTATCTTTTCCGAAATCAAAATGTAAATGATTTCCCCACTGAGAATATAAGTAGGGTCCTAATGTAACTCCTGGAAATGTTTGATTCATATATTCTTTTAATTGCATTTCCTTGTCCTTTCTACTGTAAAATTCCTTTTAAATCCCAGTATGCTTCTTCTAGCCACGGATGTATAACTTTCAATGTATCTTTCCTTTCCCACAAATATGAAATATATACAAAAGCTGCTTTTTCCAAAGATTTTTCCAATCCTTTTTTTATTTCTATTAAATATGGTGGTGTCCCGTTTTGATCCCATTCTATTTTATCTGCAACAAATAATACTAAATCCATCTTCGTTGCATGTTTACGCAACGTTGTATGGCAACAAATTGCATTTAAAATTTCTTCATTTTCTACTTTAAATATTTCTTTTGCGATTACTCTCGATAATTTTTGATGAATAATCATAGGAAACTTTTTTCTGCTTCCACTATCTCTACCCCAAACTCTTCAGCAACTGCAATCCTCTCCTCGTTCGGAAAAATGCCACTAATATCATGTAAATATCCTGCAATTGCTGCTTTTTCTTTATCTACGTGAAACTTTTCTGCAATCTTTTTTGCCTCATTTGCCACACGAATTGAATGTTTATATGTAAACTCTTTATTATATTTTAGTAGAAAGGCTTTAATATCATTTTCTATTTTTCCAGTTGGAGTAAATGAATATATATCACTATATAACATAGAAAATCCCCCTTATAACTAACTTACATTATAATGTAGAATCTAAATATCCTTTTTATTTTATATTCGATATTAATCTTTTTACTCCTTTTTAATACGTTACATGAAATTTTATACAAAATCATCGCTACAAGTACATAAATGTTTGATATTATAGTAATGTTGATGATTTGTAAGGAAAGGAACTACACAATGAATAAAAACATATTAATTATTGATGATGATAAAGAAATTGTTGAATTACTTGCTGTTTATTTGCGAAATGAAGGCTATAACATTTATAAAGCTTATGATGGCGATGAAGCATTGCAAAAGGTTTCTACATATGAAGTTGACCTTATGATTTTGGATATTATGATGCCAAAACGAAACGGATTAGAAGTTTGTCAGGAAGTACGTGAAAATAATACTGTACCAATTCTAATGCTTAGTGCAAAAGCAGAAGATATGGATAAAATATTAGGCCTTATGACAGGTGCCGATGATTATATGATCAAACCATTCAATCCATTAGAATTAGTAGCTAGAGTGAAAGCTTTATTACGAAGATCCTCTTTCCAAAATGCTACTTCGCAAAAGAATGAAGATGGTATTATTCGTATTCGCTCTGTTGAAATACACAAACATAATCATACAGTTAAAGTAAATGGAGAGTATATTAAACTAACCTCTATTGAATTCGATATTTTATATTTACTTGCGAGTAATACAGGAAGAGTATTTAGTTCAGAAGAAATTTTCGAACGCGTTTGGAATGAAGATGGTTATGGTTCAAATAAGACGGTAATGGTCCATATTAGCAACTTACGAGATAAACTTGAAACAGTAATGAATGGAGAAAAATTGATTCATACTGTTTGGGGAGTTGGCTATAAAATTGAGAAATGAAGCATTTGATATATTAAAAGATATTCCTAAATGGAAACTTATTTTTTGGCTTTTATTAGCTATCACACTCACTCCTATTACTGAACTAATTATTTATCGCCTCGTTACGAGTGTAATTGAGAGTTCACTTACTCTAACTGAACTCGGTAAAGAATTCATTCGAATTTTTGGTTATGAAAAGTATAAAGGGATTAAAGAGTCTTTATGGATGATGATTGTATCTTATTTGTTTTTATTTTCTATTTTTTCATCCTATCTTTACATTTTTTATCGTCACGAGAAAAAACTTTATTATGAAACTTGTATAAAAAAAATGATAGAAGAAATTCGTTATATTGCAAATGGAAACTTCAATCATAAAGTTTCTATTGTAAATCATAATTATCTAGAAGAATTAGCAATCGGGGTCAATGAAATTGTTGAACAATTAAAAGTCTCCATTGATGAAGAAAGACAAGCGGAACAAGCAAAAAGTGAACTTATTACAAATGTATCACATGACTTACGCACCCCTCTTACTTCTATAGTTGGATACGTAAATTTAATCCATCATGATAATTATAGAGATGAAGTGGAATTGCGATACTATATTCAAGTCATTTACGATAAAGTAACTCGTCTTAATGCATTAATGAATGACTTGTTCGAATATACACGTGTTCAAAATAAAGAATTAAGCTTGTATTCTGTTCCTATTGATATTGTAGAGTTACTTGGACAATTAACTGTTCAATTCCGCATACAGGTTCAAGAAGCTAATATAGAATGTCGGCCTTCTTTCCCGTCTCAAAAGCTTATGGTATTAGCTGATGGTGACAAATTAGTGCGTGTGTTTGAAAATCTTATTATAAACGCTATCGCTTATGGAAGCGAAGGTCGCTATATTGACCTTACTGCTTATGAAAGCAATAATATGATTACAATTGATATAACAAATTACGGACAACCTATTCCTAGTACGGATTTACCTCATATTTTTGAACGTTTTTACCGCGTTGAGAAATCTCGCTCTACAAACACTGGTGGATCTGGACTTGGATTAGCAATTGCAAAAAGTATAGTCGAGTTGCATAAAGGAACAATTGAAGTATATAGTGATGACGAAAAAACAACATTCACTGTAAAACTACTTCCATACAAATGTTAATATTACAAATAAAAAGTTCAATTTCTTATCATATAAGAAATTGAACTTTTTCTATTATTTCCCTAAATTTAATAATCCTTTATAATTCTTTAGAAATTCTTTACCTTTTCTTTCTTCCTAATTAAGCATTCCTTTTTACAATACTATTATTGATGTCATAATAGGAGGATCACTTATGCAATTCTTAAAAAAATTCGCTATTTTATTATTATCTTTTTTCATTACTGCACTTATCGTTTTATATTTTTATCTTTATGTAAATGGTCCGATTATTCAAGCTAAATCAGCTATTTTAATAAATGCTAATTCAGGTGAAATTGTTTATAAAAAAAATGAAGAAACCCCAGTACAATCAGCTACTTTATCTAAATTAATGACGGAATATATCGTATTGGAACAACTAAATGATAGAAAAATACAGTTAGATGACTTCGTACAAATAAGTAACGAAGTTTTCCGAGTAGAAACAAGCCCTATACAAGTAACATCGAATGATAAAACAACGGTTCGTGATTTACTTCATGCATTGCTACTGGCAGGGAATAATCGTTCTGCACTCGCTCTAGCAGAACACATTGCTGGAAATGAAGATAACTTTACAATATTAATGAATAAAAAAGCAAAAGAACTACAGTTATTACAACCATCTCCATTTCTAAACTCTACTGGAATTAATCATGATACAAATAAACAATCAACTACAACAGCAATAGACGCAGCTAAACTAGCTGCACGATTAGTAAAAGATTTTCCAGATGTATTGAATATTACGAAACTAACCTCTTACCAATTTACCTTCAAAGATTCCCAGGTTTTCAATACGAATAAAATGATATATTCCCTTAATGAAAACATTAAACTTCAAGGTGTTGATGGCTTACAAACTAGTTTTTCAACTAACGGTAATTATAGTTTTGTCAGTACAGCAAAACTAGGAGATACTAGACTAATTTCAGTAATATTAGATGCAGATGAAGAAAACATCTCATTTATTGAAACAAAAAAGTTGCTACAGTATGGTTTTGATCCTTCCTCGTACTCTGCACTCCAAGCTTTTAAAGACACCCTTACATCTTGGACAATATTGCTTCAGTTTAAAAACTTAATTATACAAACTATAATGATTTTCTTAATCATTACCACCTTAATGTTTTTACATATACGTCAGAAAAAATCCGAGGATTTCAATTAAGAAATCTTCTTATATATAAAAACCGACTTGCGCTTGAGATGCAAGTCGGTTTTTAATTCTATCATCCTCGTCCAATCAAATTTGCTGAAACTGGTTGCAAGTTTAACTCCCTCGCCCATATAGATAGCTGACCAATATGATAGATTTCATGTACGATTACATGTCTTAAAACCTATGTTTTTTGAGGCATACATCCATCTCTGTTTCCTTTCGTTGTATTCGTTTGTTTAGTTTAAATGGGTTAATCTATTAATTCTATTAAATCCAACAATTGAACTATTACACTTTAAAGTTCTATTCATATACTATAGTAGATTACTAGAAAGGAGGTTTAACTATGGATAGTTGCGTTGTATTTGTAAACGGACAACCTTTTTTAGTTCTTTCAGTAGCTGGTATTGAAATTGCTAGATTAGAGATTTCCCTTCAAGTAGCATTAGCTCTAAGAGTGCTTGGGATACCAATCTGTGATTAATTACCAAATTAATAAAAAAAGAGGGCATTTGGTCATCTCCCTGTCAAG
>NZ_QNUB01000022.1:0-26661 GCF_008042345.1 Bacillus sp. AR8-1
CCCAGCAAATAGCGGGATAACATTCAAAAAAACCTTGCAGAAAAATTCTACAAGGTTTTTGTCTATAAATACAAATTAATCACTATATTAAAATGAAAGAGTTTGTAATTCATCACAATAATATTAAATATACGCTGCTTTAAAGGCTTGTTGGACAGCTTGTACTTCTAATGAGTCTTTACCATATAAGTTCGTTGCTACACGAATACAAGCTTCTTTTAATTCTTTAAAATCAGAAGTCATATTTAATTCATCCGTATTTGCATAATAGAAAATATCAAACATTTTATCTTCTCCAATGCCATGTATGTTTACTCCATTATGGCTTCCACCACTAGCAATCAAGTAAGCTACTTTATTAATAATGCTAGAGTTCGTGTGTACACCACCATGATCGTGGTCAGCATCAATAGGTAAGTTATTATAATGCCTATAATCCTCTGGATATCTAGAAGAGATAGATGATGGGTTTTTCATATCTCTAAAAATACGACCTGATTGTTCTCCCATTGTCCAATTGAACTTTCCGTTATTGGCATACTTTTCAACGGCTACTCCTAAAATATCAGATAACGCTTCATTAATTGCACCAGCTTCTCCTGCGTACTCAAGTCCAGACTCATTTCTTGTAACCGCGTGTGTAAATTCATGTCCTGCCACATCAAATGCTCTAACAATTGGATCTCCGTATACTAGCATAGCGCCATTACTAAATGCATTAAACCACTGCTTAGGATTTCCTTTATTCGTACCATTTGTGTTCCAACCATGAACGACAGAAATTACTTTTTGTCCGTTATTATCAAAGCTGTTACGGCCATATTTTTCTTGATAAAAATCATATACTTTCGTTGCTAAATAATGGGCACTAACTGCTTTAGGATCTGTAAAATTTGTAGAATTACTTGTTACTAAATCATCGAGATAACCCCATACATTTCTTCTATAATTATTATAATCTTTATAATTAGCAGTATATGTTTCAATTCCCTTACCACGAGAATAATCTGCAAGCATGTACGTTCCATCACTTCTTTGTGTAATTCCAAACGTACGATTAATACCTAAGTCATCTTTTCCTGTACCTGTTAATTTTGAAGGATCTGTTGATTTATTTGATGTCGCAGATTGGACAATACTACTCTCTACTTGTATACCCATTTTTTGAACGAGTTCTTTTAATAGATTACCACCAAAAGCATCAATTAATACTGTACCGGATACATATTCAGGTGTAGATGCACTAAAAGTAATTTGATATGCGTTTGTAGCTTTATTTGTATTTTCATCTACATATACCACTTGTTTAATTTCTGGTTCTTCAATAAATGTGAGATCATTTCCATAGATGTTGAAAAGCTGTTTCTTTGCATCCTCTTCTGATAGAGTAATAGGTTGTTTCAAATCTTCCTGTTGTTGTAAATCTTGGGCACTATCTCCCGAAACGCTCGTAAGTACACCATCATCATTAATATGTGCTGTTAGTTGATATCCGTATACATCACGTCCTTCATACGTTTGTTGAAGACGTACCAATGTAGTACCATCATAAGATTTACGACTTTGCGTAACATTATAATTAACTTTGGATTCCGTATTAACTTGCTTTGATGATAATGCTTGTTCTGTTTTTCCTTTTAGTGCATCCTTTGCTACATTTTCTGCCGAATTTTGAGAAGGTGCTGTTAAATTACCTGTTCGGAACGTATCTTCCTTTGTTTCCACTTTTAAATCTTCTGTTTCCGCATGTACTCCTCCATAAGGCATAATCGCCGATAACACCACTCCTGTAGTTAAACCTACCTTTACGAAATTATTCATATTCTTACTCCTTTATAATCTTATTATTAAGTTAAATAAATGTTTTTTCAAAATTGGAAACATAGATATTTCAAACTATCTATGTTTATCTACTGTTTATGAATTGTGATTCCTCATAATATAGATAGATTGCGTCGTTACTTTTAGATTCATTTCATTTCTCAAAAATTACTCATTATATAAGCTATCTTTATATTTATCCATATATGTTATTTTTTGTGGTTCTGATAACATATTTATTGCCATCCACACATTCTTTTTCATTTCTAATTTTTGCATTGGTATCTTTTTTAAAACCGGATTATTTATAATTGCTTCCATTTCTTCATCAATTCTTTGCATAAGATTTTCTTCTGGATTATTTTTCAAATAAGTATTTTTCAATCCCCATTTTGTCATTATAAATTCATTCGTTTTATTCATAGGATTAATAATAGTAGCTTTACTAGTTAATCGTTTTTTTATTTCATCATGATAGATTTTAATTCTATATCCCTCTTTTAGTGGAATGATATCTTTTACAATTGTTACATTTGTTCCTTCCATTTCCTTCGTATAAATTTTTTCACCTTTTTCATTAAAGACCTCTATCGATGCATATTTTTCACCTGCATAATAGCTATGAGGCGTTTTAGTAGTAACCGTAAAAATAGCTCGATTTTGCTCTAAGTCTGTATTTAATACGGCAAACTGGTCATCTCCTAATCCTAGGAATTGAATCGTTTCATTTACCAACTTACTCACTTTCATTTCGTTAATATCAATCTTTAGACTATTATCTTTTTCTTTTACATAGGCATAATACGAACTGAAATGGTACATACTATTCGTTTTCCCACCTGAAATTTCAACCGTATACACTCCATTTGGTACGTCTTGTAAATTGATATCTGTTGTTTCAATTGTTTTCTCTTGAATAACTGTATTCCCTTCTTTTAATTTAATTTTTCCTCCTTTTAATGTATTTATTTCATTTGTATTTAAATGGATATGCAAATTCCCTTTTAGCCCAAGTGGAGCAATTTGCTGATTCGTAACTATTTCGAAGTTGGAGTTTATCGGAATATCAGGATCAACTATAGCTCTTGCTTTCGCTAATTGTGATTCAGGCACTATATAAGCTAAAGAAGTAACAGCCGGAAAACCTTTCGCCCTATTCATCTCTATTTGTTTGTGATTAAGCTTAAAGCCCCACCTTTCAAAAACAGGTGTAAAATCAACTTGTCCATTCTCACTATAATACTGATTCATTAAATCTGGTAAAGAATGGTCACCTTTTTTGAAAGCAGCATTGCTAGCTAGTTTTCGATAACCTTGATACATTTTTGCAAATGCTTCATCGCCAGCTTTTTGTTTCGCCATTGTTAAAAGAATAAGTTTTTGTCGTAAATCTAAATCATCATAATTTTTATTTTCTTTCATTAAAGCATTATATAAATTCCGTTCTACCTGTTCCTTTTTCCCGAAATTAAACAACCAACCAACTTGATCTGCTTTTTTGCCGTATTTACTATATTGATATTGAACACCAAATAGATTATTAGAAACTTCTCCTGTAAATATTCCTTGATTATCAAAACCAGCTTGGTATCCATGAGCGATTTCATGTAAAGTTCCCCAACTTAGTTTATCTAACCACATCTTTGTACTATCTGTACTATTCGCTGTCCAATTTGTGCCATAATAGGCACCGCCAGCACCAGATATATCTGCTTTTAAGAAATAACGATTTTGACTTTTTTTATTTTCAAACGTTGAGCCATCTAAACCAATAATTGAATCATACATCACAAAAATATCTTCATAATACACAATTAACTCATCCAATGATTGAAAATCTTTTAAAGATCTTACTAACTCTTTATCTTTTTTAGGTACAAATAATTGAAAACTCTCCCCTTGAAGTAACGCATACTCTCCATCAAATTGATCCCATGTACTAAAAAATTGAGATACACTTCCTTGTTGTTTATAAATGGGAAGGGGTTTAGTAGCACTTTCATTCTCTACTTGGTACTCAAGTACAGCGTGCTCTTCACCATACGGAGTATCTATGAAAGGAACTAAAGACGTATCACCTTGGATAGTAACCCATTCATTTCCTACTTGTATGGATTTTTCATTTTTTGAGTCATTAGACAATAAACGTAATGTTAATTTGTCTTTAAAATTAGGATTTGTTTGTCTTACCTTTAATGGTGTATTTCTCTTCAAAATAAATCCTAAATCTTGTCGATCATGATATTTCCCCTTACTTATGCCCGCCTGAAATATCCAAGTAGGCTCTTCTAAACTAGTAATTTTTTTTGCATTTATTCGTTCATCAGCATGTAAGTGTATATTTCCTATGAGGAAAAACATTGTATACATTATGCCTATAACAAGTAATCTTTTCATTTGCATATCTCCTTTTCTATTTTTTATATACAAAATACAATAAAACAAATTCCTCCTTCGTTACTTAAAACTGTAGTCCATAAGTTATTTCCCAGTGTAATTATTATAGTTACATTAATTCATGATTATCAATCATTAAATATATGTAATTTTACATATACAAATATTTAACATTCGACAATAAAATATCTTTGCCTATACTCCTTTATCACTTTCAAAAATGAATTAAAAAAACACGAAGACTTAAATGTCTTCGTGTTTTTTTAATATATATATCGTTACACTTGTGATTGAATTCATAACTAGAATCTTTTTACTCATTCCTTATGAATAATGTTTATTATTTATGAAATTTCACACGCTCTTCAAGTGGTTGGAATTCTTTTTCACCTGGTGCAGCTGTTGGATTACCAAATGGCATTTGTGCAATTAGTTTCCAATTAGCAGGGACATTCCATTCTTGTTTTACCTCATCGTCAATTAATGGATTATAATGTTGTAATGATGCCCCTAATCCCTCTGCTTCTAAACCTGTCCACACGACTAATTGGTGCATACCTGATGCTTGGTGTGACCAAATTGGGAAGTTTTCAGCATATGCAGCAAACTTTTCTTGAAGCGATTTAACGATAGCCTCATCTTCAAAGAATAATACTGTTCCATAACCAGCTTTAAAAGAATCCATTTTTTGTTGCGTTCCTGAAAAATCTCCATCTCCAACTACTTTTCTTAATGTTTCAGTGGTAATATCCCATAATTTATCATGAGCTTCACCAAATAATACAACTAATCGTGCAGTTTGAGAATTGAAAGCGGATGGAGTATATTTCACAGCAAACTCCACGATTTCTTTAATTTTTTCATCCGATACTTGTACCTCTTTATTAATCCCATAGTAAGTACGTCTTTCTTTCAGTGCAGTATAGAAATCTTTTGTCATAATTCCGTTCCTCCTAAGTTTTAATATTCTTCAAAATGATACATCTCGAAGATAATATGCGTTTAAATGAGTTCATTTTTGAATCATTGAACTTCCTAGCACCCATTGCCAGTCATTCTAAATCTAAACACACTGCTTCTTTCAGTTTTCCTAAAAAAAGCCTTATAACATCATTCATAAAATCTAATCATCATTCGGTACTATTTTACCCATTCTCTATTCATGTATCCTGCTTGTTTCATATTTACACAAATATGAAATGTAGCTACTTTAATCACCAAATTTCACATTAATTTAGAGCATCTTCAATTACAGCAATTTCGCTCACTCGAACAAAACAATGCAATTTAAAGAACATTGCAAAATTAAGTACTACCTGTAAAAGAACCCTCTTAGCCGACTATAAGAAAAAATAATAAAAAGCCAAAAACGAACAATAATATGTTCATTCTTGGCTTTTACTTAACCATCACATTTACTTTTACTATTGCTTCAAATGATTTTTAACTGCCCTTATTACCAATTCGTGATCTTCTTCTGGTGGTAATCCTGAAACTGTTATCATTCCAATAACCCCTACGTTTTTTATTCTGATAGGAAAACATCCACCAAACGCAGCGTATTCTGAAGTATCTAAAAGATATTTTTCATTATAGGAGACCCCAGTTATTTCACTTTGTATCTGCATATAATACGAGCTACGATCATGCAGGGAAACGACTCGTTTTTTACGCTCAATCCATTTCGTATTTTCCTCATTTGTCCCTGTCATCTTGAAATGAAATAATTGCACACCATTTTTCGTTATATCAACAGCAATCAATTTCCCCTCTCGCTTTGCTGTTTCAACGATAAATAAACCTAGTTGCAAGGCATCTTCATTTGTAAAAGAGGAAAATTGAAGTGTTTCCTCCTCTTTTAAAATTTGTTTACTTATTTCATTCAAATTTGAAGTACTCATATCTTTAACCTCCATAATTGTTTTATGCCACACCGACATTTTTTCGAAATTATTAGGCCATATAGTACAACCTTTCAATCAATCTGATTCTAAATAAACTACTGTAACATCTTTGGTAACTAGTAGTACCGTAAAGCTTGTTTTCTTCTTACTGGTGCTATTATGAATGACATTCAAAGTTATAAAAAGTACTATTCTACTTATCCCTATCTTACAGAGACTATTATGAAATATATTTAACATCTTAAAAATGTATGTACTAAAGAATAATATTTTTAATCACTAACTTTTTTGATTAATCGTTATAATCCAATTTCATCAAAATTTTTATCAATTATTACACTATCCAACAATAGGAGGAAACAAAGATGGATGAAAATATATCCAAAAGCTGAAAAGCAGTTGAGTCCCTTGAGAGAATAGTTATAATTCACTACATATAGAAATAGACATACAAAAACGCCATCCTTTCCTATAATTCTAAAGAAAGAATAGCGTATTCTTTTCAAAAATGAGTCCTTTTATTGAAAAACTTTGATTCTATATTATACATAAAAGGGCAACCAATGCTAAAACAGCTGGAAGTCCTTGTTTCACAATAATTGATTTATTAGATGTGAAACCTCCGAAAATAGCTGCTATCACCACACAAATCACGAAAAATAATTGGACCATATAACCAATTGGATTGAGCCCAAGTACAAGTCCCCAAATGAGACCAGCCGCTAAAAATCCATTATATAAACCTTGGTTTGCAAACATAATGGCTACGTTTCGATCTCCTTCTAAATGCTTCGGTAATTTGAAAGCACGTTTCGCTACTTTTGAATCAATAAAAAACATTTCAAGGATCATGATAAACAAATGTTCTAATGCTACGATCCCGACTAAAATAGCTGCGATTATTTCCACACTATTCTGCCCCCTACACTCTCTATTCTTTAATATTCTCTACATTTTTTTGCATCTGTAATAGAACATGAATAAGTATTTTGCGTTCTTCTCCACTGATATTTACGAACATTTCCTTCATAAAATATTCCTTTTCTTTCTTGTTAAAATATTAATTGATGTATCAATTATTGATACATCAATTAATATGCATCTCTCTTTTTATTTTTGCAAGTTTTTTTGCTCAATTGGTTTTATTTTGTTCCAGCAACTTTAAACCAATTCAAAACATCAGTTCGTATTTCTAGAAATCATAATTACTTTAAGTTCATTCTGACAATCATATTTAACTACATATATAAAAGAATTGAGTTATATCTCCATCAATTTATAAAAATTAATTTTTTCTAAAAACAGATACTTTACGTTTTTTATAGTAATAAAAATCATTTTTTGTTTCAGAGGCAATCCATTTTGTTAGCTTGATGGGCATAGGATAGCACCCAGATGACGAACCAATTATCTTTCAAGAAGACGGCTAGAAAACTGGATTTGGTACAGGAGTTGCCTACTTCCTCGATTCAGATGGTACTAATTTAGAGCTTATTGCTCCAAAAGGTCCATTTAGACGTGAATAGTTAAAATAAATTAATACCGAAACAGCCACCTTCTGCCTGGAAGGTGGCTGTTTCAAGTTGATAGAATGACTAAAAAAGGACAAACTCTCCAATGTGAGAAGTTTGTCCAAAAAGTTTTTCGTGTTAACTATTTTTACACTAATAGCAATAATAGTGAATTAGAATAATGACTTAATACTTGCTAAAACTGTAAGTACACCTACAATAATAACAAATACGTTGCTCATTTTCCCTTTGTATTTAGCTAGTACTGGCACTTTTTGAATCGCATACATCGGTAATAGACATAAGATAGCAGCAACTAAAGGACCGCTTAGAGAATCAATAAGTCCAAGAATACTTGGATTTGTATAAGCAACAAACCAGCATGATAATACAACAAAAGTAAGGATTACTGTCTTAATTGTTTTTTCTTCAATATCTTTTCCACGTGATTTACCGAACTTAATAATCATGTCACGCATTACTTCAAATGCTCCGATATAATGGCCAAGGAAAGACTTTGTAATAGCCACAAAAGCAATAATTGGAGCTGCAATAGTGATTACAGGCGAATTAAGCTCATTAGCAAGATATGAAAGAATTGATAAGTTTTGTTCTTTTGCCATTTTTATATCATCTGGAGTCAAGCTCAATGCACTACTCCAAACGAAGAACATAACAACAGCGAATGTCATGATATAACAAACCTTTTGTATTTGCGCACATTTAGCATCAGTGGCTTCGATTCCATACGTAGCTCTCTGTTTCACAACAAATGATGAAATCATAGGTGAATGATTAAATGAGAATACGATGATTGGTAGAATCATCAATATCGTTCCAAAATAGCCTGTTCCTGTTGAAGCAGTTGAAACAGCTGAAAAACTAAGCATTGACGTATTCCACTGTGGAATTAAAGATATTGCGATAAAAAGTAAAGAAACTATGAAAGGATACACTAACATACTCATTACCTTTACAGTAATATCTTGACCAAAATTTAGTATAGCGATAAGACCAAGAACTAATACAAGTGATAAAATAGCCCTTGGAGGTTCTGGCATGTGCAATTGATGCACGATAAAACTACTTGCAGTATTTGTAAGCGCAACCGAATACATTAGTACGATTGTATAAATTGAACCGAAATATACGATGTTAAAAATGATACTCGCTTTATTTCCGAAATACTCTCTAATTGTACCTGTGATCCCCTCATCAGCAGAATTAGAAGCGTATATCATTTTAGCAAGCGCCCTATGTGAGTAATACATAACTGGATATGCAAGTAATGTAATTAGTAGTAAAGATAATAAACCACCTGAACCTGCATTAATCGGTAAAAAGAGCACCCCTGCTCCAATTGCAGTTCCAAATAGACTGAGTGCCCATGTAGTATCCTGCTTATGCCACTTTTTCGGATCTGCATATTGCTCATTTTTTCGTGCGGTATTTTCAGCTTGAACTTCTATTTTCTTTGCAGTATTCCCGTTCATATAATAACTCCCCCTTGTATCTATTCCTACATCTCTCTTTACGCCTAACAAATATTCCCTTTTCGGAAAATGAATTCCTTACAAGTTGCCCCACTTTGTATGTCCTTCATCATAATGAATCCAAATTGAAACATTCGCTAGTTAGCGTCCTAATATAATTGTTAGCGTTCACAAAAAAGTTTACTCGTAATATCCGCTCTTTATATAAAGACCTCTTAAGAGAACAATATAGAATAGACTTCATAAATACGTTGCAACATTTCTAATAACAGTGTATTACTTTAATGGTTTCTCTTTTTTACTTTTAACAGTAATTTTAGCTAAACCGGCCTCTCTTCATTTGCGAGGCATTTCTTTCTCAATTCTATACATTACCTTCATAACTTCGGTAGCACTGATGATATTGCTTACACAAGCCACTGAAGCACATTACATACATTTCGCCTCTAATCACACACCTTTCTTACTAGTAATCGCATTTTTTATATTTTCTCCAGAGATAATAAAATTTCTCTCGACGCCCTCATTATAACGTGTATATTTATAAAATTAATATTTTTATATTTTCAGAAATATTAAAGTGGAATAATTTTATATGGATAATATTTTACAGTTAGCATGTAGCCATTGTTTTTATCGCTTAAAGCTGAATTAGTTAGTAAAAAAATACAATAATACATTGTTTTTCTAGGTTACTCATTATAAAGATACTTATATCCCCTTTATCAAAAAATTTCATTTTAAACATAAAAGATATTCTAATAAATAATTAATGTAGGTAAAAAGAAAAAATTCCAAAATAAAAAAACCAAATTTTAGGATATATATTATTAATATTGAATTCATATACATTTTAAAAAGATACACTGAGTAAAAAAACAAAAAAGCTGCCCCATATGGACAGCTCATTTACATAATTATCGTTATCAGGAATATCTCTATGTTTGTAATGAATCGTTTTTACATCATTTCCTTTTATGCGAAAAGTAATTATGTCCTCTCCATAAGGCGGATTGTGTGCATCCTCAAAAGTTTAAATTTTAAAATCCCTCATTAACTAGCTCTTTTATCGAGTTTAATTTTGAAGAAAGCTCGATAAACCATTCTTCATCCCCTGTTAATAATGCAAGATCTATAAGATAAAGGATTTGTTCCTTATTTATTACCTTTGATTCAGGAAGTTTGTTAACGTGTTTACTAAAGAGTAAAATCGCTTCATTTATTGTGTACTTGCCGTCACGTTTCACAATACTAACTGTAACTATATCCTCCACATCATCAAGTGACACAATATAACCAACTATTAACTCACCTTCATTTGATATTCCACGAACCCAATCTCCTACTTTTAAAACATGATTATTATTTGACATCATACCGTTTCACCTTCCTATAAATATTTTTTGTGACGATAAAAAAGATATAAAAACAATTATACTGTAATATTTTTCATTACATTTAAGTGTTAAGAACTCACGGCTATATAATAATTAAGCCGCTTAACGCTCTTGATTGATAAGGTCAACAACTTCTTTCATTGTATAATTCTTTAAGTATTCACCTAGATGCTCTTCAGCACCTAAGAAAATAGCGAAAAGAACTTTTCGCATGTTCGAACCTACAACACACTGATTGTTTGATTCTGGACACTTCGGCTGCAAAGCACCTTCAGAGGTTATCTGATAAATATGCCAAAGATTAATTTCATCTAAATCGCGAGCGAAAATAAAACCGCCACCAGTCCCCTCTTTCGATTGTATAAACTTATGTTTTTTTAACAAACTTAGTACTTTGCGAATGCGTACTGGATGTACACCTGCACTTTCTGAAATAGCATTACTTGTTGACATCCGATCTGGCTGTAAAGCTAAATAAGTTAAACTGTGTATGGCCAAGGTAAAGTCGCTGTTCATGATTTTCCTCCTACGATTCAAAATATTGTTTTTCATATATTAATATACTATAGCCATAAATATTACAGATAGGTTAGAACGTTAAAACATATAGAATACTTCTTGCCATAAAAAATTAATTCTCTTATATTCTATCCGGGCCCACCTATATCTGATAACTTCATTTAGCTTTTTAAGTTGAAAATAAAATTAAACACTCCACTGTTTCTTCACTTGTTCTTCTGCCAGTTGTTTAATTTTTGTCCAAATCGTATCTTTACTCACAATAACATTTGTTTGATAATTTCTATCATTATAATTAACTGTAACACATACTTCAATCATCTTCTGCTTCCTCCTTTCAAGAAAATTTTCCATAAGAAATATTATTTATTAATTAGCCAACTTTTGTAATTCAATGTTTAAAAATGTTCGGACGCTACGTGGTAAAAATTTACGAATTTCTTCTTCGTTAAAACCAATTTGCAATCTTTTTTCGTCCAGCATAATCGGGCGACGCAACATTAGTGGATGCTCAATTATTAATGTATAAAATTCATTTAGCGAGAGCTCATCAATATTTATATTTAAGTCCTGAAAAGTTTTGGATCTAGTTGAAATAATTTCAGTAGCCCCTTCTTCAGTTAAACGAAGAATCGATTTAAGCTCATCAACTGTCATAGAATTTGATACGATGTTTTTTTCAATATAATCAATTTGATGCTCTTCAAGCCATGCTTTCGCTTTTCGGCATGAGGCACAGCTTGCTGTTGTATATAGAATTACCATATTTAACTCACTCCTTTAATGTTATGAAACGTACATTTTAAACATCGGTTATTGAAATGTATTAAAAAAAATTACAGTTTAGAATCAAATACAAGCAATATTATTTATTCGAGAATATTTAATTTATCTACATTTTACAGACGATAACAACTCACTTCTAAAAACTATACTGTAATTTTAAACTTTACAGTTCTATAAATCAAATGTTAAGTCTTGGATTCATTCTATTAACGTATAATAGGAGCAGTTGAGACAATACTTGCCTCAACCGATTTTTATATCTCTTTATAATTTTTTGCAGTAATGACTGTTTCAAACTCAAAGGTTTCGGGTAGATGATCTGCATAAGAATATTCAAAAGTTCGTCCATCCGTTAAATAAGCTACTTGTTCAACTCGCATTAGGAAATCCTGATTTGTTAAGTTCATAAACTGCTTTTCCCTATCATCTGGGCGAATTCCTTTAACCCTGACAACAGATGTCCCTACTTCAAGACTAAGTTTATTTTGAATATGTGAGTATATAGACTCCTCTAAAACAGAAGCCTCAACACCTGGGATAACCGAAATTGGCATCCATGTATGCTCCATAATCGTCGGAATGCTGTGAATGATGCGGAGGCGAATGATTTTATAGACGAAATCACCGATTGAAACTCCCAATTTCTCAGCAACTACTTCATCAGCCCCAACAATCGCAAACTCGATAATTTTACTTTCTACCTCACTGCCGTATACAGCTTTCGTACCTGTTAAAGTTTGAATCATTCGTGCCTTTTCCTGTTGACGCCAATCTTGCACCACTGTTCCACTTCCGCGCCGGCGGATGATGTAGCCATCTCTAACTAATAGATCCAGCGCTTTCTTAATAGTAAGGGCTGAAACACCAAATTCTTCAGCAAGGACGGGGCTACTCGGAATTTTTTCGTTGATTTTATATTCACCGTCTAAAATTTGCTGTTTAATCTTTTGATAAATGCCGAGGTATTTTACTTGTGTTGATCCGCTTGCCATTTCCATACCTCCTTTATACTGCAAACTCTCTTCTATTCATTCAAATGTAAAGCCTCAAGTTTGTAAACTGAAGGTGATGGGGAAGCAAATCCATTTTCTAAGATTTCAATATTCGTTACCGCTTCTTCGTCTTTCACAAGTTTTGGTGCACCATTTATAATTGTTTCATACGCGGCATCATAGAAACGACCGTAATCACCAAGTGGCGTTTTAATTTGTTTTTCAATCCAGTCACCATTTGCATTACGATACTTAGCAACTCCATAGTACATCGGTGAATCTTCACCAAATCCTACACTCTCAGGCATAACACCCGCTTTCAAATCATTTTCCTGCTGATCTTCACCATATTTAATAAATGATCCATTTGTTCCATGAACGATAAAGCGTGGATAATCTTTTGCTACGACATGGTTCGTTTTCAGCTTAATCTTCAACTGATTTCCGTAATGTAAACCAACATCGAAATAGTTATCAACCGCACCTTCCATTTCATTATTACGAATATCGTATGTCACCGTATCTGGACGGCCGAATAGTGAAATCATACGGTCCATCGTATGAATACCTAAACTGTAAAATGAACCTTCTTCTTTTGGAGCTTCATGAGTGATTGAACCAGGACGGAAATAATCAATATGTGATTCAATCTCAATAATATCACCAAGGAACCCTTGTTCAATTACTTGCTTCACAGCTAAAAAATCACCATCAAAACGGCGGTTTTGATAAGGCATAACTACTACACCTTTTTCTCGTCCTAAAGCTAATAATTCTTTCGCATGTTCCACTGTATCGCAAAATGGTTTTTCAACGATAACTGATTTTCCAGCTAGTATAACTTTTTTTGCTAATTCATAATGCGTATGTGCTGGCGTACAGATCGTCACGACTTGAATTTCCTTGTCATTCAACAATTCGTCCAAATCAGTAGTGAAGTAAACACCTTTTTCCTTATATGGAGCCGCTAATTTTTCATTTATTTGACGTACAAAAATCGTTTTTATTTTTATATTATTACGTGTGTTTACATAAGGTAAGTGATAGCGGTTAGCTGACTTTCCAAATCCAATAAAGCCCATTGTTAATGTCATATTTTTCAACTTCCTTGCTCATAAATTTTCGTTTCTACATTTATTATATAGTTTACTTTTTAAAAGTATATAGTTTTAGTTCTTAATTTGTATATAAAATGAAAAAGTAGGGATAGAAACCATTTCGATTTTCATCCCTACTTCTTTACTATATTTGTGTAATACCAGACATTAATTGTTTTAACTCGCACGTTCTCTTTTTGTCTTTCTTTAAATGACAAAGGATAACTACTTTCCACTTTCCACCGATAACCTCTAAAGTTGCCTCTACAGGAATATTGTATGTTTTCATATAAAAATCTCCTTTAATAATTTTATAAGACAAATAAGCTAAAATATTTAAATATTACTTTTAAGTATCTATAGCACCTTAAAGTACATACTTTTTATTGTGTTAAACATGTTTCATAATAGCATACGTAAACAGCAGATGAGTAGTACGGCACCAAAAAGTACCTGTATTACTTTTTAGTATCTATATCACTTTAAAGTACGTACTTTTCATTATGTAAAATACATTTCATAATAGCATTTGTAAGAGTTGAGTGAGTCATGCAGTGTTAGAAATTACCTGTTAGTACCTGTACTTTAAAGTGAGTATTTTTATCATACATTTTGTCAGACGATGAAATGACATGTTTTCATTTTCACATCCATTCACAATGAATAAATAATTTTCAAATATATTTTAGGAGGATATCTATAATGAGTAAATTACTAAAAGAAAAAATCGGGTTTGGTACAGCACCACTAGGAAATATGTACCGTAATATCCCAGAGGAAGAAGCACTCGCTACAGTGGATGCTGCTTGGGAGAATGGCGTTCGTTACTTTGATACAGCTCCACTTTATGGATCTGGATTAGCGGAAATCCGTCTTGGTGAAGCACTGTCAAAAAGAAATCGTGATGATTACTTTTTAAGCACCAAAGTAGGTCGAACGATTTCAGATGAACTAGAAGATCCATCTGCACGTGATTTAGGTGAAAAAGGCGGACTTTTCGAATTTGGTCGCAAAAATAAAATGATCAATGACTATAGCGCAGATGCAACACTTCGTTCTATCGAGCAAAGTTTGAAACGTTTAAAAACAGATCGTCTAGACTTTGTTTTCATTCATGATTTAGCACAAGACTTTTATGGTGATGAGTGGATTTCACAATTTGAAACAGCTCGAACAGGAGCATTCCGTGCGCTAACACGTTTACGTGAAGAAGGAGTTATTAAGGGCTGGGGGCTTGGAGTAAACAAAGTAGAATCAATTGAACTTATGCTTGATTTAGAAGAAGCGAAACCAAATATATCCTTACTAGCTGGTCGCTATTCATTATTAGACCACGAACGTGCATTGCAACGAGTAATGCCTGCAGCTGTAAAGCATAATATGGATATTGTTGTTGGTGGCCCATATAGCTCAGGTATTCTTGCTGGAGGCGCTCACTTCGAATATCAAAAAGCATCGCCAGAAATTATTGCAAAGGTTGAGAAAATCAAAGCTCTTGCAGATCGTCACGACATCAGCATCAAAGCTGCTGCATTACAATTTTCACTAGCAAATCCAGCAGTTGCTGCCGTTGTTCCTGGTGCAAGTAAACCGGAACGAATTGTAGAAGACCAAAACGCCTTAAATACAGTAATTCCAGCAGCATTCTGGCAAGAAATGCGCGAACAAAAACTAGTAGCACCTAATGCACCACTACCAATCAACGTAAAATAATAATGAAACTTTAATCAGTGGGAGCATCCCCCACTGATTATTTACCCGTAAATACCGGGATGAAAAGGAGCGTAATGAATATGGCACATACTACTACATCTATGGAAATTTTTTCTTCACCGGAACAAGTATGGCAATTAATCGGAGGTTTCAACTCCCTTCCAGACTGGTTACCTTATATACCTAGCAGTAAATTAACTGAAGGCGGTCGTGTACGTCATCTAGCTAATCCGGATGGGGATACAATTATAGAACGATTAGAAGTATTCAATGATAAAGAGCGCTACTACACGTATTCAATCATGAATGCACCATTCCCAGTCACTAATTATCTATCTACAATCCAGGTGAAAGAAGGTACTGAAAGTAACACATCGTTAGTAGAGTGGTCTGGTACATTCACTCCTGTTGAGGTTAGTGATGAAGAGGCAATAAATCTGTTTCATGGTATATACAGCGATGGACTGAAAGCATTGCAGCAAGCATTTCTAGATTAATTCATGTAATTGATTGAGACGAAAAAGTTAATTAACAGTCAAACATTCGACTTTGTGGTTAAGTTCATTATGAAAGATAAACAAATACAAATTTCATGCCTGCTTGTTATTGACAAGAAATAAAAAATACTACCTCCAAATGGAAGGTAGTATTTTTTTATTAATCAGGAAAAACAATTAATCCCTCTTCTTTTTCCTCCTGTTTTAAATCTTCTTCTGGGAAGGTTACAGTTGAATTTTTATCACCTGTTCTTTTTGTTTCTTCACCTGGAAATACGAAAGTTGAATTTTCTTTTCCTTCATTTTTTTCTACGTTATCTGGAAATACCATAGGATCATTGGTAGTCAAATCACTATGAAATCCAAGGTTAGACAAAATCGCTTTTAAATCTGGTAAAACCCCTATTTTATCAGATGATGGGTTATTAGACTTTGTGCCTGTATTAGGATTACTTAAAATTGCTCTCAATTCTTTTGGTGTATATGCCTTACCTAAATGTTCTTTAGCAATCCCTTGAATCGATACAGCAGCCCCAGCAATTATAGGCGAAGCGCTAGAAGTACCACGGAAATTAGAAGTATAACGATTAATTATGTTCTGATCTGTAACTTTTTGTCCTTTACTATTTTGATTTTGATATGTATCTAATGTATCAACATACTCTCCCCAACCATATACATCAATTCTACTACCATAGTTAGAGAAAGCTAAACGTTTATGAGGAACTCTTGCAGTAGATGCTCCAACTATAATAGCTCCTGAATCTTTAAAGTCTGGACTATTTCGATTTAAAATCTGCTTACCATTACGGTCTTTAAATTCATCTAAATCAATCCCACCATTACCAGCTGCTTCTACAATAATAATGCCTTTATCTGTACCTTTGCGAATTGCGTTAAATATACTCGGGTATACTTCTACTGGTAAAGGGTCATCTCCATATCCATCATATTTAAAGGATTCTTCTATTAATAAAACATCTCCAGCCTGTAAAGAATCTACGGCACTTAAAATAGCATCTCTTACATCGATTCTCCCATTATCTCGGATCACTGAAATTACTTTTACCTTTGCTTTTGGTGCAATCCCAATGTTCCCAATCCCATTGTCAGCTGCAGAAACAACACCTAGAACTGAAGTACCGTGAGAAAGATCATTACTCATTTTTCCAGACATAAATTCAATATTTTGACCGACTAAATCTTCATGATTTAATAACCAACCTTCTTCCAAATCTACAAAAGTTGCTCCCTGGCCATTTCCTCCTTTAATTCCCCAAGCATAAGGAGCATTAATTCCTAAAGGTGCCTCTTCAAGATATCCCTGTCTTGAAAATCTAGGTTCATCATAAGGATTGACTGATAATACAGGCAATCTCGAGCCAGTTGTTGTGTTTATACTCTTATTAGAACGAACTTGTATTTTACTAGAATCGTCATTAGCAGCATATACTGTATTTGTTACAAATGTCGTACCTGCCCCAGCAAAAGTTGTAATTGCAAGTGATGATATCAACATACCTTTAAAATTTTTCATTTTTCCACCTCTAGTTTTCTATTAGAAATAACATATTTCATAATGTGTATGAACCGAAAATCATTTTATCTTATTATAAAAATTAATAGATTTTTATAACTTTTTGATTTACATAAAAACTCCCTTCATTCTTGTAATTCAATGTGTAGATTTCAAAATAACAAACTTACTGTAACTATTATAGTTACACCTTTATTGATTTTCAACTACGAAATATAAATTTTTAAAAATAAATTTATATTACTTTAAAACAGAACTCGCCTTTTAAGCACATAAAGTGAAACTTTAATCAGTGGGGTTTTTGTTCATCCCCCACTGATTATTAGCCCTCACCAATGGGGCGTTTACGGACAGTTAATGCGGGATAAAAACGCAAAATATCTGTCCAAATTACAGCGATCAATAAGTTTATGGACTGCGAAAGAAATACGAAAAAGCAAAGCACTAAGTGCTTTGCTCCTTATAAAATCCCTTTTAACTTTTCACCAATTAACTTCGCTACATACTCATAACCTTCTGGCCCAAAGTGTAACCCATCTTTTTCATCATTTTCTACAAACCTTTTATAATCCCGTTCTTGAATCATTTCAGCATATACATTTAGAAAATAACTTCCTGTTTCCCTCGCCACTTCCTCTACTACGTCTGTATACTGACCGAGCACTTTATTGGTTCTATTGTACTGTCTTTCTTCATCAACTGGTGCAGGACTAATAAGTAGTATTTTATCTGAGGAAACCTGGTTCACAATCTTCTCTAAGTTTTCTTTATATGCTTGTAATGACACTTGAGAAAAAGAAACTGCATCATTCGTACCAAGAAAAACTGTTACGAAATCTGGTTTATATGATATTACATCTTCTTCAATCCTATTTAACGCATCAAATGTATTATCCCCTGGAACACCTGCATTCACTACTTTCCAATTTGGAAACATTGCTTGTAACCTTGACGTTAATCTCGGTGTTCCATCAAAAAACGTCTCATCAGCTGTAATGCTATCGCCAAAACATACTAACGTTTTCATTAGGCTTGCTCCCCTTTTTACGTATGAAATAATTTACCTTCTAATGCTCCAATATATCTTTCAGCAGAACGTTCAACTGCTTCATTTGCATTTTCTTTTACTACTCGATGAAAAGCGTTGTATAAACGATTAAACTGTAATGGCTTCACTCGATTCACCATTTCTTCCACTTTTCTCGCTGGTAATGGAATTAAGTTTGGATAGCTGTACATGAAACTCACCCACCGCTCATCCGCTACAACTTGAATAATATCACCTGTTAACAAAATCCCTTTTCCGTCATTACCTTCTTCCCAATGTAAGACAGATCCACCTTTAAAATGTCCCCCTAAACGATGAATGACTAATCCATCAGCTAATTGTAAAGACTCACCAGACCAATAAATAATACGACTACTCGGACGCATCACCCACTCTTTATCATCTTCATGTATATAAATTGGTACATCAAATGTCTCTGCCCATTCTACTTGCGTTGAATAATAATGAGGATGAGACAATGCAATCGCATCTAATCCACCAAGCTCTTTTATTTTCGCAATCGTCGTTTCATCTAAATACGTAATACAGTCCCATAGTAAACGATATGACTCTGTTTTCACTATAAATGCCGTTTGACCGATCGCAAATCCTGGTTTTGTCGTAATACTATAAAGTCCATTTTCCTCTTCGATTATTACATTTTTATATGTATCATCTGTTTGCAAATTTTCTAAAGTCGTCCAAGACTGCCCTTTCGGATTCACATATTGCCTCTCTTCATCACAAATATGACAACTCACCGGTTCCTCTACACTCGCTGCATACTGCACACCGCACGTTGTACAAACGTAATTTTTCATCATAATTCCCCCTATCCCTATATTTTTATTAAACTGATTTTTGTTGATAATAATCTACTTTTTTATTTTCAATTAATAAACTTATAAAAGTAAGTAAATAAACAACTGTAACTGACAATGGAATTACAGTAAATCCTTTTTGGCTTCTGCAACATTCATCTCACTATCTCCCCAAAAATATTTGTGCTATAAAGTCACCTCAACCTCACCCATCCAATAACGCCAAGCTGCTAAATAATCTTCTAAATCTTTCGGGTGGTGCAGTAAACACGTATCTATACGCAAATATAATCCTATGACTATTTCTTCATATAAATCACGGTCTTTTTTATGAAATACACATTGTTTCATCGCATAATCGATTGTTTCTTTTGTTAAATCTTCCGGGGTTGAACAGAACGCATAAATTAAATCATATATAGGATCTCCTAACACTGGTAAAGGATCAATTACACCGTGCAGTTTATTCTCTTGAAATATAAAATTATGAAATCCAAGATCACCATGCAATAAAAATGGCTGATTTATTCCAGTCCCCCTACTTGGACTATTTGCTAACTTAAAAACCGTTCTATACTCTTCCTCACTTATGTAACGTCTTACATTTTCATGAGCTTCCATCACATTTGTCGTTAAAAATTCATTCCAAGATTGAACTGGGCTTTCTTTCCATCCCCAGCCATCAACCTCTGTAGCTACTTCATACTTATTGATAACTTCCTTTACAAGTTTACTAAGAACACTCCGTTTATGGCCTAGTTTGCAAGAAGTTGTGCCCTCAAGGAATGAGTAAACAATATAGCGATTTAAAGGTTCCTTATATAAAAGCTTTGGAAATAATTCGTCCTTTTTATAAAACTGAAGAAAATAAGCTTCTTCACGTATGACATCCGATTCATTCAACTTTATAACGTATTGTTCATCTAACAAATATATAGTACTTGTCGTTCCCCCGTTTAATGCTTTTACGCTATTTGGATAATGTGAAATAACTTTTTCCTTAACTAGTTGTGCAGTGATTATTGAAATGTCCATTCTCTCACCCTTCAACTCCGAATATTTCCTTAATTCAAAAGACAACTTTACTATTATTTGACAAACATAAGGGAATTCCTCCTAAAAATCTTAATATAACAAAAGATAATTTTATTTCATTTCAACTGCTTCCTTCAATATTCCATCATAAAGTTCATTCCATTTATGGTAATGCGATGTGATTTCTTCACTCCAAATGATCTTCATTTAATCTAGTAATCTCTATTGAATTATCTCTTTCTTTTAACTTAAGAACCAAACTTTCTACACCAAACACTTCTGTAAACGTATGACTGCCTACAATTAAATTAATTCCTTTAAATTTCGCATATTGCACTGTATATAATGTTTTTTCACCTGTTATGTACGTGTCACATCCTTTTTCTAATGCACGTTCAATCAAATTTGTATTGTTTCCTGCACCGGTTAAGATCGCAATCCGTTTTACTGGTTTATCGTGATTTCTCCAGCTCTTCACTTTCTCTTCCATTTTTTCTTCAAGTTTTCCAACTAAGTTTGAAAAAGGAATCGCTTCTTTATATTCTCCTATTCCCGGTAGTTCTTCTTCCTCATAGGTTGAATATTCCAGTATTGTATCTATCCCAATTTCGTTAAATAACGATGTACACGTGCCAAACTTTACAAAATCTAACGGCAAATGAATCCAAAAATGATTCATTTCATATTGCTTCAATTTCTCAATACAAGCCTCTTCCATACCAAATAAAAAACTCCACGGCGCATGATGTGTAACTATCATATCGACTCCATTTCGATACGCTTCTTCAATAGTTTCTAACGTTAAATTTGTTGTGTAACCGATTTTGTGAAATTCATCTTTACTTATATAAGTAAAACCATATTCATCATCGCCATATTTATGAAGATGCTCTCCAAATAGTGATGTTATATGTTCATTAAACTGCTTTATATTCATTTTTATTTCTCCTTTCATTTACTTTTATATTTCATAAATAAGGAAATACTAAATTACAACGTTACATACATATAGGAGGACAATATGAAACCTGAATTTTTAAAAGCTGTACATGATGCAATCGGAAATGTCGAACACATTCATATAGAGGAAAGCGGTGCTGACAGCTTACTTATTCATCATGATGATGCACAGCAGTTACAACAAGTTGCTAAGGCGTTAGAAAATAATAATTTCCGCTCCGCTTTAAGAACAACTGGAAATGCTTCGTACATTGAAGTAGTGAACAGATAATGAAAGTCCGGATGTATTCCGGGCTTTCTTTTTATCCCGCTATTCACCGGGCAGTAAGACCCCCACTGATTAAAGTTTCACTTTATATTGAAACTTCAAACTCTTTCACATACACCGCTGTTCCAGCAATATCTATTTGTAACTTTTCGTTTTCTATCCCTTTCGTTACATAAACAGTTACACGACCATCTTTATTTATTTCCTGTCCTTGCTCAACGATTAAACCCAATTCATGTTCAAAACCTTTCTCTAAATACTCCGCATAATACGCTCCCATTACACCTGAAGCTGTTCCTGTCACTGGATCTTCAATCGTCCCAGCGTAAGCTGATGAAAAATGACGGCCGTGCATTTGTGCTAGTTCATCATAAGTTTCTAGACAAATTGGGTGAATAGAAGCATTAGGTATTTCTTTTAATACTGATGGAAATGCAGCATTATTAGGTTTCATTCTCTCACATGCATTAAGATTTTTAATCGGTACAATTACAGTCCAATTACCAGTACTTCCATATACAATCGGTAAACTTACATCTAAATCATTTACTTCTAAACCGATACTATGAGCTAATTCTTCTTTTGAACCTGTAAATTCTTTAAACTGAGGTGCTGCCTGTCTCATTTTAATAAAGGGTTCTCCATTTTCATTTACACCTATTTGTATCGGTAAAATCCCAGCCTTCGTTTCAATCATAAGGTTACTTTTCTCTTCTAATAAACCTTTTTCGCGCAAGGCATATATCGTCCCTACTGTCCCATGACCACATAACTCCATTTCAAAACCAGGTGTAAAATAGCGCATTCTTATATCTCCTACTTCTGAGGAAAGAACAAAAGTTGTTTCGTTATATCCAACTTTTTCAGCAATAATTTGCATTTCCTCTTCCGTTAATCCATCTGCTTCTAATACAATACCTGCTGGATTTCCCTTATTTGGTTTATTCGTAAATGCGTCGTAATGAAATATATTTATAGTCTTCATTTTCTTTTCTCCTTATTTGTCCATTTCTTTATTTTTATAATCAATAAGAAAATCGATCTAACCAACTTTCATAATCAGCTTTTTGAAATGGACGGATAATGAGTCTATCCGTCTCTACTTCTAATAACGATAGCTTCATTTAATTTCATCCCTCGAAATATTAATTGAATATTCTTTATTATCTTACACAAAATACAAAATCTAGTAAATCATTATGTTTTTGATACATAAAAACCCAGTCATGCTTTATACATAACTGGGTTCTCCATCGTTTCATAATTTTCTATTTCACAAGAACTACATCTCGTAATTCCCTCTTCAACACTTTTCCTAAAGCGTTTTTCGGTAACTCATCCATGAATACCACTTCTGGTATTTTGTAACTGGCTAATTTCTGTTTACAATACTGAGTAATACTTTCTTCTGTTAATATTGTTTCGCTATCCTTCACAATGAAAGCTCTTGGAACCTCTCCCCAAAAGTCATCTGGAACTCCAACTACTGCAACTTCTAAAACACCATGTATTTCATGAATAACATCTTCTACCTGATCTGGATATACGTTGTCACCACCGCGTATAATAACGTCTTTATATCTTCCCATAATATGCAGGAATCCATCATCATCTATCATGCCAGCATCGCCCATGTTAAACCAGCTATCTTTTACTACCTTCTTTGTCGCCTTTTCATTATTCCAATATCCTTTAAACATGTATGGACTTTTCACATGAATCTCTCCAACTTCATTTGTTGTTAGTTCATGTCCTGTTTCTGGGTGAACAATTTTCACCTCTACATTTTTCAAGGTCTTTCCTACAGAAGACATCTTTTCTTTTCCCATCATTGGATGCCATGAGGTTACAACCCAACCTTCTGTACTACCATAGCCTTGCACCATATATATGCCTTTTTCCATATATTTTTGAATGAGTGTTTCTGGCACTTTTGTACCACCGCTTTGTGCTACTTTAAAGGTTGAAATGTTACGTTCTTTTTTATTTAGTTCATCAAGCATGTAACTATAAACGGCTGGGAAAGCAAGCATCGTAGTAATTTTCTCTTCTTCAATCTTATCCCAAATAAGAGCAGGATTCGAATCAGCTAAGAAGATCATCGTAACGCCATGATAAATACAATTTAAAATAGAAAGCACGCCACTCATATGAAACAATGGATGCACAGATAAAAAGCGTTCACCTGCTGGGATTTCTCTTTGTCCCGCAATTTCAGCAAAATAATGATGTAAGTTTTTATGTCCAATTACACATGCTTTTGCCTGTCCAGTCGTTCCTGATGTAAACAAGTAAATGGCATCGTCTTCTTCATGAACTTCTACGTTCGGTTCTGTCGTTGGCTGTTTTTGCAACTCTAATTCAAATGAACCAAAGTCTTCTTTTGTTGTTTGAATTACATAAGGAATTTCTTTAACAGCATCAACCTTTAATAACACTTCATTAAATTCTTCATCAATAACTAACACTTTTAATTTCGCTTCTTTTACAATCGTTTCTAATTCATAAACAGTCAGCTGATGATTTAGCGGAATAAATACCGCTCCAATTTTTAAACTTGCCATCATAACGCTTGGAAATGGGTGATTATTTTTGCATAGTATTCCTATACGATCTCCTCTTTGCACACCATTATATAACAAATAATGTGCAAACTGATTTACTCGTTCATTATATTGCTGAAACGAATATCTTTTCTTCCCCCCTACAAGCGCTTCCAAATTTGGTGATTGCATTGCTCTCTTTTGTAATAATTGTCGCATCGTTCTCAAGTAAAACTCCCCTTTATATATGTTAGGTTTTTTATTTTACCAGATTAACTATTAATTTACTAAAGATTACACTTAGTGAATATAAGAAGAATATAAAATATCCATTTACTTTACAAGTAAATGGATATTTCCCATTATATATTAGAATACTTCTTGTTCATCACATATTGCACATACTCAGGTGCACTTTTATCAATCTCTTCATCACTTAGTTTATATTCTGCACCATATAAATAAAAGGAAGGTATAAATTCCATACCTGTGTATAAGCATGTAGCTTGGAATGGTTTCGTCAACTCATCCATTGTAATTCCACTATTTTCATAGTCTTTTTCTAATCCACCTATAGAAATAGCTACACCAAATTCTTTCCCCCTCACTTTATCTCCTTTAGATCCGTACGCAAATCCATATGTTAATACATCATCGAACCATTTTTTTAATAATGGTGGTGAGCTGTACCAGTAAAGCGGAAATTGAAATATATATCTGTCATGTTCTACTAATAACTTTTGCTCTTCTTCAATATTAAACTCCCAATTCGGTGCCACTTTATACAATTCATGCACCGTAATTTCATCCGAATATTTCTCAAGTTCTTCAATCCATCTTTTATTAATTTTTGATTTTTCAATATCAGGATGTGCTACAATTACAAGTGTTTTCATCTTTTTTCATCCCCTTTATAAATTATTCAACCCTTTACGTATTAGTATGAATGAGTCACATATAATTGAAAAGTACGTACTTTAAAGTGCTATAGGAACCTTAAAGTACCTGTGGAGGTGTTATATGAATCAAAATGATAATTGCCCAATTGCAACAACACTCGATGTAATCGGTGGAAAATGGAAAGTTCATATTTTATGTATTTTGTCGGATGGAAAAATGCGAACAAATGAAATTAAACGAGAAATCCCAAACATTACACAAAAGGTTCTTACACAACAACTTCGGCAACTTGAAGCTGATGGGATTATCTATCGTACCGTATATCAAGAAGTTCCACCAAAGGTTGAGTATACACTAAGTGAATATGGAAAATCTTTAATGCAAATAATGGATAATCTGTTTGAATGGGGAAAAGATCATCAGATTAAAAGATTACATGACTAAAAAAGCACTATATACTTTGTTTAATCCTCTACGTTCATATTTTTTATTTCTATAAAGTTTATTTTCATCATTTTTTAGCTAACTTGTTTTCTTAGATTGATGGACGTGACCCCACATCCATCAATCTAAAAAGATACAATTAGAAAAATGAGATTTCTATAAAGTTTCGCATATAAACACTACTTCCGCCTCATTAAACGCTCGCTCTACTTTTTCTAATCTCAATTGTACGTAAGCTATAAAGAAGCACCCCTAAACCGAGAATTTTTTCATTATTAGACGCATTAGAACCTAAGGTAATAGTAGGTACATTTAAACCCATGAACCTTTCACTCCATTCTATAGGCATATAAAAAGATACTCCTTAAAAATAAAAAACGCTATTCTCTCTGTAAAATCATAGAAAAGAATAGCGCTTTTTATTTTGAAATAGAAATCATCATTTAAACTAAACATGCTAATATTGATTTTGTGCGATTGTCAGTTACCTCATAATAAATTTCTAATCCTTTCCGAGTACCTGTAACCATTTTAGCAGCTTTTAGTTTAGATAAATGTTGACTAATTGTACTTTGAGGCATTTGTAAATCCCCATACATTGTTGTTACATTAGTAGGACCTTTTGCAAGCATTATTTTTACTAAAGATAGACGAACTGGATGCGCCAATACCTTTAACACCTCAGCGATTTCTTGAAACATTTCTTTTTTTTCTTTCATCTTATTTCTCCCCTTTTATATACATATTTATGTTATCCATATATATAATTCGAAGATATATGCGTTTTTGTGTCCGTCATTTTAAAAAAATATAAAAAAACTTTAATCCGAAACTAAAGGATTAGCTTAACATAATGTCTCACCATTAATGATGAATAGGAATCTCATTATAGAAGCAGCAGTTTTTATACTACAACTCTACATTCAACTAACTAAAACCAATGAAAAAAAGAGCAGATAGTTGAACTGCACCCCAATT
>NZ_QNUB01000023.1:0-85691 GCF_008042345.1 Bacillus sp. AR8-1
AACTTTCGGGGGTCACTTCACCTTGGCATAAGGCTTTTTTGATTACCATTTTAATATGGAGAATCCATATGGAGGAAGTGTAACTTGTAATACACTTGCTTCTGCTGAAAATTCTTCATTTGTATAAATGTTAATTATTTTCTTACCAGTAACATGAAGAGGGAGTGAAACTGTAACTTCACTATTAGTAGGGTTTAAAACGAAAAAGATAGTTTCATCCTCATATGTTTTCGTATAAGAAATATAATTATGTTCATCATTTGCTTCGATGAATTGAAAAGTACCATGTCCTCCAAAAGCTGCATGTTGTTTTCGTAATGAAATCAATGTTTGTATATGTGTAAATAATGCATGATCTTGTTCTTTAGTATCCCAAATCATACATTTACGGCAATTGGGGTCCATACCACCATCCATGCCGATTTCATCTCCGTAATAAATACATGGAGAGCCGATGAAAGAAAGATGGAATACATAGAGCAATTTCAACTTATTTTTATCTCCATTGCATGTTGTTAAAATTCTTGGAGTATCATGGCTATCTAATAAATGAAAGGCTGCTTCATTTACATTCATAGAGTAGGAATGTAGAGATTCTGTAATTTGCTTCATGAATTCACTTGCTTTAATGGAATAGTTAGCAAAGTAAGAAAGTAGAGCGTTTGTAACAGGATAGCTCATGACAGCATCAAATTGATCACCTTGTAGCCACGGAAGGGCATCGTGCCAAATTTCTCCCAAAATATATACTTCAGGATTTAATGTTTTTATTTCAGTTCGGAATTCTCTCCAAAAGTTGTGATCGACTTCATTTGCGACATCAAGGCGCCAGCCATCTATATTGAATTCTCGTACCCAATAACGTCCTACTTCAAGTAAGTACTCTTTTACATCTGGATGAGCTGTATTTAATTTAGGCATATACGGTGTAAAGGCGAAAGTATCATAATTTGGAAGTGGTTCGGTTATAATCGGGAAATCATGAATGTGGAACCACTCTTTATATGCGGACTTCTCACCATTCTCTAGTACGTCTTGAAATTTCTCGAAAAAGTATCCACTATGATTAAACACAGCATCGAGCATGACTTTTATACCGTGCTTATGACATTCTTCAACGAGCTCTTTAAAAGTTTCTTTCGTCCCAAATTGTGGATCAATTTCCATATAGTCAATTGTGTCATATTTATGGTTTGAATGAGCTTTGAAAATAGGTGTGAAATATATTCCGGAAATGCCAAGCTTAACAAGGTAATCAAGGTTTTGAATAACACCAGCAAAATCCCCACCGAAAAAATTAGTTGGAGTAGGATTCGCACTTCCCCAAGGAAGGGTGTTTTCTGGATTCAGCGTACTATCGCCATTAGCGAATCGTTCAGGGAAAATCTGATACCAAATGGTGTCTTTAATCCAAGATGGTGCTTTGAATACATCATCTGCATGAATAAATGGAAAACAAAAAAAGTTACCAACATCATCATTTGGAATGTTAGAAAAGAATCCTCGCTCTGTATAAATAAGAGTGTCTGTTTCAGATTTTAATTCAAACCCATAACGTAAGCGCTTAAATTTTGGTTCGATTGCAATGGACCAATAATCAAATAATGCAGTAGAACCCGTTTTTTTCATTGGTGTACTTGCTGATATCCATTTCCCATCTTTCCATTCGTAAGGATCACCGTAAATAAGATCGGCGCTTTGAACATCATCTCTCTTAGTACGTATTCGGATGTGAATTGTTTGTTCATCGTAAGCGTATGCATAATTATCTTTCGGCCTATGATAAATGGCTTCTTTAAACATATAGAAAATCCCCCTTCAATATCTCTATACATAGTATTCCCTTAAGTGTAATAATAAAGCCTATATTGCAAACGATTGCTTTTGTTATAGCTTTAATATTGCTTATAAGAGTAGTATTCATTTAATATAAAGTCAATGTATAAAGAGTATAATGACATAATTTTTAAATTAATATTTGCAAAATGAATAAAAGAATGTATAATGATAGACAAATAGCGCAAACGTTTTCATAGACTTGAGATATTGTTTGCGCTTCAATTAAACTATTAAATGCAAACGTTTTCAGTTACTAAGGTACATAGACAATTTAGGGAGGTTTTTGGGATGAAGAAAGCATTATCATTATTAACGGTTTCAGCATTATCTATTGGTATGTTATCTGCATGTGGACCGAAAGATTCAGGGAAAAAAGAGGAAAGTAAAGCGAAAAAAGACTATGATCTTCTTGTTTGGGAAGATGAGAAAAAAGGTGTGGGTCTAGAGCCAGCGGTGAAAAGTTTTGAAAAGAAATATAATGTGAAAGTAAAAGTTGAAGAGGTTCAGATGACGAAACAAATAGAAAAACTTCGTCTCGACGGTCCAGCTGGCACAGGGCCAGATGTTGTAACATTGCCACATGATCATATTGGTAATGCGGTAACAGAAGGGCTACTTTCAGAAGTGAAAGTAGATGATACAGTAAAAAGTAAATTTACAGATTTATCAATAGAAGCACAAACATATAACGGAAAAATATATGGTTTACCAAAAGCGATTGAAACACCAATCTTTATTTATAATAAAAAAATGATGCAAAAAGCGCCGGAAACGATGGATGAACTGTTTAACTTCTCAAAAGACTTTACGAAAGATGGAAAATACGGATTTTTAGCACTAGGAGATAACTTCTACTTTGCTAATGCATTTATGGCAGGTATGGGTGGTTATGTATTTGGTGAAAAAGATGGAAAGCCAAATGCAAATGATATTGGATTAAATAATAGCGGTGCGGTACAAGGTGCTGAATATATTCAAAAATGGTATAAAGAAAAGTTATTCCCGAAAGGTATTATCGGTGAATCTGGTGGTTCAGCTGCAGATGGATTATTTAATGAAGGAAAAGCAGCATCTATTATGAATGGTCCATGGGCATTCCAAGCGATGGAAAAGGCTGGAATAGACTATGGGGTTGCTCCAATGCCGAAATTACCAAATGGTCAACCGATGAAAACGTTCGTTGGCGTAAAAGGATGGCATGTAACAAGCTTCTCTAAACAAAATGATTTAGCTACAAAATTTACTGAGTGGGTTACAAATGAAGAAAATGCTAAAATTCGCTTTGAGAAAACGAAAGAAATTCCACCAGTAAAATCAGTAATGGAAGATCCAATCATTAAAGAAAATGAGGCTGCAAAAGCGGTTGCGACACAATCTGAAAATGGAATTCCAATGCCAAACATTCCAGAAATGCAAGAAGTTTGGAAACCAGCTGGAGATGCGCTTCAATTAGTTGTATCAGATAAAGAAGCACCAAAATCCGCACTTGATAGTGCAGTGAAACAAATTAAAGGTAATATTGAGGCAAATCATAGTAAGAAAAAATAAGGTGAAATTCGTGCCTCTAATATGAGGGGCACGAATTCTCTCCCTTCCATGTAGGAAGAAAAAAGGGGGAAGGAACATGCAAACATCTATGGAACCTGCAAAGGGGTTAAATGATTCAAAGCATAGGAAAGTGGCAACCATGTTATCAATCATTCCAGGCGTGGGCCAAATGTATAATAAACAATTTGTAAAAGGTCTTATTTTTCTAGTATTAACAGGTTCATTTATTGTAGCCTTTGCTGATTTATTAAATATGGGATTATGGGGCATTGTAACGCTCGGTACAGAAGTTCCACGTGACCATTCCGTCTTTCTATTAGTAGAAGGGATCTTGGCACTTATCGTTATCGCTTTTGGGCTTGGCATATATGCATTTAACTTATATGATGCATATCAAAATGGGAAGAAACGTGATATTGGAACACCGTTAAATTCTGTAAAAGAGCAATACCGTAATTTGTTAGATCAAGGCTTTCCTTATTTAATGGTTTCACCAGGTTTTCTACTACTTATCTTTGTTGTCGTATTTCCAATCATCTTCGTAATTTTAATTGGATTTACAAACTATGATTTATATCATTCTCCTCCAGCTAAATTAGTAGATTGGGTGGGCTTTAAAAACTTTATTGATATTTTCACATTACCGATGTGGAGAGATACATTTTTAAGTGTATTTTCTTGGACTGTCATTTGGACATTCGTTGCAACAACATTACAAGTTGCACTTGGTATTTTTTTAGCGATTATCGTAAATCAGCCTGGTATTAAAGGTAAGGCAATTATTCGAACAATCTTTATTTTACCGTGGGCTGTTCCAGCATTCGTATCTATTCTTGTATTTGCTGGTATGTTTAATGAAACATTTGGAGCAATTAATAACCAAGTATTAGCTTTATTCGGGATTGAAAAGATTGCTTGGATGACAGACCCGTTTTGGTCAAAGATTGCTTTAATTATGATTCAAACGTGGCTTGGTTTCCCGTTCGTCTTTGCGATGACAACAGGTATACTGCAATCGATTCCAGGAGAATTATATGAAGCGGCTACAGTAGACGGAGCAACTGCTTGGCAACAGTTCCGCAAAATTACATTGCCACTTGTGTTATATGCAACAGCGCCAATATTAATTACGCAATATACGTTTAACTTTAATAATTTTAGTATTATTTATCTATTTAATAACGGGGGACCTGCTGTGTCTGGACAAAATGCAGGTGGAACGGATATTTTAATTTCATGGATCTATAAGTTAACGATGACTTCGGCTCAATACGGCAAAGCAGCAGCTCTTACAATGATTTTATCGTTAATCGTTATTACAGTTGCGTTATGGCAATTTAAGAGAACAAAATCATTCCAAGAAGAGGATATGATGTAAATGAATATTAAACGACAAAAGATGCTACGTCTTTCATTAAGTTATTTAGTTATCTTCATAATGTGTGCGATTGTTTTCTATCCATTACTATGGATAATTGGCTCATCGTTTAATCCAGGTGATAGTTTATCTGGGTCAAGTATTATTCCGAAAAATGCCACATTAGATCATTATCGCAAGCTACTTGATCTCGATTCAAGTAATTACTTACTTTGGTATAAAAATACTTTGAAAGTTAGCGTAATGACGATGATTTTCTCTGTACTAGCCATTAGTTTTACTGCTTATGCATTTTCGAGATATCGTTTTGTTGGAAGAAAGAATGGTTTATTAACATTTTTAATTCTGCAAATGATCCCGAATTTTGCAGCGTTAATCGCACTATATATATTAGCTCAGTTAACAGGATTACTTGATACACACCTTGCATTAATTTTAATTTATGTGGGCGGAGCAATTCCGATGAATACATGGCTTATGAAAGGGTATTTTGATACGATTCCGAAAGAGTTGGATGAATCAGCTCGAATGGATGGAGCAGGGCATTTCCGTATTTTCTGGCAAATCATTATGCCACTTGCAAAGCCAATCGTAGCGGTTGTAGCATTATTTACTTTCATTGGTCCATTTACAGATTTCATTTTAGCGAGTATTATTTTGCGAACACCAGAAAATTATACTTTAGCAGTTGGATTATATGAAATGGTTGCGAAAAAATTCGGTAATGAATTTACAACGTTTGCAGCGGGTTCAGTGTTAATTGCGATCCCGATTTCAATTTTATTCCTATCACTACAAAAATATTTTGTTTCCGGTTTAACAGCTGGAGGTACAAAAGGATGAAAAATGGGACATTATGTCCCATTTTTCTTTTCATCTCCCTATAAATAACTTTATAGGGAGATGAAAAGAGATTTGACATCACATGTGAAAAGAAGTGAAATAAATAGTATATTATAGTATAGGAAAAAATAGCTATATCCCTTACAATACATGAAGAGGGAGAATAGGATTAGTTTTGCAAGATATAAGAAATGAAAGTTTATGACTTGCAATGAATGCGAGATAAAATATATGAAAAATGACAGAGAAATGAGAGGAGGGGGATTTTTATGACAGTTACAATTAAAGATGTGGCGAAGCAAGCGAATGTTGCACCATCAACAGTTTCTCGTGTAATTGCTGATAATCCAAGTATAAGTGAAAAGACAAAGCGCCGTGTTAGGAAAGTGATGAGTGAATTAGGGTATCATCCCAATTTAAATGCGAGAAATCTTGCGAACCAAACGACGAAAACACTTGGTCTTGTTATGCCAAGTTCTGCAAGTAAAGCTTTTCAAAATCCATTTTTCCCAGAAGTTATAAGAGGGATTAGTTCATTTGCACACGTAGAAGGTTATGCGCTTTACATGTCGACAGGTGAAACGGAAGAAGAAATTTTTAATGGTGTCGTAAAGATGGTACAGGGACGCCAAATTGGTGGCATTATTCTTTTATATTCAAGGGAGAATGATCGGATTATTCAATATTTACATGAACAGAATTTCCCGTTTGTTTTAATAGGAAAACCATATGATCGAAAAGATGAAATTACATATGTAGATAATGACAATTATACAGCTGCAAGAGAAGTGGCAGAATATTTAATTTCATTAGGGCATAAGCAAATCGCGTTCATTGGTGGTGGATCAGATTTACTTGTAACGAGAGATCGTTTAGCTGGTATGAGTGATGCCTTGAAATTAGCAGACATTGTATTACCAAAAGAATATATTTTACATTTTGATTTTTCGAGGGAAAGTGGTCAACAAGCCGTTGAGGAATTAATGGGACTGCAGCAACCGCCGACGGCAATTATGGCAACGGATGACTTAATTGGACTTGGTGTGTTAAGTGCTCTTTCTAAAAAAGGATTCGTTGTACCGAAGGATGTTTCTATTGTAAGCTTTAATAATGCTTTATTATCAGAAATTGCGAGCCCTCCACTTTCGACAGTTGATGTGAATATTTATCAGCTAGGATATGAGGCAGCGAAAGCTTTAGTTGATAAAGTAGAGAATGCAGAATCCACTGCAAAGTGTATCATTATTCCTCATAAATTACTAAAACGTCAAACTTGTGATCATTATGCAGAAAAAAGCTAAGAGTTTAACTCTTAGCTTTTTTCTTTAGAAAGGCTTCTAATCGGTCGCAGCCTTCTTTTAAAGTTTCGATACTATACGCATAGGACAAGCGAAGGTAGCCTTCACCGTATTCAGAGAATGCTGTTCCAGGAACTACAGCTAGTCCAGCTTCTTTGACAAGATCAAGTGCAAAATCAAATGATGAAGATGTCAAATGACCAACATATGGGAATAAGTAAAATGCACCTGTTGGCTTTTCAACTGCTAATCCCATTTGAGTGAGTCTATTATATACGTAATCACGGCGTTTTTTATATTGGTGGCGCATCATTTTGGGTGCGTCTTTAGCAGCTGTTAATGCTTCAATCGCAGCGTATTGAGCGATTGAAGTAGCACACGTTACATTGTATTGATGAACTTTTAATATGTGTCCTGCTAAATAGCTTGGTGCGAATAAAAGTCCAACACGCCAGCCAGTCATAGAATGTGATTTAGATAAACCGTTAATGACAATTGTCTTTTCACGCATTTCTGGGAAATGAGCGATAGATGTATGCTTTTGTTCATACACAAGCTCGCTATAAATTTCATCTGAAAGGACGAAAATATTTTTATCTTTTAAAACATCTACAATATCTTTTAATTCTTCTGTGGATAAAGTTACACCAGTTGGGTTAGAAGGATATGGTAGTACGATACATCTTGTTTTTTCTGTAATAGCATTTTTTAGCGCGTCAGCTGTTAAACGGAATCCAGTTTCACGAACATCTACAAAAATGGGCGTTGCACCGCATAATCGAATAATAGGTTCGTAACCTGGATAAATAGGAGCAGGTAAAATTACTTCTGTTCCTGGCTCTAAAATCGTTCGGAATGCAACATCAATTGCTTCGCTAGCACCAATTGTAACGATGGTTTCGTTTTCAGGTGAGTAATGTAAATCGTAGTTATCTTTTACGAAGTTACAAGCTGCCTTACGTAATTCTAGTAAACCAGCGTTATGTGTATAGCTTGTATAGTTTTCTGTAATAGCCCGTTTTGCCGCTTCTTTTACGAGAGAAGGTGTAGGGAAATCGGGTTGTCCGATTGTTAAAGAAATCAAATTATCATAGTGTTGAATCATGTTAGAGAATTGACGGATTCCAGAAATTTGGATATCCTTCACTCTAGGGTTAATGAATTGTTCCATTGTATCTCCCTTTCTTCCGTTTGAAAATTAAGTTCATTTTATCATATTTTCTATGATTGCGCTTTGTATATGTAATTTAGAAAGAGAGAGAAAAGAGAAAAAAAGCCGCTATAAGCGACTTTTTAATATCCGTATTCCCAATCTATTTCATCTTCATTCCAGAGTACAGAGGATACCTTGCCAAGGTGAACAACTGATTCGTTCACAGCACATGTGCAATCTTCATCTCCTGCTTTATGCTGTAACTCTTCATATACTGATTTTTCAACATTTTCTAGAACAACCAAATTTTCTTCTTTTAAAACAAGCGTAGTACCCGCCATATTTATCTTCCTCCTACTAAAGTAATGATCACTTATTTGTAAACATAGATAGTATGGATTATATGCTGTATTTTGCTATAGTTGTCCGTCTAAAAAAGTATTTTTACATTTTCTTTGTAATCCGTATTCATTGTATACTGCACGAAGGAAATTTGGTACAGGGTTTACAATCATTTCGAAAATCTGTAACAATTATTATGAGTTGTTAACAAAGAATTAACAAATATGTTAAGAAAAATCAAAATTTTAAAACAAATAAACCTATAAAATGATATAATCATATCAAAATACATATAGGGGATGAGAGGTTATGGAGCTTATCCGTGATTTGTTGATTCAAATTGCCATCATAATTTTACCACTATTTTTATATGAAGCGATTCGTTTAAATCGCTATCAAGAAATGCCTCCGAAGCCAAATCGTTACTTTATTATGTTTTTATCTAGCGTTACGCTCGTTCTCTCCATGACATACTCTATTTGTTTTGGCAATGTGTGTGGGTATAACTTTCACCCAATTCCAATTGTCAGTGGTTTTTTATATGGTGGGATTGTTGGTTTAATCCCAGCGGTTATTTTTGTTGCATATGAATGGTTACTAAAGGGAATGAGCTTTCTTCCAGTTTTAGAAGTAACATTTCTATTGATAGTTCCGCTATTTTTATCAAAGAAATGGTCTCTTTTTTCAAGAGATAAGAAATTAATTTTAGCATTTATGATTTCATCATTTTATGTGCTTGTTTCTTTAGTATTAGGCATGATTAATGTTCTTTTGGAAACAGGATTTACACCGTATATTTCGCAAATATATAGCGGATTTATATTTGCCTCGCTTATCATGGTCATGACAATGGTATTTCAGGTGTATTTAACTGAATATTTAAACGAAAATGCATTGCTACGTACAGAGATGCAAAAATCAGAAAAGCTTAATATTGTAAGTGAGTTAGCAGCAAGTGTGGCACATGAAGTTCGAAATCCACTTACTGTTGTTCGTGGATTTATCCAATTGCTAGAAAGTACGGAAGATGTGAAGAATAAGGATTATATGCGTCTCGTATTAGCTGAATTGGATCGGGCGGAACAAATTATTTCAGATTACTTGAATTTAGCAAGGCCGCAAATTGAGAAAAAAGAACACATTTGTTTATCAGCCCAATTAATAGAAATGACCACTCTTATGTCGTCATTTGCAGCGATGCAAGGTGTATATTTACAAGTTGAAATTTCAGAAAGTCTTTATACGATTGGTGATAAGACAAAATTGAAGCAAGCTATTATGAATGTTGTTAAAAATGGTATTGAAGCAATTCAAGGAAATAAAGGATATTTAAAAGTAACAGCTATTCAAAAAGACGAAACAATCATAATAAGAGTTAAAGATAGTGGTGTTGGTATGACGAAAGAACAGTTAGCAAGGCTGGGGCAACCATATTATTCTTTAAAAGAAAAAGGGACAGGATTAGGGCTTATGGTAACATTTAGTATTTTACAAGCGCATAATGGTACATTGGAATATAAGAGTGAAAGTGGAAAAGGCACTGAAGCAATTATTATATTACCAGCTGTACAAAATAAGGAATAAAAGTTACCGATGGAAGGTAACTTTTTATTTTA
This sequence comes from Bacillus sp. AR8-1, assembly GCF_008042345.1. Lineage (NCBI taxonomy): Bacteria > Bacillati > Bacillota > Bacilli > Caryophanales > Bacillaceae > Bacillus > Bacillus sp. AR8-1. The sequence goes on from NZ_QNUB01000023.1 coordinate 10,018, forward strand.
TATTGTTTATTCATTTGTTTTTTCTTGTTTTGCTCGGCTAAATAAACTTTTAAATGATTGAAAGAAGCTTTGCTCTTTTGAGGCAGCGACCATTCTTTTTGTTTCTTGAATTTCTCGAATAACTTGCATAAGCTGTGCATCACGATTACTGTCCTTGTTATAAATTTGACTAACAAGTTTATTCATTTTTTCTTCTTGTTTGGATTCTCGTTTATACATATGATTCATTAATAAGTCCATTTTTTCTTTTTGCAATGCATCTGTTTGAGCGGCGTGCTCGACTAACTCTTGAAGCATTTTTTCTTGAGAGCCTTCTTTTACATACACTTGTTGCATCAATTCATCTAGTTTCTCATCCTTTAAACGATTTTGTGTAATTAGAGTAGAATTTTGATGAATAATTGCTTCATTTAATTGAGCTAGCATTTCAAGTTTCAACATGAACTCCTCAAAGTTACGCCCATCTTCTTTTTCTTTCGGTTGTATCTCTTGCTTATCTTGTATAACTGGTACAGGTGGGGCCTCTTTTTCTTTTAAAATAATCGGTATCGTTTCTGAAATATCTTCTTGTAATGTGGCAGCTCTTTCATGTATAGATTTCAATAGTTTTAAATCATCAAGTTTATAAATACGAGCATCAGCTGTTTTAGAAATCATATAACCATGTTCCTCTAACAGTTGACTATATTTGCGGACTATATGTTTTGGGATGCCTGTTTTATTCGTGACATCTTTCGTTTTATAGGTAGCTTCCATGATATTTCCTCCCCAAAAAGTATCGTATATATCATTTCAATCTTTTATGAGGACTTCCTTTGAAAAAGAATGTCGGAAGGCTATTAGTTTTCTACAGCATTAGTGAAAAAATGAAATTTTTTGGCGGAATGGCAAGGAATAACTAAAATAATGTCTGAAAACATATACAGGAGAAGTTTGTTATAATAACTGAGGAAAAGAAACTGGTAGAAACATGGAGGTATACATGAAGCAATTAAAAGGTATTATCATTTCAATTATTGCAATTCTGTCTATTTTAGTAGCAGTTTATGAAGTACTTGTGCCAGAGGAAACAAGTGTAAAGAAAACGAATACGTATGATCAAGTGTTAGAATTTCCGAAAGAACGTTATCCAGAGACAGGAAAACATATTACGGATGCTATAAAAGAAGGGCATTCAGAAGTTTGTACAATCGATCGTGGTGGTGCTGCAGATAGAAGGAAATTGTCGTTAGCACCGTATCCATCAAAAAAAGGGTATGATCGTGATGAATGGCCAATGGCGATGTGCAAGGAAGGCGGAAAAGGAGCACATATTGAATATATAAGTCCGGCGGATAACCGGGGAGCAGGCTCTTGGGTAGGGAATAAGTTAGATAAATATCCAGATGGTACGCGTGTGAAATTTGAAGTGAAGTAGTATTTGTACATTTCATAATGAAGGAGAAGGGGAACTATGGAGTTAACAATTTCTTATTCGCAATTAATGTTGATGAACTATGACGGTGAGCAGCCTTATGTAGACTGGACGGATGAAGATTTTGAAAGAGGTTATGCTGAGGCAGAGGGAACTGTTATTTTTGAAGCACTTTCTGATTATACTTGTGAAGTGAAAGTGACCCCAGGGAAACATATTGAAAAAGAAGAAGTGGTTAGAACGATTACGGTTCCTTTTACGGTTGAAAATGAAAGTATCGTTATAACGAGTATTCTTTCAAACAAATTTCAAATATCTATTCCAAATGGTGAGTATACAGTTGTCTTACAAGCAATTCCTCTTGAAGAGCCAACGGATGATGAATTATATAAAATACAATACGAATTCTTCTTTGAAAGTAAAGAATAAAAAATGGGTTATCCTGAGAAAAGGATAACCCATTTTTGTTATGCGTTTGTTTTTAAAAGGGAACGAGCATCTTTCGCTGCTTGCACCATATGTTCTAAAGCTGGAATAACTTCTTCTGTTCTTCTCGTTTTTAAACCACAATCAGGATTAATCCAGAAATATTTAGGATCGCATACTTCTAAAGATTGTTCTACGATTTTATACATTTCATCTTTACTCGGTACACGTGGGCTATGAATATCATATACACCTAGGCCGATGCCTTTTTCATATGTTGTATGTTTTAACGTATCAATAAATTCTCCGTGACTTCTTGATGTTTCGATAGAAATTACATCTGCATCTAATGCGCGAATCGCGTCAACAATATCTTCGAAGTTACTGTAACACATATGAGTATGAATTTGTGTTTCGTTTGCTACAGAAGAAGTTGCTAAAAGGAAGGATTGTACTGCCCATGTAATATAAGCATCCCAATCTTTTTCTTTTAGTGGCATTCCTTCACGAAGTGCTGGTTCATCGACTTGGATTACTCTAATTCCGGAAGATTCAAGTAGTTCAATTTCGTGACGAAGAGCTAGTGCAATTTGATACGAAACTTCTTTTCTTGGAATGTCATTTCGAACGAAGGACCAATTTAAAATCGTAACAGGTCCAGTTAACATTCCTTTTACAACTTTCTCCGTTAAGCTTTGTGCATAAACTGTTTCCTTAATAGTCATGCCGTTAATAAAGGCTACATCACCATAAATAACAGGTGGTTTTACGCAGCGGGAACCGTATGATTGTACCCAACCGTTTTTAGTGAATGAGAAACCAGCAAGGCGCTCACCAAAATATTCGACCATGTCAGTTCTTTCAAATTCACCATGTACAAGGACATCAAGCCCAATTTCTTCTTGGTAACGAATCCATTTTTCTGTCTCTTTTTCAATAAATTGTTCATATTGTTCATTTGAAATAACACCGTTACGCCATTCTTTTCGCGTTTGACGAACTTCAGTTGTTTGCGGGAAGCTACCAATAGTCGTTGTTGGTAATAGTGGTAACTCCAGGGCAACTTGTTGTAATTCGTATCGTTTTTCAAATGGAAGAGGACGTGAAAAATCTTCTTCTTTTAGTGCTGTTCGTGCTGCTTTGACATCTTCTCGGTTACGTGCAGCAGATGAGCGAATTGTATGATGTACGTTTCGATATGTTTCCAGCTCAGTACTAATGCTTTCTGTACCTTGAGTGAGAGCGGAATGAATAAGAACTAACTCTTCTAATTTTTGATTTGCAAATGCTAATGCATCAAATAGCTCAGTCGATAAGTGAGTTTCTTCTGTTTTATCGATCGGTGTATGCAATAAGCTACAAGAAGGCTGAACGATGAAATCTTTCGTTTGGACTTGTTTTTGTAACGTTGTAAATAACTCAAGAACTTCATCAAGGTCAGCTCTCCAAATGTTACGGCCATCTATACAACCGACAGCTAAAGTTTTATCAGCTGGGAATCCATATTTTGAAATAGCATTTAAATTACCTTCTTTACCATGAATGAAATCTAATCCAATACCGGATACCGGGAATGTAATAATTTCTTCATAGTTTTCTTCCACGCTATCAAAATATGTTTGTAAAAGAAGAGTCGCATTTGGAACTTCTTTACGAATAGCTTCATAAATTTCTTTTGCTTGTTGAACTTCTTCTTTCGTTAAAGAAGCGAAAATTGGTTCATCAACTTGAATGGCTTGTGCACCAGCTGCATGTAGTTCTGAAAGCAGTTGTACGTAAGGTGCAACTAACTGTTTTAAAATGGAAGGGAATTGTTCTTGTGTATAGCCTTTAGCTAATTTTAAGAAAGTATATGGACCTAAAATAACAGGCTTTCCATCTACTCCTAATTCTTGTTTTGCCTCTTCGTATAAGCGAAGTGGACGATTATCTTTTAAAGAGATTTGTAATCCCTCTTCATATTCAGGAACGATATAGTGATAGTTTGTGTTAAACCATTTTGTCATTTCGGAAGCTACGTGATTTTTAGAGCCACGCGCCATTGCGAAATATACATCAAGGTAAGATGTAAACTCAGAAAAACGTGATGGGATAAATCCTAGCATATAGGCAGTATCCAAAACGTGATCATAATATGTAAAGTCGCCAATTGGAATGAGTTCAATCCCTTTTTCTTGCTGTACTTTTACGTGTTGAAGGCGAATTTCTTTCATTGTTGTTAAAAATTGTTCTTCATCAATTTTATTGGACCAAAAAGCTTCCAATGTTTTTTTCCACTCTCGTTGTAGTCCGATACGTGGATAACCTAAGTTACTTGTTTGAATTGCCATTTTAAATTCCTCCCTAATTGAAAGTAAGCATTTCCGTTTACTAGGAAATACCTATAACAAAAAGTGCAAAGACATAGAAAATAAGCCTTCCTTTTTGTTTTAACACCTCATCATCATCCGTGAATCTATCAGTGTTGTTAAAACAGGCAGGTCTCCTGACTTATGCTTCATATAATTTCTTTCACCTTCCCGTTTTCACAGTGGCACCAAAAAGAAATCTCAGCATTTACAGTGGCGGGACCGTGTTGGAGTTTCACCAAGCTTCCCTTTTAAACACGAAACGAAATGTTCGTGTACCTATTTTCCTTTTGAAAGGAATTTAACAAGCGATATGATATTGAAACAAATTCTAACACAATTTTTGGAATTTTGTCTACTGTTTTAAAATAAGAAAATTCCAAAGTTTTTATTTCTTATTATTCTGACTTTTTACTCTGAAGTAACTAATAATATTACAGTATAAAAAGAGAAATTGAGCTATGAAAGAAGTAGGGATGTCTTCTTTCATAGCTCAATTTTCATCTATAGCAACTTCTGAAAGTCGGCCTGCTATAGCATCTTTAAGGAGGGTGTTTAGCCATTGTAATTCAACTGTAATATGCTCAATTACACTTTGCAAGATATATAGTTGTGCACGTGGAACCTTTCCTTTATTACAATCATATATCGTTTGCATAGTATGTAAATATTGAAGAGTATCATTTTTCTTTTTTTCTAAAATAGGAACTAATTCATGATCATTGCTAAAGTGAGCGAAAGATAGGGCTGAATAAATAGGTTTATATATTTGGTTTTTTGCTTCGAATTGTTTTAATAGTAAAGTGTGGAATAGTTTTTTGCCTTCTTCTGTTATATGAAAAATCGTTTTGTCAGGTCGGTTTGTGTCTCTAATTACATTTGTAATGTGAATTGCACCTTGCTTTTCTAATTGCTCGAAAGCGTAATAAAGTGATCCTTTAGCATATTTAATATAACAATCCATTTGTCGTTCTTTCATAATATGCTGCACTTCATATGGATGTTTATCTCCTTCGAGTAGCAAGCCGAGAATGACTAATTTCATGCTCATGCTGTCTCAACTCCTGTATATAAAAACTTTATACATATTATAAACGGCATATCCTTTTTCATAAAGGGATATGCCGCTTCTTTTTTATATTAACTGACTTGCTTTTGTTTTTCTTTCTTTTTAGGGCCTGTAAAGAGGCGTTCATTTCCCATTAGTAAAATACAAATAACACTTAGTACAGCCGGGATGAGTGCCCAGAAGAATGTGTTCGCAATAGATGTAGCGAGAGCTTCTTTAATACCCGCTAATATTTCAACAGGAATTTTTGCGGTAGCGCCTGGTGATAATAAGAAACTTGTGTCTCCGCCTTTTGGAGCTAATTTTGCTAGTTCAGGGGAGAACACAGAGTTTAGTTTATCTGTAAAAATATGATTTTGAATTGTACCGAAAATCGTTACACCAAGAGTCATACCGAGTGATCGGAAGAATGAGTTTGTTGATGTCGCCGAACCGCGGTCTCGCATTTCTAACTTGTGAATAGAAGACATACTTAATACTGAGAATGAGAAGCCAACACCAAGCCCAGCGAGAATCATAAATAGTGTTACGAGTAAACGAGGTGTGTCCATTGTTAAAGTACTTAATGAATAAATACCAACAACGAAGAAGACACCAGATACCATCATAATGTTACGATAGCTTGTTCGAGAAGCTAATTGTCCTCCTGTTTGACTTCCAATTACAGAACCAACCATCATTGGTGTTAAAATTAATCCAGCATTAGAGGCCGAACCTCCAAGAACGCCTTGAATGAAGATTGGAATATAAACTGTACAGATAATAAAAGCAGCACCATAGAAAAAGGCAACTCCTTGACTAGCTGCGAATAAAGGTTTTTTAAATAGATGGAACGAAATAATAGGCTCGGTTGCTTTTCTTTCTACAAAGAAGAAAATAATAAGCGCAATAACTACTGTTGTAAATAAGCCAATAATTACAGTGGAATTCCAGGCATATTCCTTACCACCAAGTTCTAATGCGAACATTAAGCAAACGATACTTATGACAAGTGTAATAGCACCAGCCCAATCAATTTTTTGTTTTCTAAATTCTAGAGACTCACTGTAGTATTTAGTAATGAAGAAAAAGGAGATAAGTCCTAATGGAATATTGATATAGAAGACCCAATGCCAACTTATATAGTCTGTAATATAAGCACCTAATAAAGGACCGAATACACTAGATGTCCCGAAAACAGCACCGAATAGCCCTGTCATCTTCCCGCGTTTTTCTGGTGGGAAGATATCATACATAATTGTAAAGGCGATAGGCATAAGGGCACCACCACCGATACCTTGAATAGCTCTATAAATACTTAATTGCTCAATACTTGAAGCTGTTCCGCAAAGCGCAGAACCGAATAAGAAAAGAATGAGGCCCCCAATATAAAAACGTTTTCGCCCGTACATATCAGAAAGTTTCCCAAAGATAGGCATCCCTGCCATTGTTGCTACCATATAAGCTGATGTGACCCAAACAAACTTATCAAAGCCTCCTAGGTCTCCAACAATTGTTGCCATTGCGGTTGCAACGATTGTATTATCCATTGCGGCCATTAATATACCAAGCAGCAAACCAGCAACAACAAATTTTGTCTTGTTGGTGTCTTTTTTTAATGGTTGAGTTTCCAAATATAACCCTCCTTTAGAAATAAGTAAACTATATTAAGTTTTGAGTGCAGTGGATAAAAAATTTAAATGTATAGTTGATTTTAATTTCTTTTCCACAAGTGCACTAATATGCCATAAAGAATATTATAGTCAAATTTGACTATAAGGCAAATTTTTTCTTCCGTCAAAATATTCTTTCATATGAGTAGAGAACGAGTGAGCGATACGAATATTGCTATAAAGGAAATGAAGTAAATTGTAAAAAAATTTCATAAAGAACACCTTCTGTTAATAGATGAAAAATGGTTTTTTCTTCATATTGTCGAATAGGATAAAAGGAAGAGAAATATTAAACATTACTTGTAGCAAGCTTTAGTAAGTTGGGGAATTTATTGTGTGTATGGTACATCTGAAATGAGGTGAATATATATTATGAAAATATGGGGACGAATTTCGGATACAGGAAAGTATTCAATACCGCTACAACCAGTATTGTGGATTGACGGATCGAAAAAGGAAAATGAATTTCCTCAAGTAGCCGTTACATTGCAAATTGGTAGTATGTATACAGAACAATTTTCGTATGAATTGACCTACGATGTAAACGACATACTTATTATGCGAATTGAAGTGGAAAATAAAGGGGTAGAAATGATTTCGAGAGTTGTTGTAAGTCATATGATTCGAGATTACTTTGCTTATATTCCTAATTCTTTAAAAGTTGATAAGGGGATAAGTGAGTTTTTATTCCAGCTTGTAAGGTGGCGAATTGATGATTTGTTACCGAATGAAAAGGTGGAACTACGTTGCAAAATAAAAGCTAATAAAGATAAAGCTCTTAAACAAGCATTCTTTCAGGCTACATATACATTTCAAGATAAAGAGATATCATATGGTCCACTGCAAACAAATGAAGTTGTTGTGCGGCAATGATAAAAAGGAACCTGTACAAAAGGTTCCTTTTTTAGTGAAGGTTGTGTTTTTTGAGTATTTTCTTTTGCTCTATTCCTTTTTTTCCTACATAGTTATTTTTGTAGCCAAAGTATAGAATAAATAAAAATGAAACAACATTAACAATAGCGTCGATTTGATCGTTTGTAATAAAGTGTATGCCGAAAGAGGTAAATAATAATTTTAATGATAATAGAAAACCAGCTAGTAAACGCATAGCATCTGATAGATTCTCTTTTTGTAGCATATAGATTACTCCTTTCTATAAAAGTTATATATTATATATATGAAATAGAGTAGGAAAGGTATACAAGCTTAAGCAGAAATGTACATTGCATATGTACATTTTTTATTTTGTAGAAAAACATTATTGATATAGAAACATATATTGGTATAAAAGGGGGAGAAGTATGAAACATAAAGGGAAAATTAGTGGATTATTACTTGGAAATACAGTGGCAGTTACAGAATGGATTGCACTTCAGGATGTAATTGTAAAACTGGATTCACGATCATTTTATACCGTCTTTATTATTTATATATTGCAAATGATACTAAGTTATTATTTTGGACATTGGTACGATAAAAGAGCGAACAAGCGTATGAATGTGGAAGGAGGAGGAATGGCAAGCAACGATTTTGTTGTTGATTTTTTTGGGAAAGTAGCCGCTTTATCTGAAAGAGATTCCCGTAATATTACGGTTTACATTCTTTCTGTAAAAGAATGGGAAGGATTAAAAGACACGTTGCAAGAAAAAAAATTGGGAGTGTTAGTACAAAAATTAGAGAGTACCATTGTAAAGACAATTCGGAAGGGAGATGTTGTTACAAAGTGGGATGAAAATAAGTATGTTATTGTAGCAATTGATAATGGTCATGAAACATCAACAATAACAAACAGATTAATGAAAAATATTGAAAGTGAAATAGAAGGTGATTTACTCAGTGTCACTCTTTTATTTGGAGCAGCTAGCTATCCAGTAGAAGGAAAAACGTTTGAAGAACTGTTGAGAAAGTCGCAAAATCAATTGTATCAGTATAGAAATTTGCAAGAAAATGAGTGAAGCTTTGATTTGAAGATATATGATAGGAAGAAGTTTTATTTGTAACATTTTTTTGACTTTTATTACAAAAAACGTTGCGTTTGTAATAAAAGTCTTTAAAAATATATGAAATAAGCATATAATTATGATGGTAGTGCCAATACAATTTGCACAATGTGTTTTATTTTAAAAGTGTAGAGGAAAGCAAGCTCTACACTTTTCCTTTTTAGGAAATGAAAAGAATATTTGTAAGTTGTTGCGAGATATCGATTGTACTGTGTAAAATGAACAAAGAGATTATTTGATAGAAAGCTGGAAAGGGAATGATAGACGTGAGAGCGGAACGATCACCTTTTATCAGGTGAACTATTATAGTCTTATTAAGACTGAGGTGAAATTCTGTGGCCATTAAGGTAATACATAGTGTGAACAGGTTTTAAAAAACACGAAGAACTATACTTAAAGATGGATATGGAACTGCTAAATACTTCAAAAAGAATAATGTAATATTAAGTAATAATTCGTACAAACAATATTAATGATCTTCGTAAAAAAGATGCGAGTGTATAGAACAATTACATATTTTATAACTTTTTTATATTACACGATGGTCGTTTATAAATAGGAGGAAGAGATGTTGAAATATAGTAAATTAGCAATTATAACTGCATTATCAATGACTTTATTAGCCGGTTGTTTTGGACCGAAACCAGAAGAAGAATTATATGTAGCGTTTGAAAACGCTGCTAAACAAGAAAAAACAATGTTTGAAGATGCAAAAAAACTTGAGGCTTTAGAGAAAGAAGGACAAGAATTATATAACCAGATTGTGCAAGAAGGAAAAGATAATAATCAAACTGTTAAAGAAAAATTGAATCAAGCAGCAAAGAATACAACTGAACGAGAAAAAGTACTTACAAAAGAAAAAGAGGCTTTAAATAAAGCGCAAGAAGAAGTGAAGTCAGCTGATAAGTATGTGAAGAAAATTGAAGATAATAAGTTGAAAGATCAAGCTGATAAAGTGAAAAGCACCTATGAGAAACGACACGATTCATTTAATAAAATGTATGACAGCTATAATAAATCTTTAAAACAAGAAAAAGAGTTATACACAATGTTACAAGATAAAGGTACTAAATTAAAAGATATTAGTGAAAAAGTAAAAGTAGTAAATCAATCTTATAAGGATATTGAGTCAGAAAAAGATAAATTTAATGAATTCACAAAGTCTTATAATACAGAAAAAGTAGCTTTTTATAAACAAGCAAATATTAAAATTAAGGAAGAGAAAAAATAAAACAGTTTGGCCTACACTTGGCCAAACTGTTTTATTTTTTTGTATAAGTACGACTATACCATGGAACAGGTTCACTTAATTTTTTTTCTTGTTTCAATGCTTCAGGACCAATATAATCTTGAAGTGTTTTTTTTGCTACTGTTAAAGATAAGGTTGTTTTCGGATTTCGATAGGAGGATTCAAGATGACCAAGATGCGGTAGAATTCGAAAATCTTCTTTCGTAGGAGGGATGTGGAAAAAATAATCGCCTAAACGTATAAGGACATCAGATTGTTGTTGGCTAAAACGTGGGTTTCTAGAAAAATGTAATCCTTCTTTAATTGCTTTTTTTTCAGCAATCAAACGTTCTAAAGCTGTCTTTTTTAACCAGTATAAATATTTAGGATTAGTAGCTGCTTTAGCATGACGATTCACAACGAAAATAGATTGAGCTAGTCGATTAATAGAATGTTGGTTTTGTAATTGAGATTGTGGTTGTGAGGGTTTCATATTGAATCTCCTTTCAATTTTTCATTATTATACCATAAATAAAAGAGGTTTTTATTATATGCAAAAAGTGATTGTATATATTTTCAATATTAAAGCAATATTGTTACAAAAAACAACTATTTTGTATAATAGTAATAGAATATGTTTTTGAAATTTGATAATGAAAGAGTGAGAAGTTTGAAAGAAATATTAAAACAACAGTATGCCATTATAGATATTGGATCTAATACAATGCGTTTAGTTATTTATGAAAAGCAAAATGGAGGTTTTTATAAAGAGATTGAAAATACGAAAGTGGTTGCTAGGTTAAGGAATTACTTAATTGATGGTGTGTTGAATGAAGAGGGAATAGAAGTATTATTACAGACATTATTTCAATTTCAAGAAAGTACAAGGTTCCATCAGTTGCATCATGTACTTTGTGTTGCAACAGCAACAATTAGACAGTCTGAGAATCAAGAGGAAATTAAAAAGCTTATTGAAGGACAAACGGACTTTACTCTTAGAGTATTATCAGAGTATGAGGAAGCGCGTTACGGATACTTGGCGGTTATGAATTCTACATCGTTTTCAGAAGGAATAACGGTAGATATTGGTGGGGGAAGTACGGAAGTTACATACTTTAGAAATAGAGAGATTTTAGAGTACCATAGTTTTCCTTTTGGGGCACTTTCTTTAAAGCAACAATTTATTAAAGGTGATATTCCTACTAAAGATGAGTTAGAAGGAATGCAACGGTATTTAGAGTTTCAATTTCGAACGTTACCATGGTTAAGCAATAAGAAATTGCCTCTTATTGCAATTGGTGGTAGTGCGAGGAACTTAGTAAAAATCCATCAAAATTTAATATGTTATCCTATAGCAGGATTACATTTATACAAGATGAAAGAAGAAGATATTGAAAATGTAAAAGATGAATTGGAAAAATTGTCGTTCATAGAACTTCAGAAATTGGAAGGATTGGCAAAAGATCGAGCGGATACGATTATTCCAGCGGTTGAAGTATTTCATACACTTGTTCATGTTATAGAGGCACCGGCATTTGTATTAAGTAGAAAAGGGTTAAGAGAAGGTGTTTTCTATGAAGAGTTGACAAAAGATTTGGGGATTTCATATTATCCGAACGTAGTTGAAGAAAGTTTGCATTTACTATCACATGAATACGAAATGGATATGGAATTTGTAATTCAACTTATTAAACATGGAAGACTAATTTGCAAACAACTTGAGGAAATAGGGCTTATTTCTATGTCAGTAAAAGACTGGGAAGTGTTCCATCAAGCAGCGAAAGTATTTAATATAGGCAAATATATAGACGAAGAAGCGAGCCGTTTACATACGTTTTATTTATTAGCGAATAAGACAATTGATGGCATGATGCATAAAGATCGAGTAAGGTTAGCACTTATTGCATCTTATAAATCAAAAATGCTATTTAAACAACATTTATCTCCATTTGAAGGTTGGTTTGATAAAAGTGAACAAAAAAAAATCCGCCTATTAGGAGCTGTTTTACAATTTTCAGCTACTTTAAATGTAAGACAACGATCGCTTGTTGATACCATATCTATAACAGAAAGCGAAGAGGGATTAACGTTGAAAGTTTTATGTGAACAGTCTGCATTAGCAGAAAAAGTGCAAGTTGAAAAACAAAAAAAACAGTTAGAAAGAGTATTAAAAACGAATGTTAATTTATTATTTGAACTAAAACATTAGGTTGTACGGATGTCTTTACGAAAAATTTACACTTTGTAATATTGTAATTTGATAAAATGAAATTAACTAAATTATAGTAAAAAAGTTTCAAGGGGAAGTGTGAAGAGAATGGAATTATCGAAGGGGAATGCAGTAGATTTAAATGATACAGCTTATTACAATAATCGAGAGCTAAGCTGGCTAGCATTTAATGAACGTGTACTACAAGAAGCGCAAGATGGAAATAATCCACTTTTGGAAAGATTGAAATTCATTAGTATTTTTAGTTCGAATTTAGATGAATTCTTTATGGTACGTGTAGCGGGATTAAAGGATCAAGTGAGTGCTGGATTTAATCAGCCAGAAAATAAAGCTGGCTTAACACCAAAAAAGCAATTAAATAAAATTGCGATAAAAGCCCATGCACTAATGACAGTACAATATGATACATTTAAAAATTATGTATTACCAGCGCTTGAGTTAGAGGGAATTGAACGTTTAACATTCAATGATTTGACGAAAGAGCAGCGAGAATTTATAGAAGAGTATTTTGACGAGCAAATTTTTCCGGTGTTAACTCCTGTAGCTATTGATGCATATCGCCCATTTCCAATGTTATTAAACAAAAGTTTGAATTTGGCTACTCTTTTATATGATGAGAAGCAAGCGGAAGAAGAAAACAGGACGAAGTTAGGGATTGTACAAGTTCCTTCATTACTTGAGCGCTTCATAATTTTACCGAGCGAAGGGCAAAAGCATAAATTTATTTTATTAGAAGACGTAATTAGTAGCTTTACTCATAAATTATTTACGGGATATACAGTATCATCTGTTACTCGTTTCCGTATTACACGCAATGCAGATTTAACGATTCATGAAGAAGGTGCGAGAGATTTATTAAAGGTAATTGAAAAAGAATTAAAAAAGCGTAAGTGGGGAGCTGCTGTTCGTTTAGAAGTTGGGAAAGAACACATTGATGAAAGAGTATTAGCGTTATTATATGAGGTTCTGGAAGTAAAAGATGAAGATGTATATATAATGGATGGCCCATTAGATTTAACATGTTTGTTTTCTTTATATAAAAAACTAGCTCCTTTATATGAACATCTTGTATATCCGGCTCTTATTCCGCAACCGCCTCAAGATTTAGGTGATGAAGAAGATGTATTTGAAAAAGCAATTGAGCATGATATTTTATTACATCATCCTTTTGAATCATTTCAGCCGGTAGTTGATTTTGTCCGTGATGCGGCAGACGATCCGAATGTACTTGCGATTAAACAAACGTTATATCGTGTAAGTGGTGATTCACCGATTATTCAGGCGTTAAAGATAGCGGCTGAAAAGGGAAAACAAGTGACGGTATTAGTTGAATTAAAGGCAAGGTTTGATGAAGAAAACAATGTTCATTGGGCTAAAGAATTGGAACAGGCAGGCTGTCATGTTATTTACGGTGTCAGTCACTTGAAAACGCATAGTAAAATTACGTTAGTTGTAAGAAGAAAAAACGGAAAAATCGAAAGGTTCGTACATCTTGGAACTGGAAACTATAATGATGCAACAGCGAAGTTATATACTGATTTTGGGTATATTACATCAAGAAAAGACTTTGGGGTTGATGCAACCAATTTCTTTAATTATTTAAGTGGTTATACAACAAAGCCACATTTTCATCATTTATCGGTTGCTCCATTTGATATAAGAGAGCAATTTATGGATTTAATAGATGAAGAAATCCGTTATCATAGGCAATATGGAAATGGATACATTATCGCTAAGATGAATTCATTAACAGATAAACCATTAATTAAAAAAATGTACGAAGCATCACAAGCTGGAGTAAAGGTAGAGCTCATTGTTCGAGGAACATGTTGTCTAAGACCTGGTATTCCAAATGTAAGTGAAAATATTCGTGTAGTTAGTGTTGTTGGAAGATATTTAGAACATAGCCGTATTTATTATTTCCATCATAATGGCGAGGAGAAAATATATTTATCTTCAGCTGATTGGATGACGCGAAATATGGAGAAGCGAGTGGAAATATCTTTCCCGATATTAGATATTGAAATGAAGGCACGAATTAAGGCGATTTTACAGCTTACATTAGCTGATAATGTGAAAACACGTGAACAAAATAAAGATGGTGATTACTATTATGTTATTAATGGTAGTACAGAAGAAATTGATAGCCAAGTGAAGTTGTTTAAGATGGCGTATCAAAATACAGACGCTGAATAATGAAAAATGAAAAAAGTAAAAACCTCTTTAAGAGGTTTTTACTTTTTTCTACTCCTATGCTCCCAAAATGGAAGGATGAGTAGAAACAATAGTTTTATTAAAGTGAAGTTGTTTAAGATGGCGTATCAAAATACAGACGCTGAATAATGAAAAATGAAAAAAGTAAAAACCTCTTATGTCCATAAGAGGTTTTTACTTTTTTCTACTCCTATGCTCCCAAAATGGAAGGATGAGTAGAAACAATAGTTTTATTATAAGCGTGTAATAAGGTGGTTCGTTGAGAGAATAACATTTGAAAGAATCGTTATTTTAACTTAGTAATAGTATGGTTGCTGACATGGTCCACCGTAACAAGGATAAGGTGCTGGCGGCGGGAAAGGTGGTGGATAAGGTGGGTAAAATGGTCGAGGGCCGAAAGCTAATGCTCCGCCGAGTAATCCACCAGCAATTCCAGCTAGAAAAGGAACGCCAAAAAACGGGAAGAAGCGTGAGTCGCCTACTGGACCAATAGGTGCTGAACGGACTGGGATTGGTTGATAATATGGATACATGAACATACCTCCTTTATTGGACTCACTTTCATCATATGGTAAATGAAACGTGGATGAGCGCGTACAAGAAAGGATATGCAAGAAAATAGGCGAATTATTACGAATGTTGAAGTATAAAAAGTGTAATTTCAGGTTTTGACATAAAACGGAATGGGACACGTGTTCTTCCGAGGCCTCGATTGACATAGAGAGTTAAATCCTGAATTGTATAGAAGCCTTCAATATAGTCTTTGGCGAGTGCTGGTGTAATAATAGGTCCTAAAAAAGGAATTTGTACTTGTCCGCCGTGACTATGACCAGAAAGTTGCAAGTTGATTGGATATTTAGAAACTTGGGGCGCGATATCTGGTTCGTGAACAAGAACAATGTTATAAGTACTTTGCCGTGCATGCTCTAATGTTTTCTCTATTTTTGGTTTGCCTAATAGTATATCATCGAGACCGAAAATAGAAATTTCACTATTATCCATTAGATGAATTCTTTTTTCACTATTGAGCAATAGCTCAAATCCTGATTCACGCATGATGTGCTCATAGTATTCAGTTCCATATCCACCGTGATCATGGTTACCATAAATAGCGAATTTACCGAAGGGGGCTTGTATATTTTTTAAAATGGATGCAACGAAAGGAGTATCAGTATACGTTTGATAATTATCAATGAGATCTCCGGTAAAAAGGACAATATCTGGATTTACAGCATTAATTTTAGAAACAACTTTAGATAAATGTTGAAGCGAGAAATAGTATCCGAGATGTAAATCGCTGAATTGAAGAATTTTTATACCATGAAAACTTTTTGGGATGAGTTGTGATTTTAATGTGTGCTGTGTAAAAGAAATGAAATGGGGCTCTATATATTTAGCATAGTAGTATCCGATGCTACTGGTTATAAATGAATAGAGACAAGTACGCATACCAATTTTTAAAAAATTTCTTCTTGTAATGTGCTTCATAAAAATATGAGTATACCTCAATGTTTTTATTCCATTTATAGGCTACTCAAATCTCCTTTCAGTTTATTTAAAATATACTTTACATAATAAAAAAGTAGTATAGATTACGAAAAAAAATGAATAAAAAGAAAGTTCTTTACGCTAAAATATCAGAAAAGTTTAAAAATATAAAGATTTCTATTAAATAAAGTGATAAAATGAATGTGTATTCATTTTTTGGAGGGGATGTATGTGAAAGAAAAGGTAGTTATTATAACAGGTGGATCGAGTGGAATGGGAAAAGGAATGGCGACTCGTTTTGCAAAAGAAGGGGCACGAGTTGTTATTACAGGACGTACAAAGGAAAAACTAGAGGAAACAAAGTTGGAAATTGAACAATTTCCAGGGCAAGTATTACCTGTACAAATGGATGTAAGAAATACGGATGACATTCAGAAAATGATTGAACAGATTGATGAGAAGTTTGGTAGAATTGATGTTTTAATAAATAATGCAGCTGGAAACTTTATTTGTCCAGCAGAAGATTTATCTGTGAATGGCTGGAATTCAGTCATTAATATTGTGTTAAACGGTACGTTTTACTGTAGTCATGCTGTCGGAAAATATTGGATTGAAAAAGGTATAAAAGGGAATATCATTAACATGGTAGCAACATATGCATGGGATGCAGGTCCAGGAGTGATTCATTCGGCTGCAGCGAAGGCAGGGGTATTAGCGATGACGAAGACGCTCGCTGTTGAGTGGGGGCGTAAATATGGAATACGAGTTAACGCTATCGCGCCAGGACCAATTGAACGTACGGGCGGTGCTGATAAATTATGGATTTCAGAAGAAATGGCTAAGCGTACGATACAAAGTGTTCCGCTTGGAAGGCTGGGTACGCCAGAAGAAATCGCTGGTCTAGCTTATTATTTATGCTCAGATGAAGCGGCGTACATAAATGGAACTTGCATGACAATGGATGGAGGACAACATTTACATCAATATCCATTTTAAAAGGGATAAAAAATGAATGTTTGATTCATTTTTTTATGGTTAAATGTGACGGAATTGTGACATATGAAAGAAAAGTGTTTACAAGAGGTCATATATACGTTATATTTAAGACCTCTTTTTTCTTCATAGTAGAATTGCTAATTCCCCTTAGCATTTTACCCCTCTAATCCCTTCAGGAAAACTGAAGGGATTTTTTATTATTTTTCCGTAAATATCATGTTATAATTTTTGAAAAGTAAAGGGAGGGAAGCACGTTGATAGATGCATTAGATGTAATGAGTAACTTGGATAAAGTCCTTCCTTATTATCAAGCTATTTTTAGTGCTGATGAGCATACTGTAATTGGATATGAAGTAGTAGGACGTATTCAAACAGAAGAGGGCATACAAAGTTTAGCTTCTTTCTTTCACGATGATTCGATTCCAAGTGAATTTCAACTGGAAGCGGATAATATTATAGTAGAAAAAGCTTTAAATCGTTATTTAGAAAGCGATCAAAAATTATTATTATTTATACATCGGAATGCTAATGTATTAATGAATGATGATGATGAAAGCTTGCTTCAACTTTTATTGAGGTATGAAGAACAAGGTTTAAATTTAAAACAAATTGTTTTAGAGATTACAGAGCATGAATGTAAAGAAGATATAGAGCAATTTAATCATTTGCTTATGTATTATCGTACATATGGTATTCAAATTTCGATTAATAAGGTCGGAACGGGCACAAGTAATTTAGAGCGTATTAGCGTGTTAGCACCTGATATTTTAAAAGTAGATTTAACGAACTTAAGGCAAACAGCACTTTTACAATCTTATCAAGATATTTTATATTCTTTATCATTACTTGCTAGAAGAATTGGTGCAACCTTGTTATATGAAGAAATAGATGCTTTTTATCAATTGCAATATGCTTGGAAAAACGGTGGAAGATATTATCAAGGTAATTATTTGAAAGAATGTTTACCTGATTTTATTGAAACGAATGTTTTGAAAGAGCGACTTGGTAATGAATGTCATCAGTTTATTCAGCATGAAAAGAAGAAGTTACAAAAAATTTATAATTTAACAGAGATGTTACGCGATCGAATTGGCGATGTTTTATCAAAACAAAAAAAGAATGAAGATATCAATGATTGGTTATTACAATTTAGTCAAAGTGTATCACAGTATAGTTTTCGCATATTTATTTGTAATGAAGATGGTTTCCAACAATCAGGAAATGTTATGAAAAAAGATGGAGAATGGATTGTGATGCCGGATTATTATATGAAGAACTGGAGTTGGCGCCCGTATTTTCTCGAGAATATCATGAAAATGCGTTTTGAGAATAAGGCAAGGCTTTCAGATTTATATGCAGATATCGAAACGGGCGAAATGGTACGAACATTTTCTTTTCCAATAGATGATGACAACTTTTTATTTATAGATTTATCATATGAGTATTTATATGAAGAAGATGTTTTATTTTAATGCACGAAGAGATTCGTGCATTTTTTGTTTGTTTTTATCATAAATTGGTAATAGTGAAAATGGTGATGAAAATGCTGTCTATCGTTGTAAAGATTTTACGAACGAAATCTGTCCTTTCTTTGCATAATCATTGTTACAATGAATACTACAAAGACAAGTTCTTTTAAAAGGAAGGTGAAAAAATGAGGAAATATGGAATATGGCTTGTTCTATTTGTATGTGTTGCCTTTCTAGTTGGTTATAGTGTTACGACTGTTTTAGGGAAAGAGGAAGTGGAAGTTGATCGGAAAGAAGTATTTACAACGATACAAAAAGGCTATGAAACCCAGTTTTCAATTCGTGGGAAGCATTTGCCGATGAATAAGATGATAGAGACGTTATCACCGTATTTTACAGATAATTTCCTTCAAGTATTTACAGATGAAAATAGCAGAAGTGATAAACAAAGTGGTGAATATTTACTTCCGGCAAAAGAAGCACCGTTTTCTTTTAATTCAGAAACGAAAATGTCGTATGATCAAGAGCATAAAAATTTATATGTATATGAGCGGACAAAAAGTGGACAATATCAAATTGTAACATTGAAAAGGGATCAAGATAAATGGAAGTTAGCAGGATATCATGAAAGTCAGGAACTTTTAACTGAAATAAAAAGGTTGCAACAATTATAAAGTGAAACTTTTAATTAGTGGGAGTTTTACTATCTACAAACAGCGGGATAAGAATAGGAATAGGTATTTACCTATTCCTATTCTATATTGAGTAGTTGTTGTAACTTTTCAATTTGAAAACCTGCAACTACTTCGCCATCAATTACGACTGTTGGAGTTGAATAGGAATCATAGTCGTTTAAAAGACGGTTGCGAGCAGCAGCGTCTTTTTTTACGTCAAATTCTTCATATGCAACGTTATTATGCTTCAAAAATTCTTTCACAATAACACATGGCGGACAATCAGGTTGTGTATAAACCTCAATTTTTTTCATTGTAATTCCTCCCTTTTTCTGTTTTTTATTATATTCTTCCAGTATAAAAACCGCAATAAAGAAGGGGAAATATGTTCTTTCTGTTTTTTCCTTCGCATTTCGACAAATTTTAGTTGAGTTTCTGGCTAATAACCTTTATCCTAGAGTGTGGAACATTTTTTCTGTTATGACGGATAGAATGAGTATAGCTGTAAAACCTATTGGTAGGAAGATCAGAGAAAGGAGAGATTTCATGTCTCTACTCCAAGGAATTTTAACTCGACTTGTTAGTCTACAAGAACAAGCTGAAAGCGGTGAAGTAGCACAACGCTATTTTGAAGTGAACGGTGAGCGCAAATGTAGCGTGAAATTTTTCGATAAAAGTGAAATGTATGAGTTAGAAGTGTATCAACAAGGTGAAAAACCTCAAGTGTACCAATTCGATAATATCGACATGGTTGCAATTGAGATTTACGATATCATTTCTTGATACATATAAAAAAGGTACTGCCATATGGCAGTACAGTTCTATTACTTTCCAGCGTAATGTATAGAAGTTTTTTATTTTTCATATTTTCGATATCATTTCTTGATACATATAAAAAAGGTACTGCCATATGGCAGTACCTTTTTTAGTTCTATTACTTTCCAGCGTAATGTATAGAAGTTTTTTATTTTTCCTACAATGGTATTAGAATGAAAATTTAATCCGTGCAAGTTTGCTTATCCATGTGGATAAGTAGTCCCGTCAACCGGGTGAATATGTGAAGCTAAACTTCTCACAATTGCTGGGTTCTGCAAATAGCGGGAGAAATATAACTAGGAGGTTATCGTATGGAACGTTTACCAGTTGTGATTTGTCCTAATTGTCAAAGTTCTGCTGAGATTATTCATGTATTAACGGCTCAATCTAATCAAAATGTAATTTATACGTGTCAAGTTTGTCACTTTGTAATTCGAAATATTGAAACGAATAAAGGATAGGAAGTTATAATTTTAGTTTTTGTCCCATACAATGAGAATACGAAAAGTCTGTCTAATTGAAAGGACGTGACTCTGTGGACGGTGCACATAAATTTTACAATGTTTCAGAGAGACATTTAAATTTTGATATGGTCTTTAACCGTATTTGTAGTTTCATTGAAAAGGATCCGCGAAATTTGTATCGATTATCCATTGGGACAGACTCGCAAGCGCATCAAAAGGATACGAGGTTTATTACAGCAATCCATATTCATCGTGTTGGAAAAGGTGCCTGGGGTTGTTTACACCATAGATCAGTAAAAGATAAGCCAGCGACCTTACGTGAGAAAATATATTTAGAAACGCAGTTTAGTCAAGAAATCGCATGTCTATTTACGCCTACTCATATACAAACAATATGGGAGTTATTGCATCCTTATGCTCAAGATGGGGCTGGATTCATAATGGAAATTCATTTAGACATTGGGAATGATGGTTTAACAAGAGAATTTATTTTAGATATGACAGAAAAAATTCGAGCGATGGGATTAACTGCAAAAATTAAGCCGGATGCTTATGCGGCGTTTAGTTATGCAAATCGATATACGAAATGATTTTTTGTATGTTTATAATTGCTACATATCTTTTGGTAAAAACTGAATATTACATCTATTAAATAGGTTAAATTTTTTATATAATAAGAGTGAGTAACGATGCGAGTGTAAGGAGAGGGGTATATGCAAAGGGAAGTTGTTTTAACGAAGGAAGAAGAAAGTTTACTACTAGATATTTTATTTCAGCAAAATTATGCAAGTGAAATTTTAGCTGTGGAACTTACGGACATTGAGAATGGTTTGAAACAGACAGATGTGATGCAATATAAAAAAATCACAAGGTTATTTTACAGATTAAAAAATAAAGGGTATTAAGCGCTACCGGAATGGTAGTCTTTTTTTTGTGCTGTATGCTAAAATAGCTGTGTGATTGTATTTTTATTGAAATAAATTTAGGACAAAATAATAATATGAAAACGCTGTCATAAAATGTGAATAGAGTTATGAACATAAGCAGGAAAAAGGGAAAAAGGGAAAATGGGGGATGTAATATGATTAGTATTCCGAAAGACGAATTTCAACAAATTCTTGTGAAGGATTTAATGATTTCATCGGAAAAAGTAGCTCATGTCCAAATTGGAAATGGTTTAGAACATGCTTTACTCGTTCTTGTGAAATCTGGATATTCGGCGATACCTGTCTTAGATCCAATGTATAAATTACATGGTTTGATTAGTACGGCCATGATATTAGATGGTATGTTAGGATTAGAGCGTATTGAGTTTGAAAGACTTGATGATATGAAAGTAGAGCAGGTGATGAAGGAAGATATACCTTTTCTTAAATTAGAAGATTCATTTGCAAAAGCTTTAGAAATGACAATTGATCATCCTTTTATTTGCGCTGTTAATGAAGAAGGCTATTTTGAGGGGATTTTAACACGTCGGGCTATTTTAAAATTGTTGAATAAGAAAGTAAGGCAACATAATCGATAACGTGAGAAAAGTGACTTCATAGAAACGAAGAAGTCACTTTTTTTTCGTGCATATCACTTGTGTATGTATTATATTAAAAAAGACATAAAACATAAGGGAAGTTTGCGCTGAAAAATTGTATTTTCTGAATGAAAGCTTAATGGAATAAGGTGTATGGAAGCTAAGGAAAGAGGGAGAAAGTTGCAAATTGATGATTTTCAAATGATGGTTGTGTTAGCTCAGGAATCAAATATGAGAAAAGCGGCGGAACGTTTATTTGTTTCACAACCTGCGCTGAGTCAACGATTACAATCTATGGAGAAACAATGGGGAATGAAGTTTTTTATTCGCTCACAAAAAGGATTGACAATTACACCTGAAGGGGAAAAAGTTGCAAATTATGCCAAAGAAATGTTGCAAAAGGAAGAGGATATAAAAAGTGAGCTAGCTGTTTTTAGAACGGAAACTCATGGAACTTTAAAAATAGCTGTTGCATCAGTTATTGGTCAATATTGGCTCCCTCCTGTTTTGAAAAAGTTTGTGCATAAATATCCTTCTGTAAAGATATCGCTGTTTACTGGATGGAGTAGTGAAGTGCAAAAGCAGTTTTATGAAGGAGACGTTCATGTTGCTATACTGAGGGGAACACAAGAATATAAAGGTCAAAAGCAACAATTATTTGAAGATGAACTGTATTTAGTTGATAAAGAAATAAAAGATATTTCGATGCTAAAAGAAACAAATAGACCGTTCATTCAATTTAAAAGTGACTCAACTTATTATGGACAAATACAAAATTGGTGGTATGGTTTATTTTCTAATCCGCCTAAGCGAACGATTGTAGTTGACCAAATTGAAACATGCAAACAACTTGTTTTAAATGGTATAGGTTACGCCCTTTTACCTTCTACTGTTTTAAAGGAAGTACAGGAAAATATGTATAAAACACCTGTTCAACTGACGAGAGAAACATGGTTGTTAACAAGTGACTCGGCAAGGCAGTTGAAGCAAGTACAAGCATTTTTAGAAATTATAGAAGAAATTCAAAGGGAAAAATAAGATTATTATCTTGCTACTCGCTCTTTCGTTTGGTAGAGTAACATTATAAATGGATTTAGGAGGCAACAAGAATGAAAATGATGGACGCTAACGAAATTATTTCGTTTATTCAAAAAAGTGAAAAGAAAACTCCTGTAAAGGTATACATAAAAGGGGATTTAAAAGAAGTAACATTCCCTGAAACAGTACAAGCATTTGTGAATAAAAAATCAGGTGTATTATTCGGAGAATGGTCTGAAATTAAGACAATTCTTGATGAGAATAATAAGCACATCGTTGACTACGTTGTAGAAAACGATCGTCGTAATTCTGCAATTCCAATGCTTGATTTAAAAGGTATTAAAGCTCGCATCGAGCCAGGTGCTATTATTCGTGACCATGTTGAAATTGGTGACAACGCTGTAATTATGATGAATGCAACAATTAACATTGGTGCTGTAATTGGTGAAGGTTCTATGATCGACATGAACGCAGTACTTGGTGGACGTGCAACAGTCGGTAAAAACTGTCACGTAGGTGCAGGTGCTGTACTTGCAGGTGTTATTGAGCCACCTTCTGCAAAACCAGTTATCGTTGAAGATGATGTAGTAATCGGTGCAAACGTAGTTGTTTTAGAGGGTGTTACAGTAGGTAAAGGTGCAGTTGTAGCAGCGGGAGCTGTTGTAACAGAAGATGTGCCTCCATACACAGTTGTTGCAGGTACTCCAGCACGTGTAATTAAAGAAATTGATGAGAAGACAAAAGCAAAAACAGAAATTAAACAAGAGCTTCGTCAATTAAACCCAGAGAAATAAAAAGTAAAAAAAGCGTAAGAGCGTAAATGGGCTCTTACGCTTTTTATAGATAGAGGTGCAAAAATGACAGTAAGCAAATTTGTCCAAATTCGTAGAGATCTACATAGAATTCCAGAAATTGGATTTAAGGAATGGAAAACACAACAGTATATTTTAGATTATATAGGAACACTTTCTCTTGAATTTGTGGAAGTGAAGACATGGAAAACGGGTGTAATCGTTAAAGTAAATGGAAAAAATCCAGAAAAAATAATAGGTTATCGTGCAGATATAGATGGTCTGCCAATTACAGAGGAAACTGGATATGAGTTTGCTTCTATTCATGAAGGAATGATGCATGCATGTGGCCACGATGTACATACAACAATCGGTTTAGGCCTTCTAACGAAAGCTGTGAGCGAAAGAATAGATGATGACCTTGTATTTCTATTCCAGCCAGCAGAAGAAGGACCAGGCGGTGCTCTTCCTATGTTAGAAAGTGAAGAGTTAAAAGAATGGAAACCAAATATAATTCTTGGTCTTCATATTGCACCAGAATACGCTGTAGGGACAATTGCAACGAAAGAAGGACTGTTATTTGCTAATACTTCAGAATTATATATTGATTTAAAAGGGAAAGGTGGCCATGCTGCCTATCCGCATACTGCAAATGATATGATTGTTGCAGCGAGTCATCTTGTTACACAGCTTCAATCCGTTATTAGTCGCAATGTAAATCCTCTTGATAGTGCAGTAATTACAATCGGGAAAATTACAGGTGGTACGGTTCAAAATATTATTGCAGAAAAATCTCGTTTAGAAGGAACGATTCGAACATTATCAGTGGAATCAATGAAGCGTGTGAAAAGCAGAATTGAGGCAATTGTTGCAGGTATCGAAGCTTCTTTCCAGTGTGAGGCGATTATAGATTACGGAGCAATGTATCATCAAGTATATAACCATGAAGAGTTAACAAGAGAGTTTATGCAATTTGTACATAAACAAACAGATATGAATGTTATTACATGTACTGAGGCAATGACAGGTGAAGATTTTGGTTATATGCTTCGAGAAATCCCTGGATTTATGTTTTGGCTTGGAGTAAATTCAGAATATGGTTTACATCATGCAAAATTAAAACCAGACGAAGAAGTGATTGAAAAGGCAATTACATTTTTAAGCCAATATGTAAAGTGGAAAGGGAATAGAAAATAAAACTTCCGCTTTATTGAAGGTTCCAAAAAACTTTTTGTTATGAGGTGTAAGTAACGCTCGTATAGAGTGATTTTAGACATTTACATACAAATGAAAGAATAAAGTTAATTGGACTGTTTTAATAATGAGCAGGGGGTTTTTAGCCACTGCTCATTATTAATTATTTGACTAACTTATATATGTTTACTTTTAGTATGAAAAGTGTGTAAAATCAATGTGAAACATAGAAAAAAGGGTGGGGAATTACGTGCAAATTAGCAGTGCGATTTTATGTTTCGTCTTATATGCGTATGTTATTATTGCGGCGGTTTATTTTGGGATAAGTTTTTATGCCTATCGTTTAGTCGATAATAATGAATATGACGAAACATACAAATGGGTGAAGAGATATTTATCACCTGTACTAGAAATTATGAATGGGTTTGTGCTCTTTTTATTTATTGGATTAATTGCTTTCTCAACGAGTTTAGTAGGGAATAAAACTACGTTATTTGTATTAGGTATCATTATTTTTATGTTGTTAGGAATAAGGATTGGTAATACGGTCTTTTGGAATGAAAGAAAAGTAGATGGTTGGACGGGAATGTTAATTCCATGCATGTTAGCTGCAATCGTGACAAATATAGAACATGAATATTATCAATTACATTTTTGGCTTATTATCGTTTTAACAATTCTTTCTGTTTTGTATATAAGCACAGTAGTACTAACATATATTGCACATGAAAAAGGTGATGTTAAAGGCACTCGTTTCTTTAGAGGACGGGCATTATTTTGGAGTGTGCCGACGATGGCAGTTATCGCGCTTATTGCGATATTAGTAAATGGATATCAATTTTCTAGTTGGCAACTATTTTTAGAAAATTGGTGGATCTTTATCTTTTCGTTTATTGCTTTTTTAGGTGCAACGCATTATTTATTCCATCAACATCATTACATATGGGCGTTGTTATTTGCATTCATACAGCTTCTATTTGCCTTTTTTGGTCAAGAAACATTATTATTCGTTTTTGAAACATTTAGTTCGTTTGGAAATATATTTGTATTTGCTATGTTACTTGTTGGTATCGCTTTTTACTTGCAACAATATTTTTATATACAAAAACAAAAATAAGAGCTAATTACAGTTTTTGTGACGCATATAAAGTGTGTTACACTGAAAATAAATAGTACTTGAAGTTATTGGAGGAATTCCTGTGGGTGAGAAAGAAAAAGAATTTGCTGTCATTGGACTTGGTCGCTTTGGTGGAAGTATTTGCCGAGAACTAGCTCAATTAGGTATGGAAGTAATGGCAATCGACTCAGATGAGGATAAAATTAATGAATTTGCAAATATAGCTTCGCATGCTGTAATTGCAGATTCAACAGATGAGATGGTATTAAAAAGCCTTGGTATTCGAAATTTTGATCACGTAGTCGTTGCTATTGGAGATAATTTAAATTCAAGTATTCTAACTACTTTGATTTTGAAAGAATTGGGTGTAAAAAATATTACTGTAAAAGCTCAAAATGATTATCATGAAAAAGTGTTAAGTAAAATAGGTGCAGATCATATTGTGCATCCAGAACGTGATATGGGAAAAAGGATTGCTAATAATATTGCATCAAGCAATGTGTTAGACTACCTTGAGCTTTCAGATGAGCATAGTATTGTAGAGATTATTGCGAATAAAAAAATTGATGGGCACTCTTTAATTGAATTAGATATTCGTGCGAAGTTTGGATTGAATATTGTAGCAATTAAACGAGGTAAAGAAGTTATCGTATCCCCTCGGGCTACGGAGAATATTCAAGCAGGAGATATATTAATTGTCATTGGTCATGACGATGAAGTGGATCGATTTAAACACTTTTTAAGATAAGAGAAAAGAAAAGGACAATGCCTTCATAGCATTGTCCTTTTTCTTATATTTCCATAATGATTGGTAAAATCATTGGACGGCGTTTCGTTTTCTCATATAGGAATGGAGCTAATGTGTCTGTAATTTCATTTTTAATTTCAGACCATTGTGTTGTTTTACGCTCCATTACTTTTTCTAAATGAGTTGTAATTAATGTTTGTGCATCATTGATTAAATCGCTGCTTTCACGCATGTAAACGAAACCGCGTGAGATGATATCAGGTCCTGCTGCAACTTTAAATTCTTTCATATCAATGCTTACAACTACAATTACAAGTCCTTCTTCAGAAAGGATACGACGATCTCGTAATACGATATTGCCGATATCCCCAATACCGTTTCCATCAATGTAGACCGAACCAGATGGGATTTTTCCAGCTACGCTAGCTTCATCAGAACGTAAAGCAAGAACATCGCCATTATCCATAATGAAGCAATTTTCTTCAGGGATACCACAATCATTTGCTATGTTCATGTGCATACGCTGCATACGATATTCACCATGAATTGGCATGAAGTACTTCGGTTTAATTAGACGTAACATTAATTTTTGTTCTTCTTGTCCACCGTGTCCACTTGTATGGATATTTGAAAGTTTCCCGTGAATTACATCAGCGCCAGCGCGGTACAACATGTTAATTGTACGACTTACGCTAATTGTATTTCCTGGAATTGGTGAAGAAGAGAAAACAACTGTATCTCCAGGAATAATTTGAATTTGGCGGTGTGTACCGTTTGCAATACGTGAAAGTGCTGCCATCGGTTCACCTTGACTACCTGTACATAAAATAACAACTTTATTAGCTGGTAAGCGGTTTAGTTGAGATGCATCTATGAATGTATCTTTCGGGCAACGAATATAACCAAGGTTTTGTCCGATTTCAATCGCTGCTTCCATACTTCGACCAAACACAGCTACTTTACGGTTGTTTTCAACAGCAGCTTCAATAACTTGTTGTAAGCGGTGAATATTTGATGCAAAGGTTGCGAATATAATCCGTCCGTCTACTTTACGGAAAATGTCTTGAATGCTATCACCAACGCGACGCTCAGACATAGTAAAGTTTGGAACTTCACTGTTCGTACTATCAGATAATAGACATAGCACGCCATCTTTACCGATTTCAGCCATTTTTGTTAAATCAGCTGGTTCACCAACTGGTGTGAAATCAAATTTGAAATCACCTGTATGAACAACTTGACCTTGAGGTGTTTTCACAACAACGCCGTACGAATCTGGAATACTGTGAGTTGTACGGAAGAAGGATACAGACGTTTTTTTGAATTTAATAACGTCATCTTCTTGAATTTCGTAAAGTTTTGCTTTACGAAGTAAGCCGTGTTCTTCCAATTTGTTTTTGATGAGTGCAATTGCTAATTTTCCGCCGTAAATCGGGATGTTCACTTGACGTAATAGGTAAGGGATTCCGCCGATATGATCTTCGTGACCATGTGTAATGAATAACCCTTTAATTTTATCTTCGTTTCGCACAAAATAAGTGTAGTCTGGTATTACATAATCGATTCCGAGAAGTTCGTCCTCTGGAAATTTAATTCCAGCATCAATTATAATAATTTCATCTTGAAATTGAACAGCGTATGTATTTTTACCGATTTCACCAAGCCCACCGAGAGCAAATACAGCAACTTGGTCGTTTTTTAGAAATTTCATATCGCTATACGATTTCCGCTAATGTTAAATCAGCGTTTTCTTTTTCATATTCAAGATGAGCGCCAGTAACAGACTGAACAAACTCGATATTATATGCGAACTTATTTAATTTTGTACGAACATCCTTTTCAGACGTAGCCTCTAAATATAAAACTTTTGTATTTTCACGTACTGGAACCTCAGTTAATTTTTCTTGATAAAATACTTTAAAAATCATTTGGAAAACCTCTCCTTGTCTATGTTTTG
The DNA here is from genome assembly GCF_008042345.1 of Bacillus sp. AR8-1. Taxonomy (NCBI): domain Bacteria; kingdom Bacillati; phylum Bacillota; class Bacilli; order Caryophanales; family Bacillaceae; genus Bacillus; species Bacillus sp. AR8-1. The sequence continues at coordinate 38,876 of NZ_QNUB01000023.1, forward strand.
CATTATCTGTTACTTATTATAAAGCAAACAGTCACGATTTTCATGTTTTTTCGAATGAGAATGAAGAAAAAGCCCGAAATGGGCACAATTTAAGCGATTGTCTTTTTACGGACTAGACCGTTTAAATAACGCTTGAGCTTTTTCTTCAGCTTCTTCAGCATGATTACTCCTTCCTTTCCTTATTTTAAACATGCATATTACTAGTGAGAATTCTATCTCTGATATAAGAGATAGGACAAAAGTGAATGGTGAGTCTTGTCCTTTCCCATACAGTGAAAGGTATTCTATAGTAACGATTAGTAGCCGTTAGTTATAGGTATAGTATGAGGAAGAATGGAAAAGAAAATTCATCCGAACAAGTATCCACATGTTTTACTAATATATATATGCAAAGTTTACAAATAAGGTCAGAAAGGGAACGCTTTCTTCACAGATGTTTAATATGTTATACTTTTTTTTAGAATTTGAAAAGTGATATTCAAAATAGGAATATAGAGTGCCAGAAAGGATTTTGACAAATGAATGATAAAATTGTCTTTTTTGATATTGATGGAACATTATTAGATCATGATAAAAAAATTCCACAATCTACACGAGATGCAGTAAAACAGTTACAAGAAAAAGGTGTACATGTAGCAATTGCGACAGGGCGCGCGCCATTTATGTTCGAAGATATTCGTAAGGAACTTGATATACATAATTATGTTAGTTTTAATGGACAATACGTTGTCTTTGAAGATGAGGTAATATTTAATAATCCGTTACATCCAGATGCTTTACATAAGTTTACTCAGTTTGCAAAACAAGAAGGATATCCACTTGTATATCTTGACCATCAAGATATGAGAGCATCAGTGGAATATCATGATTATGTGAAAGAAGGCTTTGGAAGCTTAAACTTTGAGCATCCAGCATATGAGCCTAATTTTTATGAGGAACGTAATATTTATCAAACACTACTTTTTTGTGAAGTAAATGAAGAGGAAAAGTTTATTAATCATTATCCAGATTTTCATTTTATTCGTTGGCATGCATATTCAATGGATATCATTCCGAATGGTGGTTCTAAGGCAAAAGGAATTGAGAAATACATTGAAAAGTTAGGTTTTAATCGTGATCAAGTGTATGCATTTGGAGATGGTTTAAATGATTTAGAAATGATTGAAGCCGTTGGCACAGGTATTGTGATGGGAAATGGCCATGAAGACTTGAAAAAACTTGCAAATCATGTGACAAAGGATGTTAGTGAAGACGGTATATATCATGGACTAAAGTGGGCTGGATTGCTATAAGTGAATATGGAACCCATTTCATAATAAAGAGGCGGAAGTTAATCTTCCGCCTCTTTATTATTATCGCTCTAGAGGTTTGGAATCATCAGGAGCGGCAAAAGGATTTTCTTTATTGATATGGTCATAGAACATAACGCCATTTAAATGGTCAATCTCGTGTTGGAATACGATTGCTGGTAAACCTTTTAAACGCAATTTTACTTCTTCGCCGTTAATAGAAGTTGCTTTTACTGTAATTCTTGTATAACGAGGAACATAACCAGGTACTTCGCGGTCTACAGATAGACAGCCTTCACCACCCTGTAAATATGTACGTTCAACAGAATGGCTAATGATTTTTGGATTGAATAATGCATGGCTATATAATGTACCATCCGCATCGGTTACATGAACTGCAATCATTTTTTTGGAAACACCGATTTGCGGAGCCGCTAATCCGATTCCAGGGCGTAAACTATATTTTTCAGCCATTTCAGGATCTTGGCTATTTATTACGAATTCAATCATTTCTTTTAAGGTAGTTGTATCTTCTTCGCTTGCCGGTAATGACACCTCTTCTGCAACGTCGCGCAAAATAGGATCTCCTTCGCGAATAACATCTTTCATTGTAAGCATATGTAATCTCTCCTTTCCTCTTTAGTCTACCAAAGGAGAGGGAAAAAGTCATCGGCAAGAAAGGGTAGGCATTTTGGAAATCTTTCTATTATAGAGTAGTTATGTATGTGATAAACAGAAAAAGACGGCAAAGCCGTCTTTTTCTTTCCATAGTTGTTTCGTTTTACATTAGCGAATGCAAGCAGCACCAACGATAATTAAAAGAATAAACAACACAACGATTAAGGCGAAGCCGCGTCCAGACCCGCCACAAGAACCGCCATAACCGTAGGAAGGATATGAACAAGTTGGATAGCAATATGAGTATCCGTACATGAGATGACCTCCTTTATCATTTCCCGCTAATACTGCGGTTACTATAATGTATGGAAGAGGGGGTGGAAATGTATAGGTATTTACCTAAAAAAGGAAGAGTAGTTTGTATATTTTTGTTACGAAGAGAGAAAAACTAAAGAGAATTAAATCGTTTACATATTATTCTAAGAGAAAAAATAAGTGAAAAAGGGAATAATATAACAGTAGGTCAATGCTTACTAATACAGATGTAAAAAATAAAAACACGTTTGTGTAGTAGAAACCTGCATATTATTTATAAAAAAACGTATTCAAAGTAATTGACATCGTAATTAGAATAGTTGTAAACTAAAAAACGTGATCAAGATTGTATTAATATGTTTCTGAAAAAACATTAGTACAGATTGTTAGGTACACAAAATTATTCTCAACCGACAGACAAACATGTTGGTTTACATCGTTGCGCTTTTTAAACTGGAAAATAGCCAGTGAAAGCGTTTCAGAATATGGTTCAAGAGAGGAAGAGGTGAACGGAATGGGTACTAAAACAAAAAAGACCCTATTTAATGTTGATGAGCAAATGAAAGCTATCGCAGCTCAATTTGAAACATTACAAATTTTAAATGAAAACGGTGAAGTTGTGAATGAAGCAGCTATGCCTGAATTATCTGATGATCAATTAAAAGAATTAATGCGTCGTATGGTGTATACACGCGTATTAGATCAACGTTCTATTTCTTTAAACCGTCAAGGACGTTTAGGTTTCTACGCACCTACAGCTGGACAAGAAGCTTCTCAATTAGCGAGTCATTTCGCACTTGAAGCAGAAGACTTCATCTTACCAGGGTACCGTGATGTACCACAATTAGTATGGCACGGATTACCATTATACCAAGCATTCTTATTCTCTCGTGGACACTTCATGGGTAACCAAATGCCTGAGAATGTAAATGCATTAGCTCCACAAATCATTATCGGTGCGCAAATCATCCAAACTGCTGGTGTTGCGTTAGGTATGAAACTACGTGGTAAAAAATCTGTTGCAATTACTTACACTGGTGACGGTGGTGCTTCACAAGGTGACTTCTACGAAGGTATGAACTTTGCAGGTGCATTCAAAGCTCCAGCAATCTTCGTTGTTCAAAACAACCGTTATGCAATTTCTACTCCAGTAGAAAAGCAATCTGCAGCTAAAACTGTAGCACAAAAAGCAGTAGCAGCAGGTATTTACGGAATTCAAGTAGACGGTATGGATCCATTAGCTGTATACGCAGCAACTGCTTTCGCTCGTGAGCGCGCAGTAAATGGCGAAGGCCCTACTTTAATCGAGACTTTAACATTCCGTTACGGTCCACATACAATGGCTGGTGATGACCCAACTCGTTACCGTACAAAAGATATCGAAAACGAATGGGAACAAAAAGACCCAATCGTACGCTTCCGTAAGTTCTTAGAAGCTAAAGGCCTATGGTCTCAAGAAGTTGAAGAGACAGTAATCGAAGAAGCAAAAGAAGATATCAAACAAGCAATTGCTAAGGCTGACCAAGCTCCAAAACAAAAAGTAACTGATTTAATGGAAATCATGTACGAAAAAATGCCTTACAACTTAGCTGAACAATATGAAATTTACAAAGAAAAGGAGTCGAAGTAAGCCATGGCTCAAATGACAATGATTCAAGCAATCACTGATGCTTTACGCGTTGAAATGAAAAATGATCCTAATGTACTTGTATTTGGTGAAGACGTTGGTGTAAACGGTGGTGTATTCCGTGCTACTGAAGGTTTACAAGCTGAATTTGGTGAAGATCGTGTAATGGATACTCCACTTGCAGAGTCTGGTATTGGTGGACTTGCAGTTGGTCTTGCACTTGAAGGATTCCGTCCAGTTCCAGAAATCCAATTCTTCGGTTTCGTTTTTGAAGTAATGGATTCAATTTCTGGTCAATTGGCTCGTATGCGTTACCGTTCTGGTGGACGTTGGACTGCTCCAGTAACAGTTCGTTCTCCATTCGGTGGTGGTGTTCATACTCCTGAACTACATGCTGATAGCTTAGAAGGATTAGTGGCTCAACAACCTGGTCTAAAAGTTGTTATTCCATCTACTCCATACGATGCTAAAGGTCTTTTAATCTCTGCGATTCGTGACAACGATCCAGTTATCTACTTAGAGCATATGAAATTGTACCGTTCATTCCGTCAAGATGTACCAGAAGGCGAATACACAATTGATTTAGGTAAAGCTGATATCAAACGTGAAGGTACAGATGTATCTGTTATCGCTTACGGTGCTATGGTTCACGCTGCATTAAAAGCTGCTGAAGAACTTGAAAAAGAAGGTATCTCTTTAGAGGTTGTTGACTTACGTACAGTTCAACCATTAGATATCGAAACAATCATCGCTTCTGTTGAAAAAACAGGTCGCGTAGTTGTAGTTCAAGAAGCTCAAAAACAAGCTGGTATTGCAGCTAACGTTGTAGCGGAAATTAACGACCGTGCAATCTTAAACTTAGAAGCTCCAGTTGTACGTGTTGCAGCTGCTGATACAGTATTCCCATTCTCTCAAGCAGAGAGCGTATGGTTACCAAACCACAAGGATATTGTTGAAGCTGTAAACAAAGTAATGAACTTCTAATTTTTAGTTTTTCATGTGCAAAAGAAATCAGCACATGCTGGTTTCTTTTGTACATATTCCATAATAATGAAATGAATCAGGGGGCTGAATTCCGTGGCATTTGAATTTAAACTACCAGATATCGGTGAAGGTATCCACGAAGGTGAAATCGTAAAATGGTTTATTAAACCAGGCGATGAAGTAAATGAAGACGATGTACTTCTTGAAGTGCAAAATGATAAAGCAGTAGTAGAAATCCCTTCTCCTGTTAAAGGTAAAGTACTTGAAGTACTTGTAGAAGAAGGAACAGTTGCAATCGTAGGAGATACATTAATTAAATTTGATGCTCCTGGATACGAAAACCTTAAATTTAAAGGTGACGATCATGATGAAGCTCCAAAAGCTGAAGAAGCAGCAGTAGAAGCTCCAGCAGCGGAAGCTACTCCAGCAGCAACTGCAGAAGTAGTAAATGAGCGCGTAATCGCTATGCCATCTGTTCGTAAATACGCTCGTGAAAAAGGTGTAGACATTCATAAAGTAGCTGGTACTGGTAAGAACGGCCGTATCGTAAAAGCTGACATCGATGCATTTGCAAATGGTGGACAAACTGTAGCAGCAACTGAGGCTCCAGCAGCAGTAGAAGCTACTCCAGCAGCAGCGAAAGAAGAAGCACCAAAAGCACAACCAATTCCAGCTGGTGAATATCCAGAAACTCGTGAGAAAATGAGTGGTATCCGTAAAGCGATTGCGAAAGCAATGGTTAACTCTAAGCATACAGCTCCTCACGTAACATTAATGGATGAAGTTGATGTAACTGAGCTTGTTGCTCACCGTAAGAAGTTCAAAGCAGTAGCAGCTGACAAAGGTATTAAATTAACTTACCTTCCATACGTTGTTAAAGCTTTAACATCTGCATTACGTGAATACCCAATGTTAAACACTTCTTTAGACGATGCATCTCAAGAAGTAGTTCATAAACATTACTTCAACATCGGTATCGCAGCTGATACAGACAAAGGTCTATTAGTACCAGTTGTTAAAGATACAGATCGTAAGTCTATCTTCACTATTTCTAACGAGATCAATGATCTTGCTGGTAAAGCACGTGAAGGTCGTCTAGCTCCAACTGAAATGAAAGGTGCTTCTTGCACAATTACAAACATTGGTTCTGCAGGTGGACAATGGTTCACTCCAGTTATCAATCACCCAGAAGTAGCAATCCTTGGTATCGGCCGTATCGCTGAAAAACCAGTTGTGAAAAATGGTGAGATCGTTGCAGCTCCAGTATTAGCATTATCTCTAAGCTTTGACCATCGTTTAATTGACGGCGCAACTGCTCAAAAAGCGTTAAACCAAATTAAACGTCTATTGAATGACCCACAATTATTAGTAATGGAGGCGTAATAACAATGGTAGTAGGAGATTTCCCAATTGAATTAGATACAGTCGTTGTTGGTGCAGGTCCTGGTGGATACGTTGCGGCAATTCGTGCAGCACAATTAGGTCAAAAGGTAGCAATCATTGAAAAAGCTAACCTTGGTGGCGTATGCTTAAACGTTGGATGTATTCCTTCAAAAGCGTTAATCAATGCAGGTCATCGTTATGAGAATGCAATGCATTCTGATGACATGGGTATCACTGCAGAGAACGTAAAAGTTGACTTTACAAAAGTTCAAGAATGGAAAAACGGCGTAGTTAAGAAATTAACTGGCGGTGTTGAAGGCCTTCTTAAAGGTAACAAAGTTGAAATCATTCGCGGTGAAGCTTACTTCGTAGATGCTAATACATTACGCGTTATGACTGAAGATGCAGCTCAAACTTATACGTTTAAAAATGCTGTTCTTGCAACTGGTTCTACACCAATCGAAATTCCAGGATTCAAATACTCTAAACGTGTTATCAACTCTACAGGTGCTTTAAGCTTACCTGAAATTCCTAAAAAACTTGTTGTAATCGGCGGCGGTTACATCGGTATGGAATTAGGTACTGCATATGCTAACTTCGGTACAGAAGTTACTGTAGTAGAAGCTGGCGACGAAATCTTAGCTGGTTTCGAAAAAGCTATGAGCTCTGTTGTTAAACGTGCTCTACAGAAAAAAGGTAACGTAAATATCCATACAAAAGCTATGGCTAAAGGCGTTGAAGAAACAGAAACTGGCGTAAAAGTTAGCTTTGAAGTTAAAGGTGAAATCCAAACTGTAGAAGCAGATTACGTATTAGTAACTGTAGGTCGTCGTCCAAACACTCAAGAAATCGGTCTTGAGCAAGTTGGAGTTAAAATGACTGACCGCGGCATCATCGAAATCGATGAGCAATGTCGTACAAATGTACCAAACATCTATGCAATCGGTGATATCGTTCCTGGACCACCATTAGCTCACAAAGCTTCTTACGAAGGTAAAGTAGCTGTAGAAGCAATTAGTGGCCATGCATCAGCTATCGATTACATCGGAATTCCTGCAGTATGCTTCACTGATCCAGAATTAGCATCTGTTGGTTACACTAAAAAACAAGCTGAAGAAGCTGGAATGACTGTAACTGTATCTAAGTTCCCATTCGCTGCTAACGGTCGTGCATTATCATTAAACAGCACTGACGGTTTCCTACAACTTGTAACACGTAAAGAAGATGGTCTTCTTGTAGGTGCTCAAGTTGCAGGTGCAGGTGCTTCTGATATTATCTCTGAGATTGGTTTAGCTATCGAAGCTGGAATGACAGCTGAAGATATCGCTCAAACAATCCATGCTCACCCAACATTAGGTGAAATCACAATGGAAGCAGCTGAAGTTGCTCTTGGAATGCCAATTCACATTGTAAAATAATTTAAGTAATGTAAATAGCCCCTCTCTTATTGTAAGAGAGGGGCTATTTTTATTTTCATCAAATGACTTGCAAGGTCTTTAAACGTACTTGTCGAATGAATATATAATACTTTAACAAATGATTTAGGCGTAACTTACTTCAAAGGTAATATATATCATCCTATAATATGTAATTGATTCAAACTTAACCCCATATATTAATAAAATAGAGCATGTCAAAGGAGAAGGTTCCATGAAAATATTACATGTTATATTTTATCATTTACTACTATGGAGTGGCTTTTCCACTGTATTAACATTATCGAATGGTGATAAGTTTCATTATAAAGTTATTCTTTTTTTCGTATTCCTGTATTTAGCCTATGTAATAGCGTATTTTGTATTACACGTAAGAAAGCAAGCGTTATTTCTTACATGTTCGAATTGTATACTATTTTTAATCGTATTATTTATTTTTTAAATTAACGTTTATAAAAATACATTGTTCTTCCATTAAATAATTGTAACTCTCCTTCTAATTTCTTCGCTAAAAAACGGCAAAATTCATTTGCTTTCCCTTTGTCACCATATGTTGCATTAGGTGGTAAAGAAACTTGGATGAAAAATTGTTCATTTTCTATACCAACACCAATATAAATTGAGTCATACCGGTCGTGATTGGATTGAAGTTTTAATGTTGTTGTAGATGTATCTAAAATTTCATAAGGAAAAGCGGTATTTGTATACGTGTAATTAATTTGGGCACCAGTTTTAGAAGTAACTGTTTTATAATAATGAAAAAGTTGTTTTATATCATCTATTGAAACAGATTGTTGTTTGGATTTTGGTACAAGCGTAATAAAGGCGTGTTGCATATAAGTTCCCCCTAACTTAGTAGAATACTATCATTCTACATCCTACTGAATTTTTTGACAATTAAAAGGAGTATTACATGTTTTGTTTAATATACTATTAATGAAACGTGATGTAGAAAGGTGGAAACCAATGTTTGAAAAATTGTATGATGAGCATGAAAGTGTGAAGGTACGATTTTTAGGGTTTATGACACATGATACACGTTATGATTTTGGTGTTATTTATACAAATATGTTTTTTGGAAAACCGCTCATTGTTTGTATGCAAACAGGAAGGTCTACTTTACTCGGAAGAGATGATGTAGAGAATGTTCAATATATACAGGAGATTTTTAAATTAGGATCAGAAGAGGAAGCGAAGGAGTTAGCTCAGTTTTTCAAATTTCTAGTTCCGTCAACTTCTTTACATGCGGAATATGAAGAATAATTAATGTGAAACAGTCGTACTTATAAATATGGCTGTTTTTTATTTGAATATCGCATACTAATTAAAATTTAAAATATTTAATGTGTTATACTAAAAACCTATTGACGTAAAAAGTATAACATATTAAAATAAAGACAGAAAGTTAAGCGGTTACAAAAAAGTTTTTGGGATTATAAACTTAGGGGGAAATGAAAAATGGGAACAATCGTATGTCAAGATTGTGAAGGTACAATTGCACACTTCGAAGATGAGAAAGTAACGGTACTTTACGGGAAATGTGGATCTTGCGGATGTGATCACACAGAGCATACAAAAGCCCAATAATTGATAGGAAATGGACAGCTAAAAGTTTTTAGGACCATAAACTTAGGGGGAAATGAAAAATGGGAACAATCGTATGCCAAGTATGTGAAGGAACAATCGGACATTTTGAAGATGAGAAAACGACAGTACTTTACGGAAAATGTGGAACAAATTGTGACTGTGCTAGAAAAGATAATGCGAAAGCTTAATGATAGATAAATAGATTACTATTAAAACTCAGGGGGAAATGAAAATGGGAACAATCGTATGCCAAGTATGTGAAGGAACAATTGGACATTTTGAAGATGAAAAATCAACAGTACTATACGGGAAATGTGGATCTCATTGCGAATGTGACCATAAAGAACATACAAAAGCTTAATAATAAGAAAAAGCGCCTACATGTGTAGGCGCTTTTTTAATAAATTGTAGTTGTATGGCCAACTGTTGCAACGATTGCATCATCTCTAATTGGAATAAAGCTTATGGATGTCTGTGGTGTACTAGAAGAAGCGTATTGGCTCATTATACGGCTATCTATACGGGTAATAGTATCGGTCAAGAAAGCTGAAATAAAAGCGTAAGGGACTCGTCGTTCATTTAATGAATAAATAATTTCTTCTTTTGTTTTTACACCTACGCCATGTCCGTAAAAAAAGAAATTTCCTAAATAGATTGTGTTTTCTCCTTGCCACTCAATCGTAGCTGGATTCACTTGTGGATTTTTAAAGTAAACGAGGTCACCTGGAACAAGATCGCCACCGTTTTTTGTTATGAGTCTTAGATCTTGATCGTAGTCCCATGTATAAAGTAAAAGGTTTGCAAATAGACGATTGAAAGTTTCTTCCTCATACAATGATAATAAAGCTTTATAAAAAATAATGATCATAGCGGTTGCGCATTCAGTTCCATATAGTTTTCCGTTTTTGAAAATATCTTGTATGGCAATAGAAGGTGGTATGTTTGGAAGAAGCTCGAATCCTCCAAGGGATGTTCTTTTCCAATACTGGGGGTTGCAAAAGGATTGTTGAAATGTGCGAAACTGAAATCCACTTTGAAAAAGTTCTAGTGCAGAGATAATAATATTAACTCGTAAATTGAGATCAAAGCTGAGTTCATCAGCTGTTCGGAAGGAATAAACTTCTTGATTTCCTGCCATTATTGATAAAATTTGTTGTTTCTCTGCTGCAAATGGCTCATATTCATTTGTAATATAAGGATGTACAATAGAACGGCCTATTACAATCATAATAGTATCCCCACCTATACGTTACATTCTTTAGTATCGTATGAAGAAAAGGAAAAAAGGTGAAAAAAAGCCTATCAACTGATAGGCTTGTACTCTTTAATAACACGTAATGTTTGTAATGTCATATCTTCAGGACCTTGTACAGGTAAACCTGCTTCTAAGTTTTTACGAATATACTCTAAGTTTTCTTGTGTAATAATTTCCCCCGGAGTAAAGATTGGAATCCCTGGCGGATAAACCATAACAAAATCAGCTATAATACGACCCGCTGCATTTTCAAATGGAATGACTTCTGTTTCCGAATAAAAAGCATCTCGAGGAGAAAGTGCTAGCACTGGAATTTCTGGAATCTCTACTTGTACTTGAACACCTTTATCTGCCCTATTTCTAAATGTTGCTGCTAAATCTTGTAATGCTGCAATAAGTGTATTTGTATCACTTTCTGTGTCTCCTAAAGTGATAAGACATAGTATGTTGTATAGATCTGAGAGTTCTACTTCAATGTTATATTGCTCTCTAAGCCATACTTCAGCTTGGTGGCCGGTAATACCTAAATCTTTTACAGATACAATTATCTTTGTAGGATCATAGTTAAAGGTAGCATCTGTACCTAACATTTCTTTTCCAGGACAGTAAAGATGCTCAATAGAATTTATAGCATCACGAACATGTTCAGCTAATTGTATTGTTTGTTCTATGAGTGCTGTTCCTTCTGTAGCAAGACGTTTTCTCGCAACATCAAGTGATGCTAACAAGATGTAAGAAGTTGATGTAGTTGTAAGCATGCTAATAATAGATTGGACATGTTTTACATTCACCAAGCCTTCTTTCACATTAAGAATAGAACTTTGAGTTAAAGAGCCTCCTAATTTGTGAACACTTGTTGCTGCCATGTCTGCACCAGCTTGCATCGCTGACATCGGCAATTCATCGTGAAAATGAATATGAACACCATGAGCCTCGTCGACTAGTACAGGGATGTCATAAGAATGTGCTAATTGTACAATCTGTTCTAAGTCTGCAGCAAATCCAAAGTACGTTGGGTTAATAACAAGTAAGCCCTTTGCATCTGAGTGCTCTTCAAGTGCTTTTTTGACAGATTGAATTGTGATTCCATGAGAAATACCGAGTTTCGGATCGATTTCAGGATGCATGAAAATCGGTTTTGCACCTGAGAAAATAATAGCTGACATTACTGATTTATGCACGTTTCGTGGTACTAGGATTTTGTCACCAGGACCGCAAACGCTCATCACCATTGTCATAATAGCGCCACTTGTACCTTGAATAGAAAAGAAAGTATGATCTGCACCGAATGCAGCGGCTGCTAAATCCTGTGCTTCTTTAATCATACCTTTTGGATGATGTAAATCATCGAGTGGCGCAATATTAATTAAATCAATTGCTAATGCATTATGCCCAATAAATTCGCGAAATGTAGGATCCATGCCTTGTCCTTTTTTATGACCAGGAATATGGAATTGAATTGGATTTCGCTTACTGTGCTCAACTAAAGCGGTAAACAATGGTGTTTCGTATTGGGACAATCTATACACCCCTTCTTCTTCATAATATTTAATTTGTTTTATATAATCCTGCTCTAAAAAAGGTAAGTCCTTTTTTTAGAATGAGGCTTGTTTTTCTGCCATTCAAAAAATCGGTTTTGAGATGGTAGCTTCACTTTATTTTCTATAAAACAAAAGCATTATATCACCAATAATTATAGATGTATAGAAAAAAATATTTTTAAGGTGAGTATGTTTAATAGTTAGCCTCAACTAATGAATGGAGGAAGACAATTCCATTAAAATGAATAAATAGTGTATAATGCAGAGTGGCTATAATGAAGAATAAAACATTCTCTTTAAGATAGCATAATGAAACAAGAAGAAATGATAAATGAGGTGCGAAATGGAATATCAATATCCGTTAGATTATGATTGGTCAAATGAGGAAATGGTTATAATTGTGAAGTTTTATGAAGCAATTGAGAAAGCTTATGAAAAAGGAATTATAAGAGAAGAATTAATGGGTTTATATCGTCGTTTTAAAGAGATTGTTCCATCGAAAGCAGAAGAAAAGAAAATTGATAAAGAGTTTCAAGAAGTAAGTGGATACTCTATATATCGTGCTATTCAAAGAGCAAAGGAAGTCGAAGAACAAAAGCTTGTAAAAATGTAAAAAATATTTTGAAAAATAAAAACTGAAGTGATATAATGTGATAACAACTAAAAACGGACAATATAAATTGTCCGTTTTCTACTATCGATTACAAAGTGCATATAAAGGAAGGAGTGATTGCATCGTAGATTCAATCTTAGCAAGGAATTGTTCGTTGGTCATTGCTGAAAACTCCTCTGGTGATATATGAATACCAACTAATAATTCTGCTTTTTTTACAGTAGCTAGTCGTTCAATCATCTTTTGTAAGTCTTCGGTTTCAAGTGTTTTATGTAATTTCACACTTGGTTTAGTATGGTCAATGGACCAAACGAAGTCATTTGGAATATTTGTTTTTAAATCATTTAAATGTTCTAAGAAGGCATGAGCCGTCTCAACTTTTTGTGGACACTCATAGATTAAACCAAAGTATATGAAGGCATGAGTACCCCATAAGCCGATTTGGAAATGCGGTAGCATTTTATATCCTCGTTTATTTGTTGAAAAAGCAACCCAAGTATCGTTTGGTGGATTGACTTTGCGACGTGCGTGTTTTGCAACATGATAAAAAAAGTTCTCATCAGTGTGTTGGGATAAGTATTCTGCAAATTGTTCCCCTAAAGCTTCTAGCTTAGGATGAATGTTCGTTTTAATTGCACTCATTCGTTCTTCGAGACCATCAACTGTAAAGACATCAAAATCAGTTGACTTGAATGTTTGTATTGTCATGATTGTTCCTCCAACTCCTATTTTGCTTTTATTTTAGCATAGCTTGTACTATTCATAAAAAAAACAGCACAAAAAAATTTAAATAAAAAAATATAATTTTGTTGCATAGATGATTTATCCAACATAGTATAGTATAAAACAAAAAATCAGAAAATTGAATTAATTATAGTCCGAGGGCAGACGAATATTGGGAGGAGGCAAATAATATGAGACAGGTGATTAATGCGTTAAAGAGAACAGATGCCGAAAAGAGAATACCGGTGCTACGTTTGGAGCTAGATTATGAATTAGCAACTTTATATGATGCGATGATGGAAGATGATAAACAGAAAAAAGAAGAGTGTGTACAAAAGTTAGAAGTGTTAAGACTTGAAATGATTCGTTTAGAAGCGTAATAATAGTATATGTATAAAAAATTAGTTGGTGCGAACCTTATAAAGGGTTCGTTTTTTCTGTGAACAGTAAAGATCGGAGTGTTTAAACATGCAAGAAGTATGGAAAGACATCGATGCACACGCCAAACGGTGGATTCGGGATGCAGGAGAGCATTTAATGGCATCCATGAAAAAAGCACTTATTATAGAAACAAAATCCAATGCAGCTGACTTAGTTACAAATATGGACCGAGAGATAGAACAGTTTTTAATTGGGAAAATTAAAGAAACATTCCCGAATCATAATATTTTAGGAGAAGAAGGTTATGGAGACGAGATAACGTCTTCTGACGGGGTTGTTTGGTTAATTGATCCAATTGACGGCACGATGAACTTTGTTCATCAAAAAAGAAATTTTGCAATTTCAATTGGGATTTATGAGAACGGTATCGGAAAGATTGGACTTATTTATGATCCAGTACATGATGAACTATATCATGCAGTCAAGGGATCTGGAGCTTTTTGTAATGATATATCAATTCCTCCATTGGAAAAAGGAACTGTAGAGCAAGGTATTGTAGCTTTAAATGCGGTATGGCTTACAGATAATCCATTGCTTAATATGGAAAGTATGATGGCACTTGTTAAGAAAGCAAGGGGCACGAGATCGTATGGCTGTGCAGCGTTAGAGATGGTGTACGTTGCAACAGGAAGAATAGATGCATATGTAACGCCGAGATTATCACCATGGGATTTTGGCGGAGGACAGATAATTGTAGAAGAAGTTGGAGGGAAGGTAACGACATTCTCTGGAGCGCCACTTTCTATCATAGAGAAGAGCAGTGTGCTAGTTGCAAAACCAGGAGTGTATGAAGAAGTGTTATCTTTTATATCAGAGCCACAAAAAAAGTAAGAGGCTATGTATAAGCTTCTTACTTTTTAGCGTTATTGTGATTTGCGCATTTTTCTTTTTGTTACAAAACCATATCCAACTGCAACAAATGTACCGATAATGCAAATAATAATACCGATTGGACTATTTTCAGCAATCATAATGCCGATACCGATTAAGAAAATAACACCGATAATTGCGGTTAATAAAAAGCGATATTGAATGTGTTCCATTTCTTCACCCTCCAATCTCATTTTACTTTCACAAAAGTAAGAATACAACTATATTTTCATTCTTGCTTTTATTTTAATTGCTATTGTATCCCCTTCGCTCTTATAATAGAGAAGGATTAAAAAGACATTAGGAGTTGGACATGTTGAAAAAACGACAAGATTTACGTAATATAGCAATTATTGCCCACGTTGACCATGGTAAAACAACACTTGTTGACCAGTTATTACGTCAAGCGGGGACATTCCGTGCGAATGAACATATTGAAGAACGCGCAATGGATTCAAATGATCTAGAAAGAGAACGCGGTATTACAATTTTAGCGAAGAATACAGCGATTCACTATGAAGATAAAAGAATTAACATTTTAGATACACCAGGTCACGCTGACTTCGGTGGAGAAGTAGAACGTATCATGAAAATGGTTGATGGTGTTCTACTTGTTGTTGATGCATATGAAGGTTGTATGCCACAAACACGATTTGTTTTAAAGAAAGCTCTTGAGCAAAACTTAACTCCAATCGTTGTTGTAAACAAAATTGACCGTGACTTCGCTCGCCCTGATGAAGTAGTTGATGAAGTAGTTGACTTATTCATCGAACTTGGTGCAAACGAAGATCAATTAGAGTTCCCAGTTGTATTTGCATCAGCAATGAACGGAACAGCAAGCTTGGATTCAAATCCGGCAAATCAAGAAGAGAATATGAAATCATTATTCGATACAATTATCGAACATATTCCAGCACCAGTTGATAACAGCGAAGAGCCACTTCAATTCCAAGTAGCACTTCTTGATTACAACGACTACGTTGGACGTATTGGAGTTGGACGCGTATTCCGCGGTACAATGAAGGTTGGACAACAAGTTGCTTTAATGAAAGTTGACGGAAGTGTAAAACAATTCCGCGTAACGAAATTATTCGGTTACATTGGATTAAAACGTCAAGAAATTGAAGAAGCAAAAGCTGGAGATTTAGTAGCTGTTTCAGGTATGGAAGACATTAACGTAGGTGAAACGGTATGTCCGGTTGAGCATGAAGAGGCTTTACCATTATTACGTATTGATGAGCCAACGCTACAAATGACATTCCTTGTAAATAACAGCCCATTTGCAGGTCGTGAAGGTAAATTTATTACATCTCGTAAAATTGAAGAGCGTCTTCGTTCACAATTAGAAACAGATGTAAGTTTACGTGTAGATAATACAGATTCTCCTGATGCATGGATCGTATCTGGACGCGGGGAATTGCATTTATCTATCTTAATTGAAAACATGCGTCGTGAAGGTTATGAACTACAAGTATCTAAGCCTGAAGTAATTATTAAAGATATCGATGGCGTAAGATGTGAACCTGTAGAGCGCGTACAAATCGATGTTCCTGAAGAATACACTGGTTCTATTATGGAATCAATGGGTGCACGTAAAGGTGAAATGTTAGATATGGTGAATAACGGAAACGGTCAAGTTCGCCTTACTTTCATGGTTCCGGCACGTGGTTTAATTGGTTACACAACAGAATTCCTAACATTAACTCGTGGTTACGGTATTTTAAACCATACATTCGATTGCTACCAACCAGTACATGCTGGACAAGTGGGTGGACGTCGCCAAGGTGTTCTAGTTTCACTTGAAACAGGAAAAGCATCACAATACGGCATTATGCAAGTTGAAGACCGTGGTGTAATCTTCGTTGAACCAGGTACAGAAGTATATGCTGGTATGATCGTAGGAGAACATACTCGTGAGAACGACTTAACAGTTAACGTTGTGAAAATGAAACAACAAACTAACATTCGTTCTGCAACGAAAGATCAAACTTCAACAATGAAAAAACCACGCTTAATGACTCTAGAAGAGTCATTAGAGTACTTAAACGATGACGAGTTCTGTGAAGTAACTCCAGAATCAATTCGTTTACGTAAAAAGATTCTTGATAAGAGCGAACGTGAAAGAGCTGCTAAGAAAAAGAAATCTGTAGAAGCATAAAAAAACAGCTACCTTAAAGGTAGCTGTTTTTTTATATTTATTTTTTAGAATATTTACTCTTTTTAGTGGACAGTATTTTTTTCGCAGGTTACTCTTGTATTAAGTACATAAAGAAATTTTGTTTTTTATGAGAAGGGGGGATAAATAGTGTTAGAAAGAATGTCTTTTTTTGCGAAATTATGTAAAGTTGATGAAAATCCAGAGTTAGGAATGTGGTTACTTTATGGGACGATTATTATATTAAGTGCTCTCGTCTATAATTTAGGATTTGCTAGAAAGTTGTCTGTACTAAAAAATATAGTAATATACATATCATTAGCAATTGGATGTACAGTATTAACCTTTTTTGCTGTATTTTTACCTGTTGGAGAAGGACTTGTTGTAGCGGCAATTGTACTTGGAATTTATAGATTGCGTTTGCGTCAAGCGAAACAACAAAAAGCAGGGTGAGGGGGCGAAGTTTTATGCGTTCAGTACAAGATGCACTATATAATTGGTTAACAATTAAAACAGTTGCGGAAGCACGTCCGGATGATAGTGCTGCAAAAGAAACGTATTTGTTATTTCAAAATATGATATATGAAGAACATAAATTAAAAAATGTGGAAGTTAAAAAGAACGAGGAAATGTATTTAATTATATATGAAATGAATGGGGAAAGGAAATCTGCAAGGTTTCCATTAGAAGCTATTGATTGTTTCTTGGATCAAATGAATCGCGAACCTGAAAAATATAAATAAGTCCTTATCTATATGATTAAGGACTTATTTACATTTTACCAATCGTCTTCGACTTTTTTATCACGATATAATCGGAAATTACCACTTGCATGACGTTCCATTGTACGCTCTGCAATTCGTTCCGAACATTCCATGCACATATATGTATGAATAGGGCGATTACGCAGTTTTTTTGCCATAGGATTTTCATCATCTAACATATCTTTTTTATCACAAATCATACATTTGACTCTCATTTCGTCACCTCAATACGAATTCTATCAGTATAAGTATATCATGGAAGTATAATGTTTTTGAATAATAGTGGGAAAAAATAATATTTTCGCAATTCGAAAAATAAGTTATGATAAGGATATACCAAGTATGTTTGGAGGTGAAAATATGGCGAATGTAGTAGAGCCTACTTTAACAGAGGGTTTAGTACAAACGTTGCGTAAAGAGTGTATTGTGATGATAGCAACGACAGATTTCGAAAAACAACTTCCTAACGTAAGTGCTATTTCTTGGGTGTATGCAGTGAGCAAAACTAGTATTCGATTTGCAGTAGATCAACGTTCACGTATTGTGGAAAATATAAGGCATAATACAGGTGTAGTATTGACTATAATGGCGAATGAATCCGTATTTTCTATAAGTGGTGCAGGTGAAATTTTGACAGATAGAATGGAAGGTATTTCTTTGAAATTAACTGTAATAGAAGTTAATGTGCAAGAAGTACGTGATGTTATGTTTTATGGTGCGAAACTTGCAATTGAACCAACATATGAAAAAACATACGATCTTCGGGCGGCCAAAAAGCTGGATAACGAAGTACTAGTAGGAATAAGAGAATTATAAATGTGCTAAATAAGAAATTCGTTTATTCACTTTTGTAATCGGTTATTGTGATTTAACGTTAATAATTATAATAAAAAGTAATATATTGAATAGAAATGAATAAAGAATAAATAAAAGGTTTAATGACTATGATTTTCGATTCTACCTCGTTTACACGGTACATATAATTATAACAATGGTTCGTCCATATTTTATGGATGAAACCCTTGTTCTACAAATTTAAAAGTGGAGTCAGGGGGTAACAGGTTGGATAAAATTTATGTGTTAGATACGAATGTACTTTTGCAGGATCCTTTATCTATTTTTTCATTTGAAACCAATGAAGTAGTGATTCCAGCAGTTGTATTAGAAGAGGTTGATTCGAAAAAACGTTATATGGATGAAGTAGGACGAAATGCTCGTTATGTATCTAAGTTAATAGATAAATTTCGTGAAATAGGAAAGCTGCATGAAAGTATCCCGCTAGAAAATGGCGGAACATTTCGTATTGAATTAAACCATCGTTCATTTGTGCAACTACAAGATATTTTTGTAGAAAAAACAAATGATAATCGAATTTTAGCTGTAGCAAAAAATCTATCTTTAGAAGAACAGGAAAAAGAGGACGGGAAGTCTGTTATTTTAGTAAGTAAAGATGTACTCGTAAGGGTAAAAGCTGATGCAATTGGTTTGAAGGCTGAAGATTATTTAAGTGATCGCGTAATTGAAGTAGAAAATATATATTCTGGCTTTTTAGAAGGATATATATCAAAAGAACAATTGGATTATTTTTATGAGAAAGGTGAATTGCCTCTATCTGAAATTGCGAATCATCCTTTTTACCCAAATCAATTTGTAGTAATGAAAGATGCATTAGGGGGCTCTAGTTCGGCGCTTGGCATTGTGGATCACTTAGGTAAGAAGGTAAAGAAACTTATTTTTCACAATGAACAAGTATGGGGGATACGACCACGAAATGTGCAGCAAATTATGGGATTAGAATTGTTGCTTCGTGAAGATATTCCGCTTGTAACATTAACGGGGAAAGCCGGCACAGGAAAAACGTTACTTGCGTTAGCTTCGGGACTTATGCAAACAGAAGATTTAGGGTTATATAAAAAATTACTCGTTGCAAGACCAATTGTCCCAGTCGGAAAAGATATCGGTTATTTACCAGGAGAAAAAGAAGAAAAGTTAAGACCATGGATGCAACCAATTTTTGATAACCTAGAGTATTTATTTAATACGAAAAAGCCAGGAGAGTTAGATGCTATTTTAGCTGGAATGGGTTCGATTGAAGTAGAAGCCCTTACTTATATACGCGGGAGAAGTATTCCAGATCAGTTCATTATCATTGACGAAGCACAAAATTTAACAAAGCATGAAGTGAAAACGATACTAACTAGGGTAGGGGAAAAGAGTAAGATTGTATTGATGGGAGATCCTCAGCAAATTGATCACCCATATTTAGATGAATATAATAATGGCTTAACGTATGTTGTAGAGAAGTTTAAAGAACAGCGCATTAGTGGTCATGTGAAGTTTGTTAAAGGGGAGCGATCTAATTTAGCTCAACTAGCAGCAGATTTATTGTAAAAAGGAGTGAGCTTAAGCTCACTCCTTTTCTTTAAATAATTGTAAATTTACGGATGTTCCGGATTGGATTTTGTCGATTAGATCCATCATTGAAATAGAGATGAACAGGTCCGTCTTCTTTTAATGGCTTTCCTTCTTTTGAAAAACCTAGTATAGCATTTTTGACAGTTTCTAATGGAAGTGTCATTGTATGATCTACAGTTTCAATTTCAACTTGCGTAGCGTCCTCTAAAATTTCAGCGTTAGCAAGGAATGGATGAAATGGTATACCAAATGTTCCAGTAATTAGCTGTTCTTTTTTATATTTCTTTACACTTTGTTGTATCGGCGGGAAGGCAGCACCATCACGAATTTCACGATCCCAATGTTCTGAAGTGTTTTTTAAATAAGTTTCTAGTTCAGACGTGTTTTCTCTAGTTTCATCAAAGTAAGTTGTCAAATCTACTTTTCGATCATCAAAGATCCAAACAGTTGGATCAATAGTGATTGGAAAACGTACTTTTCCGTTAATAAATAAAATTTCGCTCATTGTTGTTCCCCCATTTGTGTTATACTCCCACTTTTCAGTATAATAGCATTAGACACTGTTGTCACAAAAAATGTTTCTATTGCAATTTATTAAAACTATCGCTAATATTAATAGATAGGATAGAGGAGAGTAGGACGGAAACGGAGGGAATCAATTTGGCGTCTGAGACAGTAGCAAATCATCAGGAAAAGGCACTAGCCCTTCTACAAGCGGATGCAGAGAAGATTTTAAGACTTATTAAGGTGCAAATGGACCATCTTACAATGCCGCAATGTCCATTATATGAAGAAGTGTTAGACACACAAATGTTTGGACTATCCCGCGAGGTCGATTTTGCAGTTCGCCTTGGTCTTATTGCAGAAGAACAAGGGAAAGCAATGTTAGGTGAGCTCGAACGTGAGTTATCTGCACTTCATGAAGCGTTTACAAACAAACAACAATAACGGGTTCAAATAAGGGGGCTCAAACTAAATTAGTTTGGGCTTTTTATTTGTATAATAAAGCAGGAAGAATCAATGTACATATGGAATACAACAATAATTAAATTGAAACAGAAAGAGGAAATGAAATGAAAAAAGTATGGAAATCAATGGATTATTCATTGTTACTTCCTCTTGTTATCTTATGTGTGCTGGGAGTAATAATGGTATATAGTTCTAGTTCCATTGTTGCGATTTCGAGATTTGATAAACCAGCAAATTTCTTTTTTAAAAGACAATTAATTACTTTAGTTGTTGGGACAATAGTATTAATAATTATTGCTACTATCCCATATAAAGTTTGGAGAAAACGAATTTTTTTGTTGGGGAGTTACGGTGCTAGTGTTGCCTTATTAGCTGCAGCTGCTTTTTTCACTAAGAAAGTAAACGGTGCAAACGGCTGGATATTTGGAATACAGCCTGCAGAATTTGTTAAGATAACAGTTATTCTTGTCTTAGCTCATTTCTTTGCCAAAAGACAAGAAACGAATACACCTGTTTCCAAAGGGTCAGGTCCAGTACTTATTGGTGTTGGTATAATCATGTTTTTAATATTAAAGCAAAATGATTTAGGTACTGATTTGTTAATTGCAGGAACAGTAGGAATTATGTTTCTTTGTTCGGGAGTACAGGTTAACTTATGGATTAAACGAATTGCTTTAACTTCTATAGTATGGATTCCGGCACTATATCTTCTTGGTAATTATGCATTAAATCCATATCAAAAGGCACGTTTTTCTGTTTTCCTTGATCCGTTTAATGATCCTCAAAAGGATGGATTTCAATTAGTGAATTCATTTATTGGAATTGCTTCTGGAGGGCTTAATGGTAGAGGTTTAGGGAATAGTGTACAAAAATATGGTTATTTACCAGAACCGCAAACGGATTTTATAATGGCAATTATATCTGAAGAACTTGGTTTTATAGGTGTAGCTATCATTTTAATCTGTTTATTACTTATTATTATTCGGTCATTTAGAGTTGCACAAAAGTGTACAGATCCATTTGGAAGTTTAATAGCTATCGGAATTGCAAGCTTGTTTGGAGTTCAAACGTTTATCAATGTCGGTGGTATGTCTGGAGTAATACCGCTAACAGGGGTACCATTACCGTTTGTTAGTTACGGCGGAAGTTCTTTATTAGCTAATCTACTTGCAATGGGAATACTACTCAATATTGCTAGTCACGTGAAACGACAAGAGAAACAACAGAATGGTCTAATGAAAGAAAGAGAACAAAATGGACCACATCTTGTAGTTGTAAAATAAAAAACACATCGTGCTTTAGAGCAGGATGTGTTTTTTATTTTCAAGTAGTTTTAAATATGATGTATTAATTTCTCTTTCAGTTAAAAGATATATCACATTTGTTTAAATGTGATATACAATTAAGTTGTTAGAAAAGGAAGAGGTATGCTATACTATTTTTGTGAAACAAATTGCACAGAAAACTTATCATTTGTTAAAAAATAAGGTATGATGGATAAAAATAAAGTGAAGCTTTCTAAGTATAATATAATGTGGAAAGTGAAGAACTTCACGCTTTTTAAGGTGTGTATATATTTTATCTCTAGAGTGGTAGGAAAGTAGAGGGGGAAAATCATGACAAAGCTGCAACGTATTCAAAAAGTATTGGTAGCTAACCGTGGAGAGATTGCAATTCGTGTGTTTCGAGCTTGTTCGGAACTTGGATTAAAAACAGTTGCAATCTATTCGAAAGAGGATAGTGGTTCTTATCATCGCTATAAAGCCGATGAGTCCTATTTAGTTGGGGAAGGAAAAAAACCAATTGATGCTTATCTAGATATTGAAGGCATTATTGAGATTGCAAAAAGTAATCATGTAGATGCAATCCACCCTGGATATGGTTTCTTGTCAGAAAATATTCAATTCGCGAAACGTTGCGAAGAAGAAGGAATTATCTTTATCGGTCCGAAAAGTAAGCATTTAGATATGTTTGGAGATAAAGTGAAAGCAAGAACACAAGCGCAGCTAGCACAAATTCCAGTTATACCTGGTAGTGATGGTCCAGTAGATTCATTAGAAGAAGTCGAAAAATTTGCTGAAAAGTATGATTACCCGATTATTATTAAAGCGTCCCTTGGTGGTGGCGGTCGTGGTATGCGTATTGTGCGTACTAGTGAGGAATTAGGAGAATCATATAATCGAGCAAAATCAGAAGCGAAAGCAGCCTTTGGTAATGATGAAGTTTACGTCGAAAAATTCGTTGAAAAACCTAAACATATAGAAGTACAAATTTTAGCAGATGAAGAAGGCAATGTTGTTCATTTATACGAGCGTGACTGTTCTGTACAACGTCGTCATCAAAAAGTTGTAGAAATAGCACCGAGTGTATCACTTTCAGATGATCTGCGTCAGCGTATTTGTGATGCTGCTGTGAAGTTAACGAAAAATGTAAACTATTTAAATGCAGGAACAGTAGAATTCCTTGTAAAAGATGATGAGTTTTACTTTATTGAAGTAAATCCACGTGTTCAAGTAGAACATACGATTACAGAGATGATCACAGGAGTCGATATCGTTCAATCGCAAATTTTAATAGCTGATGGACATGCATTACATAGTAAAATAGTAGGTGTTCCGAAGCAAGAGGAAGTGGTTGTACACGGATTTGCAATCCAATCTCGTGTAACAACTGAAGACCCACTAAATAATTTTATGCCGGATACAGGAAAAATTATGGCGTATCGATCAGGCGGTGGTTTTGGTGTGCGTCTTGATACAGGAAATAGCTTCCAAGGTGCAGTTATTACACCATACTACGATTCTTTACTTGTAAAAGTTACAACTTGGGCACTTACTTTTGAGCAAGCTGCTGCAAAAATGGAACGTAACTTAAAAGAATTCCGTATTCGTGGTATTAAAACAAATATTCCATTCCTAGAGAATGTAGTAAAACATAAAAACTTCTTATCAGGAGAATATGATACTTCGTTTATTGATGTGTCACCTGAACTATTCTTGTTCCCGAAACGTAAAGACCGCGGAACGAAAATGTTAAATTATATTGGTTCAGTAACAGTAAATGGCTTCCCAGGAGTAGGGAAAAAAGAAAAGCCAATATTCCCAGATGCTCGTATTCCATGTTTAAAACATTCAGAGCCAATCCAAAATGGAACGAAACAAATTTTGGACGAGCGTGGAGCAGATGGATTAGTAAAATGGGTACAGGATCAAAACCGTGTACTTTTAACGGATACAACATTCCGTGATGCACATCAGTCATTACTTGCAACTCGTATTCGTACAAAAGATTTACATCAAATTGCAGAGCCAACAGCGAGAATGTTACCAAACCTATTCTCAGCTGAAATGTGGGGCGGTGCAACGTTTGATGTCGCGTATCGTTTCTTAAAAGAAGATCCATGGGAACGATTACTAGATCTTCGTGAAAAAATGCCGAACGTTTTATTTCAAATGTTACTACGTTCGTCAAACGCAGTTGGCTACAAAAACTATCCAGATAATTTAATTCAAAAATTTGTGGAGTGTTCTGCTCAAGCAGGCATTGATGTGTTCCGTATTTTTGATAGTTTAAACTGGGTAGAAGGTATGAGAGTTGCAATTGATGCTGTACGAGATACTGGTAAAATTGCAGAAGCAACAATGTGCTACACAGGAGATATTCATGATCCATTACGTAGTAAATATGATTTGAATTATTATAAAAACTTAGCAAAAGAGTTGGAAGCATCGGGAGCTCACATTTTAGGTATTAAAGATATGGCTGGCTTACTAAAACCAAACGCAGCATATGATTTAGTTTCAGCATTAAAAGAGACGGTATCGATTCCGATTCACCTGCATACGCACGATACGAGTGGAAATGGTATATTAACGTATACGAAGGCAATTGAAGCAGGTGTTGATATTGTCGATGTAGCAGTGAGTTCTATGGCTGGTCAAACGTCACAACCGAGTGCGAACACATTATTCTATGCACTAGGTGGAAATGAAAGACAACCAGATGTTAATATCGATTCTTTAGAAAAGCTATCTCATTATTGGGAAGATGTACGCAAATACTATGCACCGTTTGAAAGTGGTATGAATGCACCTCACACAGAGGTATATATGCATGAAATGCCAGGTGGACAGTATAGTAATCTTCAGCAACAAGCGAAGGCGGTTGGTTTAGGAGATCGCTTTGATGAAGTGAAAGTAATGTACCGTCGTGTGAATGACATGTTTGGAGATATTGTAAAAGTAACACCATCATCAAAAGTTGTTGGCGATATGGCGTTATTTATGGTTCAAAACCACCTGACAGAACAAGATGTTTTAGAGCGTGGACATGCTTTGGACTTCCCTGGATCTGTTGTTGAAATGTTCTCTGGTGATTTAGGTCAACCGTACGGTGGTTTCCCGAAAGAATTGCAAAAGATTATTTTAAAAGGGAAAGAGCCGTTAACAGTAAGACCAGGTGAACTACTAGAGCCAGTAGATTTCGACGCGTTAAAAGAAGAATTATTCCATAAACTTGTACGCGAAGTAACAATTTTTGATGTAGTTGCATATGCATTATATCCAAAAGTATTTATGGACTATGAAAAAGTTGCTGAGCTTTATGGAAATGTATCTGTACTTGATACACCGACATTCTTCTATGGTATGAGACTAGGTGAAGAAATTGATGTGGAAATTGAACAAGGTAAGACATTGATGGTTAAACTTGTATCAATTGGAGAACCACAGCCGGATGGAAATCGTGTCCTTTACTTGGAATTTAATGGTCAACCACGTGAAATTGTCGTGAAAGACGAGAGTGTGAAAGCAACAGTTGCACAACGTGTGAAAGGAAACCGTGAAAATCCAAATCACATTAGTGCAACAATGCCAGGAACGGTAATTAAAGTAGTTGTAAAAGAAGGCGATGAAGTGAAAAAAGGCGATTCTATGGCAATTACAGAAGCGATGAAAATGGAAACGACAGTTCAAGCGCCGTTCAATGGTAAAGTGAAAAAAGTATATGTTAACGATGGTGATGCAATTCAAACGGGTGATTTACTTATTGAATTAGATCACTAAAATAAAAAAAGAGCTGTGTAAATACAGCTCTTTTCTTTATTGCAAAAAATCCCTTGCCGAATTGGCAAGGGATTTTAGTTTTAAATTATTTTGTTTGTTTAGAAGTTGATCCGGCTTCTTTTGCATTCATTTTACTTCTTGTTCCTAACATAACTAAATAGCATAGTACGGCAAACAAGCAAGAAATGAATAGAGAATGTAACAATGCCATTGCTAAACTAGCGTTTGTAAATACAACTAAAATTCCTACTACAGCTTGAAGTGTAACAAGGATAAATGAAATGATCCATCCCCAATATACTACAGGTTGCTGTTTGTAATGACGAATAGCGAGAATCATCGCGTAAAGTATCCAAGCGAAAATTAACATTGCTGCAACTCTATGGCCCATTTGAACCCATTCATGTAGTTGAGTTGGCATAGGTCTGTTTTTGCTACATAAAGGAAAGTCTGGACAGGCTAAGCTAGCTCGTTCGTGACGTACTAAAGCACCTGTGTAGACGACGATATAACTGTAAATTGTTACACCATAAATATGAAATTTCATTTTTTTGTCCATAATAAGAGAACGTGCATCAAATTTTTGGTCAATTTCAAAGATAAGACACGTTAATAAAATGACAGAAGCAAATGAAATTAAGGAAATACCGAAATGGATAGCAAGTACAGCTGGCATTTGTCCCCAAACAACTGCTGCTGCTCCCATTAATGCTTGTGCAACTAAAAATACGAAGGATAAAATTGCTAACGTTTTTGTTTCACGCACATGTTTATAATATTTCCAGGACAAAATACAAAGGAGAGTGACAAGAATTCCAGCTGATCCTGATGTTAATCGGTGGCTAAGTTCAATAATAGTTTCCATTGATAAATTAGATGGAACAAATTCACCGTTACAAAGTGGCCATGATTTACCACAACCTTGACCAGAACCTGTTTTTGTAACTAAAGCGCCTCCTAATAAAACTATTAATAAATCAAGGCTTGTAATGACTGCTAACCATTTAATAAAGCGTTGCAATCTCTTTCACCATCTTTCTGCTATGAAGTTATTGCGAAATATTTTCATTCCATTATGTATAGAATAAAACGCGCTAGTTCCTATGATATATAAAAAATAATAAAATAGCAAAGAAATGGAGGGGAAAGGAAAGGGGGAGAAAATAGGTGTAAAAACAGGGTTCCTAAGGAAAAATTTAGGTGAAAAATAGGCTGTTTTGAAAAGAAATGGGGAGAATACGTGTTAAATAGGATAAAATAGTTTATTATAGAAGGTAACATCATGTTATGATAAGGACAAGTCAGAATGAAGTTTTTTATATTCGACACAAAAAGTTCATGTTTTCTTCACAAAATGTTCGGGAAATATGATTTAATATATTGGAGTATGGGCGTAGATTAGTAGTAGAATGGGTTAACAATGTTTCTACTGTAATAATATTGCTATATAGAAGCGAATTATTTCATTTGAAATAGGCGCAAAAAGAAAGATGAAAGTTTTAAGAGGGGGTTAGAGTGATGAACCATGCAACAAGTGAGCTGCATGATGAGTCCGCTGTTACAAGTGTACCGGAAACAACTCGGATACAAGATTTAAAAGCACTCGTTAAAATGGGGATTGTAAACTCAAATACACTTACTGTATTTACAGGATTTTGGTTGGCATTACACTTTAATGGATTAAGTGTAATGGACAATCTGGATAAGTTATTCTTTACAATCGTTGGTTCTGGATTAGTTATGGCAGGGGTATGTTGTTTAAACAACTACATTGATCGAGACATCGATCCATTAATGGAAAGAACAAAGACCCGTCCAACGGTTACTGGAAAGTATAAACCAGGATTTGCACTTACATTTGGACTAGTCATATTACTTCTTGGTTTTGTATTTTTATTATTAACAACACCAATGGCAGTCTTAATGGGATTTATTGGTGCTTTCACATATGTTGTTCTATATAGTTTATGGACAAAGAGAAAGTATACACTAAATACTGTTGTAGGTAGTATATCTGGTGCAGTTCCACCTTTAATTGGATGGGCAGCAATCGATCCATCTTTAGGTCATCCAATTGCTTGGATGTTATTTTTAATTATGTTTATTTGGCAAATCCCACATTTCCTTGCATTAGCGATGAAACGTGTTGATGAATATCGAAATGCAGGAATTCCAATGCTTCCTGTAGTTCATGGATTTGAAATTACGAAACGCCAAATTATGATTTGGACAGTATGTTTATTACCACTACCATTTTATATGAGTGGACTAGGGATAACATTTATGGTAATTGCAACACTGCTTAACATCGGATGGATCGTTTTAGGATTTTATGGATTCCGTAAGAAAGATGACATAAAATGGTCCGTGCAAATGTTTGTTTATTCCCTAAATTATTTAACAATCTTATTTGTATCAATGATTGTAGTTACATTCTTCTAAGACAACGACATAATTGGATTTCTTTACGTTGAGATTTACTTTACTTAACTATAAAGTACAATCTAATTCACAAGGAAAGTGGGGGTTGTTTGTATGAAGAAACAGTGGCGACTGCTTTCGTTCGTTTCACTGCTGGCTTTACTGTTAGGGGGATGCGGTAAAGCCTTTCAATCTACTTTAATTCCGCAAGGAGAAGTAGCAAAAATGCAATATGATTTACTTCTACTGGCGAGTGCAATCATGGTAGGAGTAGTACTAGTAGTTACTATTATTTTCTTGTATGTAATTGTGCGTTTCCGACAAAAGAAAGGTCAGGAAGATTATATTCCAGAGCAAGTTGAAGGAAATCACAAGCTAGAAATTATATGGACAGTTATTCCGATTATTCTTTTACTAATCTTAGCTGTTCCAACGGTTACATATACATTCAAACTTGCTGATGTAAGTGCGATGGAGAAAAAGAATATTGATAAAGATACTATCGTTGTTGATGTAACAGCGAATCTTTATTGGTGGGAATTTTCTTATAAATCAGAAAAGATAGTAACTTCGCAAGATTTAGTCATCCCCACAGGTAAGAAAGTGTATTTAAATTTGAAGGGTGCCGATATTAAACACTCATTTTGGGTTCCATCTTTAGCTGGGAAAATGGATACAAATACAGACAATGTGAACAAAATGTGGTTAAAAGCAGATAAATCGGGCACTTATAATGGTTTTTGTACAGAATTTTGCGGCCCATCACATTCTTTAATGCAATTTAAAGTGAAAGCTTTAGATGAAAGCGAGTACAAAAATTGGCTTGCTGATATGAAGAAGATTGATGGGAAGAAAGAAGTAGCTTCAACAAAGGCGCAAGAGGGCCAAGAAATATTTAATAAAAGCTGTATTGGTTGTCACGCAGTTGGATCTAATGATAGTAGACCACCTTCCGCTCGTATCGCACCAAACTTAGCAAACTTTGCGGATCGCGATATGGTTGCCGGTATTGCCGAAAACAATGAAGAAAACTTAAAAAAATGGCTGAAAGATCCTGAAAATATGAAGCCAGGAAACAAAATGACTGGCAAATATGGCAACTTAACGGATGATCAAATTGATGCATTAAATGCATACTTACAAACGTTAAAAGTTGAAAAGTAAAGAGGGATTATTCGCGAAGGGGAGGTTGAAAACGTGAGTTCTGTAGCAAAAAAACAGGGGATGGGTGCTGTCATATGGGATTATTTAACGACAGTAGACCATAAAAAGATTGCCATTCTCTATTTAATTGCAGGTGGATTGTTTTTTGTAATAGGCGGAATAGAAGCTCTATTTATTCGCCTTCAATTAGCGATTCCTAACAACGCTTTTCTTGTTGGGGATGCTTATAATCAAGTATTGACGATGCACGGTACAACAATGATTTTCCTCGCAGCTATGCCACTCGTGTTTGCATTTATGAACGCCGCTGTACCACTTCAAATTGGTGCACGTGATGTAGCGTTCCCGTTTTTGAATTCACTCGGATTTTGGTTATTTTTCTTTGGTGGAGTATTTTTAAATTTAAGTTGGTTTTTAGGTGGAGCACCTGATGCAGGATGGACATCTTATGCATCTTTAGCTTTAGCTTCTAAAGGTCATGGTGTTGATTTCTATGTACTCGGTTTGCAAATCTCAGGTATTGGTACATTAATTGGAGGGATTAACTTCCTTGTCACCATTATTAATATGCGTGCGCCAGGAATGACGTATATGCGTATGCCGATGTTTACATGGACGACATTTGTAACATCTTCGCTTATATTATTCGCTTTTCCACCGTTAACTGTAGGATTAGGACTTTTAATGTTAGATCGTTTATTTGGAACAAGTTTCTTTAATCCAGCATTGGGTGGGAATACAATTATATGGGAGCATTTATTCTGGATTTTCGGTCATCCAGAAGTATACATTCTTATACTCCCAGCTTTCGGAATATTCTCAGAAATCTTCGCGACATTTTCGAAAAAACGATTGTTTGGTTATTCATCGATGGTGTTTGCGACTGTATTAATTGGATTTTTAGGATTTATGGTATGGGCGCATCATATGTTTACTGTCGGACTTGGTCCAGTTGCTAATGCTATTTTCTCAGTTGCAACAATGGCGATTGCGGTTCCGACTGGTATCAAAATATTCAACTGGCTCTTTACAATGTGGGGCGGAAGTATTCGTTTTACGACACCAATGATGTGGGCAGTAGCTTTCATTCCATCATTCGTAATGGGTGGAGTTACAGGGGTTATGCTAGCATCTGCACCAGCTGATTATCAATTTCATGATAATTATTTCGTAGTAGCACATTTTCATTATGTAATCGTTGGCGGTGTTGTATTTGGTTTACTTGCAGGAGCTCATTATTATTGGCCACTGATGTTTAATAAAGTATTAAATGAAACATTAGGAAAGATAACGTTTTGGCTATTCTTTATCGGTTTCCATTTAACGTTCTTTATTCAGCATTTCCTTGGCTTGATTGGTATGCCACGCCGTTACTACACATATCTTGAAGGGCAAGGGTTGGAAATGGGGAATATGATTAGTTCTATCGGAGCGGTGTTTATGGCTCTTGGGACGATTGTTCTTCTATTCAATGTAATTAAAACGACAGTATCAAAAGAAAAAGCTGGTCGTGATCCGTGGGATGCACGTACATTAGAATGGACGATGCCAGCACCGACACCAGAATATAACTTTAAACAACTACCATTTGTTCGCGGATTAGATCCGTTTTGGATTGAAAAACGTGAAGGTAATAAAGAGATGACAGCAGCGGAACCAATTGGTGATATTCATATGCCAAATCCTTCGTTTTCACCATTTGTCATTTCTTTCGGATTGTTTATAGCGGCATTTGGTGCAATGTATATGCAGGGCGGAAAAGATAAGTTCTGGTTATTAGTAGCAATTATTGGTTTAATCATTACATTTGGCGCAATGTTCCTACGTTCAGTAATCGATGATCATGGATACCATATTCATAAGGAAGATTTAGATGATAAGGGGGGCAAGGCATAATGCATGTAGATGAAAAATTAACGAATGAAACATTTCCAGCAGAGCCTGAAAAAGCAACCCTTGAAGGGAAAAATAAGTTTGTCGGTTTTTGGTTATTTCTTGGAGGCGAAACAGTGTTGTTCGCTTCCTTATTCGGAACATATTTAGCATTAAAGAATTCTACAAATGGTGGACCAACATCTCAAGAAATGTTCCAAATGCCACTCGTTTTCATTATGACGATGCTTTTATTAACGAGTAGCTTAACAAGTGTATATGCGATGTATCACATGAAAAACTTTAACTTTAAGAAAATGCAACTTTGGTTACTAGTAACTGTATTGCTAGGTTTAGGATTTTTAGGGTTTGAGATATATGAGTTTTATCATTATACACATGAATTTAAGCATACTATGAGAAGTAGTGCGTTTGGCTCTGCATTTTATGCTCTTGTTGGTACACATGGACTCCACGTATTGTTTGGGTTGTGTTGGATTTTAACATTAATCTTTAGAAATGCGAAGAGAGGTCTAAATTTATACAATGCACCGAAGTTTTATGTTGCATCAATTTATTGGCACTTTATTGACGTAGTTTGGGTGTTTATTTTCACTGTAGTATATTTAATGGGAATGGTGGGATAAACAATGGCGATAAAGCAAACAAATAATCCTAAAGTTGATCTTGTTTATCGGAAGAGAAAAAGTGCGGAGGAAATGAAGCATCAAGTTATTACGTTTGCATTAATGATTTTTTTAACATTAGTTGCATTTGTAGCAGTGGCGTATCCAAAAACTTTTAGTCCGACTTTCTCTGTGCCATTTATTTTACTATTAGCAGTGGTACAAGTAATTTTTCAATTGTATTATTTTATGCATATGAGCCATAAAGGACATGAAGCAGCAAGTTTCTTTCTTTACTCTGGCCTGCTAATAGGGTTAATTACAATTTTAGCTTTTATGACAATTGTGTGGATTTGAAAAGTGAAATATAAGGGAGCTTGTGTTGTCACAGCTCCCTCTTCATATTATGGGATAACCTTACGAAGGTAGGTGTGAAAATGAGTAACTTGTGGATATTTGGTTTTCAGGCTTTATGGAGTCCAATTTTTTTATTATTTATGCTTTCGATTCTTATTGGGTACTTCTTAATTATTGGACCTTATAGAATGCGATTTGAAAATGCGACGAAGGTAAGTAAGAAGCAAATTTTTTATTTTACGACTGGTATTGTTCTTTTGTATTTTGTAAAGGGAGGTCCTATTGATTTAATTGGCCATATTATATTTAGTGCTCATATGTTTGAAATGGCAGTCATGTATATTGCAGTTCCACCGTTACTGTTGCTTGGTATACCAACTTGGTTATATCGTTACATTACTTCTTTTAAGTTCGTTCAAATTATATTAAAGGTATTTGCTAAACCACTTATTGCGTTGTTTGTATTTAACGGCCTGTTTTCTTTTTATCATTTACCAGTTGTTTTTGATACGGTAAAACAAAGTCAAATTGCTCATCCTATTTGTCTCG
Organism: Bacillus sp. AR8-1; assembly: GCF_008042345.1. NCBI lineage: Bacteria > Bacillati > Bacillota > Bacilli > Caryophanales > Bacillaceae > Bacillus > Bacillus sp. AR8-1. The sequence continues at coordinate 71,913 of NZ_QNUB01000023.1, forward strand.
CTATATTGTTTTTTACAGCAATCATGATGTGGTGGCCGATGTTAAATCCATTACCAGAATATCAAACGTTAAGTGATATAAAGAAACTTGGTTACATGTTTGCTAATGGTATATTATTAACGCCAGCTTGTGCGTTAATAATTTTTGCGACAGCCCCGTTATTTGCAACGTATACGGATCCGGCTGCTTGGATGAAAGCGATGGAACTATGTGTACCAGCGGGCACTTTATCAGATTTAAATATAACGGGACCGGAATTTTTGCACTGGATGCCAGTAGTACAAGACCAGCAAACTGGTGGTATCATAATGAAAATTGTCCAGGAAATAGTGTACGGTACAATTATAGGCTATGTATTCTTTAGATGGGCACGTAGAGAACGTGAAAAGGATAAGGAGCAGTTGCAACAATTGCCGCCGTATTTACAAACTAAGTAAAAAAAGTGTATGGGATTCCATACGCTTTTTTTACTTAGTTTTAGTTTTTCATGAAAGATTGAATTTTCTAATTATTTATGTTAAGTTAGTGTAGGCGTGTACTAAAAGTGGATATAAAATTTACTACTAGCTTTCATGCGTAATAATTCCATATGTGGTGCAAGTTTTTTAGAGAGTTACAAAAATATATTGTTATCTTTAATAAACACGAACTATTTTAAGGGGGAATTTAAATGGGTAGTAGTGGAAGTATGGTAAAGCCGATTAGTGGTTTTTTGACAGCGCTAATTCAATATCCAGTACCAGTAGTAGAGTCACGTGCAGACATTGATAAACAAATTCAACAAATCATAAAAACAATTCATTCGACCAAATCAGGTTACCCTGGAATAGAATTGATAGTATTTCCTGAATATAGTACACAAGGGCTCAATACAAAAAAATGGACTACAGAAGAATTTTTATGTACAGTGCCTGGGCCAGAAACAGACTTATTTGCTGAGGCATGTAAGGAATCTAAAGTATATGGTGTTTTTTCAATAATGGAAAAAAACCCTGATGGTGGAGAGCCATATAATACAGCAGTTATTATTGATCCACAAGGTGAAATGATTTTGAAGTATCGTAAGCTAAATCCTTGGGTGCCAGTCGAGCCTTGGAAAGCTGGAGATTTAGGCTTACCTGTTTGTGATGGACCTGGAGGAAGTAAATTAGCTGTTTGTATTTGTCATGATGGCATGTTCCCTGAAGTAGCTCGTGAAGCGGCCTATAAAGGTGCAAATGTCTTGATTCGTATTTCTGGGTATAGCACACAAGTTAGTGAACAATGGATGCTAACCAATCGTTCAAATGCATGGCAGAATTTAATGTATACATTGTCGGTAAACTTAGCGGGTTATGATGGTGTATTTTATTACTTTGGTGAAGGACAAGTATGTAATTTTGATGGGACTACTTTAGTACAGGGGCATCGAAATCCTTGGGAGATTGTTACTGCTGAAGTATATCCAGAACTAGCAGATCAGGCTAGATTAGGATGGGGATTAGAAAATAATATATATAATCTAGGTTCAAGAGGATATGTAGCAACTCCTGGTGGGGTGAAAGAAAATCCATATACGTTTGTAAAAGATTTAGCTGAAGGTAAATATAAGGTTCCTTGGGAAGATGAGATTAAAGTAAAAGATGGATCTATTTATGGATATCCAGTAAAAAAAACGATTCATTCTTAGGGGAGGGAAAAAACAAGCGCATCATATTGATGCGCTTGTTTTTGTTAATCAATAATTTGAAGTTCCTTTAACTCTTTTTCGACATTTTGTAGGAGTTGTTCACTTTTTTGAAGTACATTCGTTGGGAAAGTCTCATCATCGCCATATTCAACGCCGTGAGGATAATAATGTTTTCCTAATAAGGGAGGGAGTAGTTTTACTTCAGCGTGTCTACTGCCAATGTCACCTTCAACAGCAACGCCTTGCACTCGCAAATAATAAACATCCTTTAATATTTCAAATTTATAATCGTATGTAACCCGTTCATAATCCCACTGTCCAGCAAGTACGAAGTGGTTGTTTTCCATGATTTCAGTTAAAAGAGTTAATTCAACGACGGCTCCATTAAATTTCGTATTTGTAAATTGCATATAATACCTCCTTTTTTAATGTTACACCATTATTTTTATAATAGTATGAATAATAAGAAAGTGCAATTCATATTGAGAGAAAAGGGATAATCCAGACTTTTTTCACAAAAATATGATATAGTGAAAAGAGTACGGTACACACAAAAAGAAAGAAAAGGATTTGTGTATATCTCAATTTTATGTTTTGTTCAGGAGGTATATCGTTTGAAGAAATTATTGCGTATCGTAATGATTACAATTTTAATTTTAGCTGTTGATTTATACGGGAAATTACTCGTTTCACAATATATATTAACCTCATCTCAATCAAAGCAAGAAAATAAAATTGTGAAAAAGAAAAAGCAAATTAAGGAAGACTCCTCAGACACTGTTTTAAATATGATTGGTGAAGACTCTGAAAATTTATTAGCGAAGTGGGGAGAACCCTCTCGAATAGAGCCATCTGCATACGGATATGAATGGTGGGTATACAATCAGGATTTAACTCAGTATGTTCAATTCGGAGTTTCTGAACGTAAAGTTATAACGGCGTACGCTGCTGGTGAACAAGTTAAGGTTCCACCTTATTATATAAATGAAAAATATGAAGAAGTATATAAAAAAAGTCCGCTTTCGCATGAAATTTCATTAAAAAGAGGGAAAAATAGTTATCAATTTGAACTATCTGATACCGAAGTCATGGAACAACCGTTAATACCTGTAGAAGATGGATGGGCGCAATTGTATTTTGATCAATTTACACATGAGCTTGTGGGTGTTCGTTATATGGATGACGAAACTTTATTACGCCAAAGACCATATCAGCTCGTTTATTCAGGTGAATTAATAGCAGAACAACCATTGACTCCAGAAAAGATAAAACAAGTAGAAAATGGGAATATGCAACAAATTTTTGATTTAACAAATATCATTCGAAGTCGTCATAAATTACCATTATTAACATGGGATCAGGAAACGGCAGATGTTGCTGTTGGTCACAGTAAAGATATGAAAGACAATAATTATTTTTCTCATGACTCACCTACATTAGGTACGCTAGGAGATCGTTTGCAGCGCGGGAAAGTAGGATTTCAACTTGCTGGTGAGAACATAGCGGCGCAACATAGTGATGGAATTGCGGCAGTGCAAGGTTGGTTAAATAGTGAGGGGCATAGAAAGAATTTATTAAATGAACAATTTACAGGATTAGGTGTTGGTGTATACGATAAATTTTATACACAAAACTTTATTCGAAAATAAAGCGAAACTGTAAGCGGTGGGGTGTTACATCACCTAATTAGTTACTTCGTATTCACTGAATTGTAGGTGGGAATCTGACCGTATGCAAATAGCAGAAAAAAAGGTGCATGAATCGTCTAAAAATAGGCGAACCATGCGCCTTTTTTTTCTTACTATATAGTAGATATACATGGAGAGGTGAGGATTATGCCAACAACAAAAGGGCCGTTACATCCATCGGTTCAACAGTTTAAAGAATTTGTAAACCATCACCCTAAAATGGTTCATGAGGTTAGAAATGGTCACAAAACTTGGCAACAATTTTATGAAGAATGGTACTTACTTGGTGAAGAAGATCCAATATGGGCAACTTATAGACCGGATGGAGCGCCTGCGTTTTCTTCGGTAAAAGAAAATAAAAAAGAAAAAGATAATCGAACTGAAGAGGAAAAAACTGCTGATGTGATGGGGCAAATGCTTTCTTTTTTTAAAAAGTTGGACGTGGAACAAATGCAGAACCATTTAGCTAATGTGACGAGTGCTATTGGGAGCGTGCAACAAGTTATTCAGCAATTTCAAGGTAACCGTACGCAGCAAGAACAAAGTACTTCAGAAAATAACCCGTTTTTCTTTCAAAAGGATTAGGGGGAAAGATGATGAGAGCAGAAATTATGGAGTTTATAAAGGCTGATGAGGATTTATCTCGCTATATTAGAGAGCAACCGTACTGGTATAGAAAATTAACACGAAATCCTGAAGAAAAAGAGGCTTTTGAGTTAGCGGCGATGCAACATTTCAAAAAAACAATACCAGATAAAGTGGAAAAATTTCAAAATCAATTGGCTGTTGCTTCGATCATGATTGATATGTTTCAGTATATGAAGCAACAAAATGCAACCTAATTACAAGTGAAAAATATGTCCGTCATGCAGAACTTTTGTTACAATAGAGATTGATTATTTAAAAAGGAGTTGCAGCATGACGGAAATTTGTTTAGTACGACATGGACAAACTGATTGGAATTTTCAAGAAATTATTCAGGGGCGAGAAGATATTCCGCTTAATGAAGTTGGTAAGAAGCAAGCGAGTCAAAGTGCAGCTGCTTTACAAGAAGAAACGTGGGATATCATTATAAGTAGCCCGTTAATTAGAGCGCAAGAAACGGCTAATGAAATCGCAAAGGCGGCTGGATTACAATCGATTTTATTAGATGATCGATTTGTTGAACGGAATTTTGGAGAAGCTTCAGGGAAGCCAGTTGCGACTGTTAGAGAGTTGATTGCTGAGGGTAAAGTAGAAGGTATGGAGCAAGATGAAGAGATTGTAGCTCGTTGCTTTGCTGCTTTAGAAGATGTTGCAACAACTCATTTTGGCAAACGTATTATTATTGTTGCTCACTCACACGCGATAAAAGCAATTTTACATGCCATTGAACCAGATGAAATTACATTTAAGACACCATTAAAAAATGCGTGTATTAGTTATGTGAAACAAAATAGTGGGAAATGGGATGTTCTTAAATATAATATAGCGGAACATATTAATGTATAAGTGTGTACGGATATAGTGTGAAAATAGTTTCATTATATCTTTCTTTTGAGTAAGTCACTTCAATTAGTAGTTCTAATCTAAATGTGGTATGATGGATACTCGGAGGTGTCTCTCATGATTGTAGCGACGCTAGAAAGCGTATTAATATTAGATAAGGCAGAGCAGCTTGCAAAAGCGATTATCTGTTCAGATATAGCAGAAGATTATCGTAAGTATTATAGAGAATTACATGAAGATATAGAACTTCAGACGTTAATTCAGCAATTTACAGCGATGAAAGAACGGTATGAGGAAGTACAGCGCTTTGGAAAATACCATCCTGACTACACTACCGTATCGATGAAAATGAGAGAATTAAAGCGTTCTGTGGACTTACATGATAAGGTTGCAGCTTTTAAAAGAGCAGAAACTGCTTTGCAGAAGTTATTAGATGAAGTTAGTGTAGCAATCGGTTCGGAAGTGTCTTCTTCCATTAAAGTACCAACAGGAAATCCATTCTTTGATGCTGGTGGCTGTGGTGGAGGTTGTGGTACTGGCGGAGGTTGTGGTTGTAAAAAAACGGGGTGATGTACCCCGTTTTTTAGAAGTTGGAAGAAAACGTATACAGAGTTTGTCCTGTAATGTTATAAATTTCTGATTGGTTTTCATAGAATATAAAATATATGTTTTTAAAAGGAGAAGATGGAGAAGATTATGTTCGGGCAACGACAAAGTATGATTGTTTATTTACATTCATTGAAACATGCCAAGATTTTAAGGAAATATGGTAATATACATTACATATCAAAACGATTAAAATATGCTGTAGTATATTGTGACATGGAACAAATTGAGCATATGATGCATAAGTTGAACAAACTTCCTTTTGTGAAAAAGATAGAACAGTCGTATCGCCCGTATTTAAAAACGGAATTTGAAAATTCCCGTCCTGATCGAGCAAAAGAATACGATTATAGCTAATAGAAAAAATCCCCTGCTAAATTTAGCGGGGGATTTTTTAATTGAAATAAAGTGTTATTTCATCGGAGGAATGAAATTGTTCATTCGTAAAATACCAATTAAATGATTAAAAAATAGTTCTTTTTCTGGGAAAGTTGTAGATGGCTTTACAGTAAAAGTAGCCACTTTTTTTCCGAGTTGCTCTGCCGTTTCTTCAAATAAAATGACACGTTTACTTTTTTTATTTTCAAATACAGGAATGCCTTCACGACATATGTATAATGGTTGGAAATCACCAGTAGTAGTTGGTTTTAATATTACAACAAGCGAACACACTTTTTTATCGTTTTTTATCGTTTCAAATTGTAACATATGTGCTATACGTTCTTGATTTGTTTTGGCAATTTCAAGTAATTCATATAAATCAGAGTAGCCTTCTCCGAGTTCTATAAAGCGTTGAATCATATTTTTTCCTCCTCTTTCTTTTACTGTACCATTTCACTTTTTAAATGAAAAGCACACAAAGAAAAAAAACCCTGCATAGCAGGGCCCTTCTTATACTAGCATGTACTAGTAAGAAGGCAAAGGGAGAGGAGAAACCGGAGGAAGAACTTATGGGGAAACGTAAGTCTTCTCCGCGGTTGGCAACAACATCGAAGGTGATGTTGTTATAATTATTTATGTCCAATCTAAATGAAGATATACATAATGAAATTAAATTTTATGTCAGGCTTTTTATTTTTCTTTTTTTTATTTTGTGATAGGATAAAAAAGATAAAGTGGAACTAATATACATATTGGATTCATATTAGTGAATGATGAGATGAATACATAAAAATAATGAGTGGTTATTTGATGCTGAGTTTTCTAATATTTTGGTGAATGTAATTTGTTAACGGTTACCAAAGTGGGAATGGCTTTCTATAATCGCTCGATAGATTGAAATAAAGGTAGTGACAACAGATGAGAGTAGTTTCAGGAAAATGTAAAGGACACCCACTTAAAGCGGTTCCTGGTAATACAACACGTCCAACGACAGATAAAGTAAAAGAATCTATTTTTAATATGATAGGTCCTTATTTTGATGGTGGTATCGCCCTTGATTTATTTGGTGGTAGTGGTGGCCTTGGAATTGAGGCTTTGAGCAGAGGGATCGATAAAGCGATTTTTGTTGATAGGGATAGTAAAGCGATAAAAGTAATTCATCAAAATTTAGAAAGTTGTAGAATACAGGAACAAGCTGAAGTATATCGAAATGATGCGGAACGTGCAGTAAAGGCGCTTATAAAACGTGAAATGTCATTCGATCTTATATTAATAGACCCACCATATAAAGAGCAAAAAATTGTATCTTTAATTAGTGTAATGGATCAACATGGATTGCTACATAGTGATGGATTAATTATGGCAGAGCATGGTAATGATGTAGTTTTACCTGATTCAATAGGAAAGCTTGTAAAAGTACGAGCTGAGAATTATGGGATTACTGCAATATCGATTTATAAGTATGAAGGTGAGGGGACAGAATGACAAGTATAGCTATTTCTTCAGGAAGTTTTGATCCAATTACCCTTGGGCATCTGGATATTATTAAAAGGGGAGCAAAAGTATTTGATGAGGTGTACGTAGTCGTTTTAAACAATTCATCTAAAAAACCATTCTTTTCAGTTGAAGAGCGATTAGAACTAATTCGAGAAGCGACAAAGGATATCCCGAATGTAAAAGTAGATTCGCATAGTGGGCTGTTAGTAGAGTATGCAAAAATGCGTAATGCAAATGCAATATTACGTGGTTTACGAGCAGTTTCTGATTTTGAATATGAGATGCAAATTACTTCTATGAATCGAAAATTAGATGAAAATATTGAAACATTTTTTATTATGACAAACAACCAATATTCATTTTTAAGCTCGAGTATTGTGAAAGAAGTTGCGAGGTATGGAGGGAGTGTAGTAGATCTTGTGCCTCCTATTGTAGAGCGTGCTTTAAAAGAAAAGTTTCAAACCCCGTTAAAGTGAACGGGGTTTTTCTTTATACGTGCGAAAAAATAATAAAATAACATATAAATATAGACAAAATAATGTGAAAATTGGTCCGTAATGTATAAAAGATGTCCAAATTTCATGTAGTATAGAAGGATGCTTGGATAAAAATACAGGAATATCTTTTTGCATAGGTGAGAAAGAACTTACTTTCTCATAAAATGGTGTCCAAAATATAAATGTAAAAATAGGGGCAAGAATACTTTGAATAATTCGTGCGAAAAAATAGGGTTTAAATCGGATGTCTGTTTCAGCTAATATGCTAGCAACTTGTGCCTGAATAGAAAGACCGCTAAATGCTAAAATGAAGCTTGTTACCATAGCTTGTTGTAAGAGGGGTGTTTCATTTATTTGACTAATCATTTGGCTTCCGAGTGTCATTTCGAAAACACCTGATAATATAGGTATACTAAAATCTGTACTTAGTTGGAAGAATGATAAAATATGTTGCATAATAAAAGAAAGAGCTGCTGTAATGTGGAATACAGTAATCATTTTATTTAACACAGAGAATAAAATAATAAATCCGCCAATCATAAGTAATGTTTGAATAGAAGAAACGATAGCATCCCCAAGTAATTTACCGATTGGTCTTTTTTCTTGTAAGCGTGTCTCGTGAAGAATTAAAAAAGGGTTTTGAAAGCGGCGTTTTTTTGTAGTGTGTGTATTATTTTTGTAAGCGGTATTATGGCCGTAAAAACGCATAATTAATCCGACAGCAAAGTTACTTAAATAATGGGCAGCCGCTAATATAATCCCTAATTTTGGATTATTAAAAAAACCGATAGACACAGCACCGAAAATAAAAAGTGGATTAGAAGAATTTGTGAAAGAAACGAGGCGCTCCGCTTCAATCTGAGTTAAAAGGTTGCTTTTTCGTAGTCTAGCGCTTAGTTTGGCGCCTGCAGGGAAACCTGAAGCCATTCCCATTGCCCAAACGAATCCACCTATCCCTGGAACGCGAAAAAGTGGGCGCATGAGTGGTTCTAATATAACGCCAATAAATTTTACAACACCGATACTAATTAGAAGTTCCGCAATGATGAAAAACGGTAGTAGTGAAGGGAATACAACTTCCCACCATATATTTAACCCGCGAATAGAAGCTTGTAAAGCGGCTTGGGGGTGGAGTACAAGAGAAAAGGTTAAAAAAAGCGTTGATATGGTAAGGAAAGCGGTTTTCCATTTTTCATACATGTAAGTAAATCCCCCTTTGTCCCAAAAAACGTTCATTTCAGTATACGTGGATACGTAGTGAATTTAGACCATAAGTATGAAAAAGGAATGAAAAAAATTAAAGGGTGAGAAAAATGAAAGAACCAAAGATTGGTTTAGCACTTGGGTCTGGAGGAGCGAAAGGGTTTGCTCATATTGGTGTAATAAAGGTTTTAAGGGAAGCTGGTATCCCTATTCATATGATTGCAGGAAGTAGTATGGGGGCGCTAATAGGTACGTTTTATGCGGCAAGTAGTAACGTTGAAAGATTGTATAAATTGGCATCTGTTTTCAAGCGGAAGTATTATTTAGATTTCACGGTACCGAAAATGGGATTTATTGCTGGAAAACGTGTCAAAGATATGATTAAAATGTTTACATATAATAAAAATTTAGAAGAGTTAGATATCCCGACGGCTGTTGTGGCTACTGACATATTGAAGGGGGAAAAAGTGGTTTTTACAAGTGGACCAGTTGCAGATGCGGTGAGGGCTAGCATATCTGTTCCTGGAGTGTTTGTACCAGAAAAAATAGATGGACGATTATTAGTGGATGGTGGGGTTATTGATCGTATCCCAGTATCGGTTGTGAAAGAATTAGGGGCCGATATTGTTATCGCTGTGGATGTGTCTCCAATTAAGGTGAATGGCGATGTTACGTCCATTTATGACGTAATCATGCAAAGTATAGAAATTATGCAGCATGAGCTTGTAATGAATCGGCAAATTGCATCGGATTTAATGATGCGACCAGCTGTAGAGCAATTTAGTTCACGTGCTTTTACAAACATTGAAGACATTATTCGAGTTGGAGAAGTAGAAGCGGAAAAACATGTTTCAAATATTTATTTATTAATTGAGCAGTGGAAGGAGAAACATAATGTTTAAGCGTTTTCGGTTTATATATGCAATCTTAATAGGGGTTATATTGGCGATGTTACTTGTTTACGTGCGTTTACCGTATTATGTAACAAAACCAGGAATGGCTGCCAAATTAGAGCCTTACGTTCAAGTTGAGGGTGGAACGAAAGAATCTGGTGATTTTATGCTTGTTACGGTTTCAATGGGACCAGCAAATGTGGTGAATTTAATAGCGGCACAGTTTAATAAATATACACATATTTCAAAAGCGGAAGAAATATTGCAAAAAGGTGAGAGTGATGAAGAATATCAATTTCGCCAAAATTATGCGATGAAAGATTCACAAAATGCAGCAATTTATAATGCATATAAACGTGCAAATCGCTCCGTTTCTTTTGAAAATAAAGGTGTATTAGTTGCTGGTGTGGCAAAAGGAATGCCGTCAGAAGGAAAGCTTAAGCTTGGTGATGTTATTATAGCTGTTGATGGAAAAACATTTGAAAAGACGGAGCAATTTATTGAATATATGACTGGGAAAAAAGAAAGCGATGCTGTAAGTATTGAGTACATGAGAAATGGAAAACAATTGAAAGAAAATTTAAATGTAAAGACGATTCCTAATGGGAATGGACGTGTCGGTATAGGTGTTTCTATCGTTACGGAAAGAGAATTAGTGGTCGATCCGAAAGTGAAAATTAATTCTCATGAAATTGGTGGACCATCCGCAGGTTTAATGTTCACATTAGAAATATATAATCAACTTGTGGAAGAAGACTTAACAAAAGGACATGAAATAGCTGGAACAGGTACAATTAATGAAAAAGGAGAAGTTGGCCCGATTGGTGGTATAAATCAAAAAGTGGTGGCTGCTAGCGATGCTGGGGCTGAAGTGTTCTTTGCGCCAAATGAAAAAGGAGCGGAGAAATCGAACTATAAAAATGCACTTGAGACTGCAAAGGACATTAAAACAAAAATGAAAATTGTACCAGTGGATACGCTGGATGATGCGTTAACATATTTAGAAAAGATGGATAAGGAAAAAACCTCTCTGAAATAGAGAGGTTTTTTATAGGAATTTTGTAGTTGTTTCATCATAGCGAATAGGATGGTGTGTTATATCCTGTTTTAATAGTTGCGTGCGTAACGGTTCGTGCATGATGGAGAAATATACAGAGTTTGCTTTTTTCTCTATATCTAAAGCAGCATGGTCAAATGTTTTTGTATGAGTAAGGATTGGAAGTTCGATTTTTTTCTTGTTTTTTGAAAGATAAGTTTGTCCTTTTTGTGACATGCCTAGCAGGCGGATATATGGTGCATGTTGTTCTATATTTGCGCTACGTATTTCCTCTTTTGTTGTGTTTGTTAAAATGTGTGTACAAGCTCTTTGTAGTCTAGTCCATGTATAACGTTTTGTTTTTAATGCTTCCATGAATGAATAGAAGGAGGAACTGTTTTGTATTTTTGATAAAATACGATGCTCTAAACCTTCTTCTATTTCATATATATGTCGTAAGTCTCCTGAAGACATTGTCATGAGTTTATATTTAAAAAATGAAAAGTATTGTTCCCAATTATGTAATATCCCGTAGTTTTGTTTGTAATTTGCTAAAAGCGAAGTGGTTGCCTGTGGGAGAAAAGGTTCAATTGTTGTAAATGATCCTTCTTCGCTAAAGAGTTGTTTCCGAATGCTTGTCGCGCTTGCAATATGTTGGTCATTAAATGTTTCATCATGATAATGAGAGGCGAATCTTTTTATAGTTTGAGCTTGTATAGAGCTATTTTGTGACAGAATTGCTTTAATGTATTGGAAGCCTAAAATATTATTTGGTTGTGACATATCTATGTTTTTTTCGGATGTTAAAATGTGTGAAAAAGCATCCGATGTTGCTTTTGCATAACTATTGCCAGCGTCCATGAATTGTTTTACAAGGTAGTTAAAAGTCTCTTCTTCGTTTTTTTGTACGGAGATGGTATTATAAAAATTTTCGATTTGTCCATCCTCACTACCGAAACAAATTTCAGAAACATGTAGGGCATTTAAAATGGAAATAGCACCATTTGCGAAGGTTTCAGCCTTTTGTGTTGCAAAGACGTATGGAAGCTCTACAACAAGGTCTACGCCGTTTGCTAAGGCCATTTTAGTGCGATACCATTTGGAAATGAGTGCGGGCTCACCACGCTGTAAAAAAGGACCACTCATAACGGCAATTATTATATCGGATTGTGTTAACTTTTTTGTCTGTTGCACATGATAAAGGTGACCGTTATGAAAAGGGTTATATTCAACAACAATACCACCAGCTTTTATGGTAATCTCTCCTTTCGATGTAGCATCTTTTTGAAAAACGTGATACTCTATATATTATTTACTATGATGACTTCATTATAGTGTAAAGAAAAAACATTGACAAATATAAAATGGCTAGCTATAATTTTGTTTGTTGCCTTGAGGTGATATGATATGAAATGGTCCATCCATCAATTGAATAAATTGAGAAATAAAGGATTGACATTGGATGAGATGGTAGATGTAAGTGAGCTAAAAGAGGTCGAGAAAGATATTCGTGAAATTAATCCTGTTCATGTAACGGGAAGAGTTGATTTTGGCTCCGGTAAGTTTACGTTTCATCTACATATAACTGGAAGCATGGTTTTACCATGTTCTCGCTCTTTAGTAGATGTGACATTACCATTTGACATTAAAACAACTGAGGTGTTCCAAACTTCACAAGAAGAATTTGAAACTGAAGCTGAAATTCATTGTTTAGAAGGAGAAGTACTTGACTTACTGCCCGTAATCAAGGAAAATATACTTTTGGAGATTCCAATGCAAATTTTCAGTGATGATGTTTCTGGTGGAGCACCGACGCAAGGTCAAGACTGGCAAGTGATTTCGGAAGAAGACAAAGAAAAGACTGTTGATCCAAGATTGGCAGGACTTGCAAAGTTTTTTGACAAATAATCGGAAGACTGGTTCAGGCCTTCATATGAAAATAACTATTTCTTTTAAGGAGGTGGGAAGAATGGCTGTACCTTTTAGAAGAACTTCTAAAACAGTAAAAAGAAAGCGTCGTACGCATTTCAAATTATCAGTACCTGGTATGGTAGAGTGCCCAAGCTGTGGTGAAGCGAAATTAGCTCACCGTGTATGTAAAGCATGCGGTACTTACAAAGGTAAAGAAGTAATCAGCAAGTAATTGCGGGAAAATAAACGCAGAAGATATCTTCTGCGTTTATTTTTTTTGTCTTAATCTTTAGTTGTTGTATTCTATCTTTTCTAGTAACTGCATATGCTTAATAAAAAATGCATAGGGAGGACTAGAGAAATGGCGACAACAAGACAAGATGCTTGGACTGATGATGAAGATTTGCTTCTGGCAGAAGTAGTACTCCGGCATATTCGAGAAGGTGGAACACAACTTTCTGCCTTTAAGGAAGTGGGGAAAAATTTATCTCGTACACCAGCAGCATGTGGATTTAGATGGAATTCTTACGTAAGAAAGCAATATAAAGAACGTATTGAGGAAGCGAAGCAACTTCGTAAAGTAGAAAATTATGAAGTGAAAGAGACAAAAGTGTTAGAACCTACGTCAATTACGTTGAATGATGTTATTGATTTCTTGCAAAATTATAAAGATGAAAACTCTTTAACGGTGTTGCAACAACAAGTTGAATCATTACAAACAGAAAGAGAGCGTCTTCTGGAGCGATTATCAGTATATGAGGAAGAGTATAGAACATTGCTTGATTATATCGATCAAAAAAGAAGTGTAATGGTAGCGGAAAGAAACAATGCTCGCTCGACTGAGAAGTTAGAGAAGCTTAAGAAATAAAAAAACAGCTGTTATACAGCTGTTTTTTTCAGGCTGTGGAGA